>DLHV01000165.1:2031-4595 GCA_002483395.1 Chloracidobacterium sp. UBA7659 | reverse complement strand
ACAAGAAACAGTCAGGCGGCCGCGGTAAATTCGGCCACGTCGAGCTTGAGATCGAACCGGCTCCGGGCGAAGGTTTTGTATTCGAAGACAAGATCACCGGCGGATCGATCCCGCGTCAGTTTATCAAACCGACAATGGAAGGCGTCCGCGATGCGATGCAGCGCGGATATCTTGCCGGATATGAACTCGTCGATATTAAGGTAAGGCTTCTGTTTGGTTCGTATCACGAGGTCGATTCGGATGAAATTTCATTCAAACTAGCCGGCTCCTTCGCGTTTCAGGATGCCGTTAAGAAGGCGAAACCTGTTCTGCTCGAGCCGATCATGCGTATCGAAGTCGTTACTCCGGAAGAATACATGGGCGCCGTCAACGGCGATCTTAATAGACGCCGCGGGCAGATCGACAAGATGGAACCGCGTCCGGGCAACGTCTCTATCGTGACGGCATTCGTACCGCTTTCTGAAATGTTTGGGTACACGACCGATTTGAGAAGCTCGACGCAGGGACGCGCGACATCGAGCATGCACTTCGAGCGTTACGACGAGGCCCCGCGTAATGTGGCCGAAGAGGTTATCGCGAAGATCAAGGGAACGGGAGTAAGCAGCTAATATGTTGGGTACAACTACTTCCAAAATGACAATGGTCTATTGGAAATCCGACAGGTTTTGGTTGGGCAAGCTGCTTGAGCACCCGGAAATAATGACGAGTCGGTTGAAGAGTTGGAAGAGAACATCAAGGATGCGTATCTCCTGATGGCGATGGATGAAGTTCCGGAGGAAGGCGAGACATATTAGAAAGTATTTGGGAATTACTGTTAAATAATTTTCGAAGGACACAGATAGATTATGAGCAAGGAAAAATTTGACCGNNCATGGCAAGACGACGTTGACGGCGGCGATCACAAAGGTATTGCAGAAGCACAATCCGAAGATATCGTATCGCTCGTTCGATTCGATCGACAACGCGCCTGAGGAAAAGGCACGCGGCATCACGATCGCGACGGCACACGTCGAGTATGAGACGGCCAATCGTCACTACGCACACGTCGATTGCCCGGGCCACGCCGACTATGTCAAGAACATGATCACCGGAGCGGCCCAGATGGACGGAGCTATCCTGGTGGTTGCGGCGACGGACGGCCCGATGCCTCAGACGAGAGAACATATTCTCTTGGCGAGGCAAGTTGGCGTGCCATCGATGGTCGTGTTTATGAACAAGGTCGATGCGGTGGATGACGCGGAACTGCTCGAACTGGTGGAAATGGAGATCAGAGAACTTCTTTCGTCTTATGAGTTTCCGGGCGACGACATTCCGGTCATACAGGGGTCTGCGTTAAAAGCACTCGAAGGCGATGAGAAATGGGAGCCGAAGATCGACGAGTTGATGGAAGCGGTGGACAGCTACATCCCGACACCGGCCCGCGAAATGGACAAGCCGTTTCTGATGCCGGTTGAGGATATCTTTACGATTCAGGGCCGCGGAACGGTCGCGACGGGCCGAATCGAACGCGGGAAGATCAACGTCAACGAGCCGGTCGAGATCGTCGGTATCAAGGAGACGCGAAACACGGTCGTGACGGGCGTCGAGATGTTCAAGAAGCTGCTCGACAGTGGAATGGCCGGTGATAATGTCGGGCTGCTTCTCCGTGGTGTTGAGCGAAAGGAGATCGAACGCGGACAGGTTATCGCGAAACCGGGCTCGATCACGCCGCACACGAAGTTCAAGGCCGAGGCATACGTCTTGACAAAAGAAGAAGGCGGGCGCCACACACCGTTCTTTACGGGCTACAGGCCGCAGTTCTACTTCAGAACAACGGACGTAACCGGTGTTGCACACCTGCCGACAGGAGTCGAGATGGTCATGCCGGGCGACAACATCCAGATGGAGATCGAACTGATCGCCCCGATCGCAATGGAAAAAGGGCTCCGCTTCGCCATCCGCGAAGGCGGCAGAACGGTCGGAGCCGGCACCGTTTCGGAAGTAGTTGAATAAAAGGCAAGAGTTACGCCTTCAGGCGTGATTCAACGTTGTCCGTTGACCCCTGACGGTTTCCGTGCTCAACGTGCTTCACGCGTAAACGCGTAACTCTTACGAAAGATATGTTAAACGAAAAAATTCGCATTAAGCTCAAAGCCTACGATCACCGTGTTTTGGACCAGTCCACGCAGGAGATCGTCGATACAGCGAAACGGACCGGTGCGAGGATCGCGGGGCCGATCCCTCTTCCGACCATTAAGAATAAATGGACGGTTTTGAGATCGCCGCACGTGGATAAGAAATCGCGTGAGCAGTTCGAGATCAGAACGCACAAAAGGCTGATGGACATTCTCGACCCGACCGCCGAAACGGTCGATGCGTTGATGAAATTGGACCTGCCGGCCGGTGTGGATGTTGAGATCAAGGCGTTTGGGAAAAGCTAGTTTATTGAGTTCATAGAGTTTGTAGAGTTTGTAGAGTTATTTCAGCTCTTGAACTCCAAAAACTCTAAAAACTCTAAAAACTCTACAAACTATTATGATAAGCGGAATCATTGGCAGAAAATTAGGAATGACGCAGCTTTTTGC
>DLHV01000165.1:0-1992 GCA_002483395.1 Chloracidobacterium sp. UBA7659 | reverse complement strand
CGACGGCTACAATGCCGTCCAGCTTGGCCTTGTCGAAGATAAGCCGATCAGGCTGAAGAACGTAACGAAGCCGTTGCGCGGCCACTTTGAAAAAACGGGCGGCGGGCTTCCTCCGACACGTATATTGAAGGAAATTCGTTTAAGGGGCGAGCCTGATGCGACCATCGGCGATCAGATCAAGGTCGATCTTTTCGCTGACGGAGATGCGGTCGAAGTCGTCGGCAAATCGAAAGGACGCGGTTTCGCCGGTACGATCAAACGCCACAAGTTTTCACGCGGGCCCGAATCGCACGGTTCGATGAATGTTCGCGAGCCGGGATCGATCGGCCAGTCGGCATATCCGTCACGCGTTATCAAGGGAACGAAATCGTCCGGCCACATGGGCGATGCCCGGGTCACGATAAAAGGATTGACGGTTGCCCGCGTGGATGTAGAGAACAATCTATTGATGGTCCGCGGTGCGGTGCCGGGGCCGAATGGCGGGTTGGTGGTAGTGAAAAAGTCCTGAGAGTCTTGAGAGTTTTGAGAGTCTGGAGAGTCGAAAGACTCATGACCNNACTCGCGAGACTCCCACGACTCGCTCGACTCAAACGGAGTGAAAATTATGCCTACCGTAAAGGTTCGCAATTTGAAGAATAAAGAAGTCGGCGAAGTTTCGCTGTCAGATGCCGTGTTCGGCGCCGAGCTTAACGAAGCGCTGATCCATGCCGCGGTCATCAATTACCAGGCAAACGGACGCCAGGGAACGTCGGCAACGAAGACCCGCGGAAACGTTTCGGGTTCGGGCCGCAAGCTTTGGAAGCAGAAAGGAACGGGCCGTGCGCGTATCGCGTCGATCCGCTCGCCTCTGTGGAAGGGCGGAGGCAACGTCCACGGACCGCAGCCGCGCGATTGGTCATACAAAATGCCCAAGAAAATGCGCCGCGGTGCCCTGCGTTCGGCTTTGTCCGAAAGATTACGTGAAGGAAATTTGATCATCATTGATGAATTTACGTTTGCCAATCCTAAAACACGCGAGTTTCTTGGAGCGATCGGCGGTTTGGGATTGACCGAAAATAAAAAGAAGCCGACCAAGACTTTGATCGTAGATTCGCTTGATAACGCGAATCTGATCCTTTCGTCGCGAAATGTCGAAAAGACAAAGGTCACAAATAGCTTTGGGCTGAATATTTACGACATTCTGTATCACGAAAAGCTTTTGATCTCGAAGACGGCAGTTGTTGAGTTAAACGAGTTGCTCGATCCTAAACGCGAAGGAGCGAAAGACGAGCCTGAGGCCGTGGCGCCTGTCACCGAAAAGGCCCCGAAAGCGAAGAAAGAAGCTAGGGAAGTAAAGGTGGAAGAAGTCAAACCAGAAGCTGCGAAAGCGAAAAAGGCCGAGCCGAAAGAAGCAAAGGTGGAAGAAGCGAAGCCCGAAGCGGTGAAAGCCAAAAAAACTGAAACGGAAGAAGTTAAGGCCGAGGAAGCGAAGCCCGAAACGGCGAAACCGAAAAAGGTAAAGGCGGAAAAGGCTGAAGAAGCTCCGGCCGATAAGGAGGCGACTGACAATGAGTAAGTTGAGTGTTTGGGACATTTTGAAGTCGCCGGTCGTCACCGAAAAGAGCGTTATTCTTAAGGAAGATTCGACCGAAGAGAATACCGATCGCGTGCAGGGACAGGTTTTGACGTTCCGCGTGGACCGGAAAGCCGCGAAGCCGGATATCAAAAAGGCGATTGAAGAAATCTTCAACGTAAAGGTCGCAGCCGTCCGCACGGTACAGTACGACGGCAAGATCAAGAAGCGCGGAAAATTCGAAGGACGCCGCCCGGCCTGGAAAAAGGCCTACGTTACGTTAAAGAAAGGCGAGCCGATGGTCGATTACGCGGAAGCAATCTAACGATTGCGGATTTGGGATTGCGGATTGCGGTTTTTTTCTGCTCCGCGAGACCTGAAAATAAATGCGGTAAGGAAAGCGAAACGTCTTCAACGGCAAATCCGCAATCCGCAATCCG
>DLHV01000209.1 GCA_002483395.1 Chloracidobacterium sp. UBA7659 | reverse complement strand
TGCCGGGAGGAATTCGCACAAACTCGTCCGAGTCCGGGAAGCTATAGATACCCGGAGCCTGCCAATTGCCCATTTCGCCGCCGCCGAGAAAATCGGTGATAAATTCAAAGCGTTCGCCGCTCCACGTGTAAAGATACGGACAAGAGGACGGCTTGCGGTCTAATTCCTCAACGTTAAATGGTATGTTCNNGTCGTAGGAAAATCGATTTCGGACTGGACAATACCCGAACTCCAAATGACGCGAACGGCGTCCGGTTTTGCACGTTTGCCGAGACCAAAAATAGTCTGCGACGGTGCGGGTGCCGGACTCGCCGAGTAAGTTTCCAGTTTTTGCGCGAGGCTGCCCGCACGCATCTCGATTTTCGCTCCGACTGCCATCTTATTTGAAACACGGCCACGCAGACGCAAGACCTCGGCATTATTCGCGTTGCCGCCGTCGTTGCGCAAAAACCGGAGCCTTCCGCTTTTGTCGAAGGTGAACAGGTCAATGTCACCGTCGCGGTCAATGTCCGCCGACAGCATTTGGTTTGAATTGCCGATATCGTGGTTTGTCCTGAATATCTTATTGCTCGCATCAACCCAGCGGTTACCGAGATTTCTGGAAACAACCAAGCCTTTCGATGTATTGGCGATCAGATCGAGCAAGCCGTCGTTGTCGTAATCAACGAACTGAGCGATTGACACGCTTTCCATTCCGGCGGGGGCGTCCCGCAAAACGAATTTTCCGCGTCCGTCGGAGACAGCAAAAAAACCGCGCCGACCGGTGATTCCGAAAAAAAAGTCGACGAATGTGTCCTTGTTAAAATCGCCGGCGGCGGCGCACGTCCAAGCGGATTTCTGGGTCAAACCAATCTCGGTGGCAACATCGCGGAATGTTGTGTCGCGCAAATTCCGATATAAAGCAGGCCGCTCGCCGCTTGCTAGAACCAGCAGATCGNNTCGATGTCGCGCCGGTTGTCGAAATCGGTAGGCACAACGCTGACGGCAAGATCTTCGCGGTTGATCTTTGCCTGAGCGGAATAATCAGTGAAAGTCGAATCGCCGTTGTTGCGAAAGAGTCTGTTACTCGATTTGCCCGTTCCGCCGACGAAAATATCCAGATCGCCGTCGTGGTCGGCGTCAACGAATGCGCACGTGAAAGAGGGAAGTCGGTCCGCCTTGGCGGGAATTTTTGCTTTAGCGGTAACGTCGGCGAATCTGCCTCTGCTCAAATTCCTATAGAGCGTGTAGCTTTTGCCGCGTACCAGAAACAAATCTGTCAAACCGTCGTTGTCAAAATCGCCCGCTATGATGCGGGAACCGGGATCCGATGTCATCCTGGCATAATCGCCGGAAGCCGAGGTCACATTGATAAATTTACCGGTATTGTTCCGAAAAATCCTGGCCGGATTGCTGAGCGCTAGATCCAGATCATTGTCGCCATCCATGTCGAACAAAACAGCGTCGTGTGATTTCGGCGAACGGGTTGGCCGCGCGATTGGTAACCCAATGTTGGCCTCTTGAAAAGTGACTTTCGGCTCTGTCGTGTCAATCAGTTCGCTTTCCGATCCGGTCGAAGCAACCGCTTCGGCATAACGGCCCTGTTCGAGATAATTCAGGCCGATCGACGTTCCCGCACCGTTTTCACGCAGGGTTTGAAAGGCTTTGAGAAGCTCGGCAGAGCGAGAGCGTTCGCCTTTTCGTTGAAGAGTTGTCGCCAGATTGTAAACGGCGGTTGTGTTATAAGGCTCGGCTTCATAGGCAATCTGAAAATGTTTGATTGCTTCGTCGTATTGTTTTTGCTGCGATAGAATTTGTCCTATATTGACATTTGTGCCGACGTCCAGCGAGTCTCTTGCCAAAACCCGGCGAAAAGCCGCAAGTGAATCTTCCTGGTTATTTTCCGTACGTCCGATCAGCCCAAGCACGTAATTTGCCTGCGGCGAATCAGGGATCTCATTAAGCACGGCGGCGACGGTTTGTTTGGCCTCGACAAGTTTCTGCGCATTGAAAAGTGCGATTGCCAGGTTGATCTTCGCGATCGGGAAATCGGGTTTTAACTCCAACGCTTTCTTAAACCGCTCGACTGCTTCATCATGCTTGTACTGCTCCAAAAGGGCCACGCCTAAATTGTTGACGCGATACGCCTCTTCGTTCGAAGCAAAGCTATTGGCGCTTAACGGCAGCGCACATTGGAAAGTCAAAAGAAGAATAAGTAAATAAAGCTTCATTGTTTCTACATTCTTGAGGGCTAAAAATGCTAGTTTGGCAGTCGGCGTCGAATAAGTAAAATAATGATATTTACGATACCCGTTCGGCCACGCTCCTTTGGTGTAATTGTATAACATAATCTTTATTATCAGACGCAGTACATATCCAGATGCTGACGTTTAAGACTTATGCGACTGCTTAACCTAAATCGAAGTGTCCCCCTTCTAGGACATTCATTCTTATGGAGTTCTACCCGAGGCACGCGTTCGTTGACACATCTGGTCAAACAGGCTATTATTACGGTTTTGTTATACATTAGAGATTTCAATTATTAAACCCTAAAGGAGTTACAACCACTTGAGTAACGGAAATTTTTTATTCACGTCCGAATCGGTTACCGAGGGCCATCCGGACAAAATTGCTGACCAAATCTCAGACGCGGTGCTCGATGCCATCCTTGAACAGGATCCGACGGCCCGCGTTGCTTGCGAAACCCTTGTCACCACAGGTTTAGCGGTCATTGCCGGTGAAATCACAACGACGGCGCGGATCAATTATAAACAGATCGTCCGCGACACGATCCACGAGATCGGATACAACGATGCCCTTTTCGGCTACGACGCCGCGACTTGCAGCGTGATCGACGCTGTGGGCACGCAGTCACCTGATATTGCTCAGGGCGTCGACACAGGCGGTGCGGGGGACCAGGGCCTTATGTTCGGCTATGCTTGCAACGAAACCCCTGAGTTGATGCCGCTGCCGATTCAGTTGGCACATAATCTGACGAAAAAACTTTCGGACATCCGTCGTAGCGGCGAACTCGATTATCTTCGGCCCGATGGAAAATCGCAGGTCACGATCGAATATCGTGACGGCCACCCTTTCCGAGTAGAGGCTGTTGTTGTCTCGACGCAGCATTCCGACGATGTGACGACGGAACAGCTCCGTTCTGACGTTCTCGAAAAGGTAATCAAATCAACAGTTCCGGCCGATTTGCTCGACGAAAACACGAAGTTTCACATCAACCCTACAGGACGTTTTGTTATCGGCGGTCCGATGGGCGACGCAGGCGTTACGGGCCGTAAGATCATTGTCGACACCTACGGCGGATATGCTCCACACGGCGGCGGAGCCTTTTCGGGCAAGGACCCAACCAAGGTCGACCGTTCGGCTGCCTATATGGCGCGGTATATTGCGAAAAACATCGTAGCAGCCGGTTTGGCCGATAAGTGTACTGTTCAGTTAGCTTACGCCATCGGAGTTGCGGAACCGGTTTCGGTTTACATCGACACTCACGGCACGGGCAAGGTCGATGAGGTCAAGCTGGCCGAAGCCGTTCGCAAGAATTTCGCTCTGACGCCGAAAGGCATTATTGAAGCATTGGATCTCCGCCGTCCGATCTTTAGGCAAACGGCGCGGTTCGGTCACTTCGGCCGCACCCATGATGAATTCACATGGGAAAAGACCGACAAGGCCGATGCCCTGCTTGGTGCACTGAGCAACGGCGCGGCGGTTTAGCGGAGTGGGGACACTCCTGTCCCCACGAACGCGAAGCGGTCGAACTCTTGAGGAATATTTTACATAATTTTTCGCCCTTCGGGCTCATGAGGACAAGAGTGTCCTCGCTCCAACACTATGGCAACCGAACAACCTTCAATTCAATACGACATAAAGGACATCAATCTTGCCCTTGAGGGCAAGCAGCGAATCGAGTGGGCCGACCGCGAAATGCCGGTTCTGCGGCTTATTCGCGAGCGTTTCGAAAAGGAAAAGCCGCTTACGGGCGTAAAGCTCGTCGCGTGTGCACACATAACGACCGAGACGGCGAATCTGGCCCGCACATTACAGGCCGGCGGAGCCGAATCGTTACTTATTGCTTCAAACCCGCTGTCAACGCAGGATGATGTAGCGGCTTCGCTGGTTGCCGACTGGGGCATTCCGGTGATGGCCATCAAGGGCGAGTCGATCGAAACTTATGTCAGCCACGTGCGCGCCGCGCTCGACACGAACCCGAACCTGATAATTGATGACGGTTCTGATGTTGTGGCGACTATGTTAAAGGAAAAGAAGGAGTTAGCGGAAACGCTTATCGGCACGACTGAAGAGACGACGACCGGCATTGTTCGCCTCAAAGCAATGCAGAAAGCCGGCGTGCTCAACTTCCCTTCTATCGCGGTTAACGACGCGCAGACCAAGCATTTCTTCGATAACCG
>DLHV01000217.1:4094-4228 GCA_002483395.1 Chloracidobacterium sp. UBA7659 | reverse complement strand
TTCACCTGAGATCATCGCTGAGATGAAAGCACACGTGGCGAAATACCCGCCGGAGCGGAAGCGGTCGGCGTTGATACCATTGCTTCTGCTGGTCGTGCAGCGAGAACGCGGGTCGATAGACAATGCGGGCGTGC
>DLHV01000217.1:3877-4052 GCA_002483395.1 Chloracidobacterium sp. UBA7659 | reverse complement strand
CGGCATCACATCCAGATCTGCAAAACGCTTTCGTGCAGAATCATGGGCGAGCCTGAGATCACCGAGCATATTTGCTCGAAACTCGGCATCAAACCAGGCGAGACGACGGACGACGGCAAATTCACCGTCACAATGGTCGAATGTTTGGGAAGCTGCGGCACCGCGCCGATGATGC
>DLHV01000217.1:0-3820 GCA_002483395.1 Chloracidobacterium sp. UBA7659 | reverse complement strand
GCCCTTACTTACGTGCGGGCTACTGACTCCGGCTAATAGGATGAAAACCTTTGCGGCTATCACAATTTTGTTGGGTACCTGTTTCTTGCAAACCTTTGCTCAGGACGCAGGCAGCAGTGTGTACAGGAATCCCAATAGTAAGCAGCGCGAACCGCAGACGAATACCGGCGTGCTCACCGGGGTGCTCGAGGAAGATAAACAAGTTCAGTTTACTGAATCAAGCGTGCTGATAAACGTTCCTGCCGATTCGTATGTCGCTGTTTTTGGTTTCGTTCAGGAAGGCCCTGTTCCTGCGACAAGCAACGCCACGGTAAATGGCCATTTCGCTGAATTCATCAAATCGGTCGAGGCTTTTGGCATAAAGAGAGATGACATTTACGTAGATTTTATCTCGCAGAACAGGGTGTTTGATTATACCGAGTCGGGCAACACGATCACCGAAAAGCTGACGGGTTTTGAGACAAAGAAGAATATCTCCGTCCGTTACAAAGACCCGAAACTGCTGGAAAAGATCCTTACCGCCGCAGGACAAGCGACGATTTTTGATCTGATCGAGGTCGACTACGTTGTCGCCGATACAAAAACGATCCGTTCGAAGCTTTTCGACGAGGCCGTAAAAGTCATCAAACAAAAAGAAGCGGCATATAACAGTTCATTTGGCCTCAGCCTTACGTCGAGAGCAGTGGCTAACGAAAAATACGACGCCTTTTATCCCGGCGAACGGTACGTGGCATATCAGGCATTCGAGTCCGGCGCGGCTTATAATGCCTACAACAAAACCATAATTCGACCGCGCAAGGTGGCTACGTTTTATTACGAGCCGGTCAACGGCGGAGATTTTGATTCTGTAATAAATCCTATCGGCGTCGAGCCGATGGTTCAATTTACGTTGTATCTGCGGATGCAGTACCATTTGCCGGACAGGAAGAAATAGAATCTGAGATGGAAACAACCATACTGGATCGTCAGAGTGAGCAATGGAATTCGATGAAAACAAAGTTGATGAAGCGACCTTGGCGTTGCTGTGGTTGAACAACTTTAAGGATGATTACGGCATACGCGCTTGGAAAGGCTTTGATTGGGACGCGATGAATAGACTGCATGAAAAAGGGTATATAAGCGATCCGAAAAGCAAAGCCAAGTCCGTGGTCATTACGGAAGAAGGTGTTGAATTTGCGAAGAAACTTTTTGAGAAAATCTTCGCACCGTCAAAATAGGTAAAGAAAGAGAATGTTCTATAAAGTTGTCCTGCGGAAATCCGAGGAAGGTTACAGTGTTTCGTGCCCGGTTTTGCCCGGCTGCTGGTCACAGGGTAATACCGAAGACGAAGCCCTTGATAATATCAAGGATGCGATAGAGAAATATTTAGACGTAATTGCAGCCGATTTTTATGGTCGCTGAAGGGAGTTTTCTTGAACGAGCCGTTTTAGTAGTTTTAGCGTCTCTTTTCTTGGTTGTCATTAGTTTTGGAATTAATGAATTCCTTCGGCGTTGGAGAAGGTCGGAAACACTCGCTTAATGGAATGTGCAAGCCTACGTTAGACTTACCTTTAGACTAACGGTCTTAATTGTTATTTTTTATTTTGTCCTATCGGCTTTTCTCTGTAACTTTATGTTTTGCTCAGCAGAGATTGGAAGCTTATTTGATAGAAGTGTTTTAGATAGCGAATAAATTAACTCGCTATAAGACTATGGAAATTAAAGCAATCGGCTGCGAGCCATTACAACTTAAGCGAATGCACATCAAGGATGGGCATACGCTAAAGGTGTATAAGGAAACCGGCGGTTACGAATCGCTGAAGAAAGCGCTGAAGATGTCGCCGGCCGATATTATTGAGGAAGTAAAAAAGAGCGCTTTGCGCGGCCGTGGCGGTGCCGGATTTCCTACCGGAATGAAATGGTCGTTTGTTCCTAAAGATTCTCCGAAGGAAAAATACATCGTCTGCAACGCCGATGAATCCGAGCCGGGCAGTTTTAAAGACCGCTATCTGATGGAACGCGATCCGCACTCGATAATCGAGGGAATGATCATCGCGGCGTACACGCTTGGCTCGCGGACCGGCTACATATATACGCGCGGCGAATACAAATATCTGATCGATATAATGGATGCCGCCCTCGCCGAATGTCGCGAGGCGGGAATCCTCGGCAAGAACATCTTCGGCTCTGATTTTTCGTGCGACATCCACACGCATACCGGCGCGGGTGCATACATTTGCGGTGAAGAGACCGCGCTGCTCTCAAGCCTCGAAGGCTTCCGCGGACATCCGCGGATGAAGCCGCCTTTTCCGGCCGTCGAAGGCCTTTATGCCTCGCCGACGATTGTAAATAATGTCGAGACATTCACTTCCGTTCCGCAGATCATCGAAATGGGCGGCGAAGCATGGCGCGATCTCGGCACGGAAAAATCGGGCGGAACAAAGCTCTGGTCGATCAGCGGCCATGTCAAAAAGCCTGGAGTTTACGAGCTTCCAATGGGCTATGCCGATATGGAAAAGTTCATTATGGAAGACTGCGGCGGCATGCTCCGCGACGATAAAAGGCTTAAAGCCGTAATCCCAGGCGGCTCAAGTGTTTATATTATGAACGCCGGCCAGATCTTGGGTAAGAATGTGACGCTCGACTACGAGGGCCTGGTTGCCGCGGGTTCGATGCTGGGCACGGGCGGCATGATGGTAATGGACGAGACTGTCGATATCATGGAATCGACAAAGAATCTGACCGAGTTTTACAAACACGAATCATGCGGCTGGTGTACGCCGTGCCGCGAGGGAACGGACTGGCTGGTCAAGATATTCGACCGAATCGCATCGGGCGGCGGACGGCCGGAAGATGCACAGCTTTTGCTGGATATATGCGACAACATCGAAGGAAAAAGCTTCTGTCCGCTCGGTGATGCAGCGGCATGGCCGATACAGAGCGCGGTCAAGCAGTTTCCTGAAGACTTTAAGAAATGGCTTGTAATTAAGACCAACGAAAATACTGTCGAAGCAAACGTTTAGGCTGATTTGAAAAACCATGACCAACCCGGGAGGTAAAATTCAGACGAATGCGGTAGGCGCTTTGAAGGAAGTTACCGCTGTTTTTTGCGTTGTATTAGCCTTATCGGTTTCGATGTTGGCGCAGAACGCGGGTGTTGGCCTCGTTGCATCCCAAAAAACCGCTACGATAGCGGCGGCTCAATTCAACAAGCGGATGAACGAGGTTTATGGGTCATCGGCACCTGAGCCGCTTAGAGGCTCTTTGAATTTGTACAAGGTAACGTACCGCTCGCATGATGCTAATGGCAGAAATGCGATTTTGTCCGGGCTTGTCGTCATTCCGGCGGGCGGTGCCCCGAACGGTTTGGTTGTTTTCAATCACGGAACGACGGTCTATAACAACAATATGCCGTCGCGATTCGTCGGAGCGCCCAACGGCACGGAAGCTGAAACGGCGATGCTGGCATTTGCATCGGGCGGATATGCTATCGCGATGCCTGACTATATAGGACAGGGCGATCACACCGGCGGTCATCCGTATCCGGCAAATGTTGTAAACAGTTTTGCAGGAATGAACCTGATAAAANNGAAATCGGCAGTGCTTTGTATATAACGGGTTATTCCGAAGGCGGCGGGGTGGCCATGGCTCAGATCCGAGAACTCGAGCGCTCGAACGATCCGGCTCACCGGGTAACGGCCGCGGCTCCGGCATCCGGGCCTTATGACCTGTCGGGAGCGACGCGTGAATTCATGCTTGAACAGCCGACGAATCAGGCCGGTTTTGTGGTTCGAACTTACCTGCTCGGCGACATGGTCTATTTTCTGCACAAGAATAAAGG
>DLHV01000018.1:14210-17727 GCA_002483395.1 Chloracidobacterium sp. UBA7659 | reverse complement strand
ACCTAATCTGTGTGTCAACCGCAAAAGAAATCTTTTTTCAAACTTTTCCAAGTCCGAAGTTTCGTCCACTTGAGCGGCAATCAATAATATTGCTTGAACACAAGAATTATGTCAAACAGGGAAACACAAATTTAAAAAGATCGCGTATTTTAGTCTGAAGATCGCGGGAAAAGAAGTGAATACAAGGGCATGCACGGCCTCAGCTTCAGACGGACCGGGAATAAAAAATCCGGAATCGAGGAGAAAGGTCGAAAGTTTAGCTACTCCAGGTTCAACAATAGCCTACTTGAGATATGTCGGGTAGCATGCGAGGCCGGTCGATACATCCGTATAGAATGCTTGATGTCGCCCTGGGTCGAGACATCGCAGGGCGGCCGATACTTTGCCTTTCATATTTTGGGCGACTTGATCCGGTCGCATTCCTAGAGCCCACTTCTTTGCCGTCACAAAATCGGTTGACACCATCGGATCACGCGCAAAACATCTCTCGGAAGCCCAGGTTACAACGGTCCACGTCATGCTCGCGAAAAGATCTCCGAGCCTGGGCTGGTCAAACGCTTTGCACTGATAAACAGCGTCTATCTTTCGATGCAACGAACTCTCCAGGGCCGTCACTGGCTGTCTCGCGGCCCACGAATCATGCAGCGAGCGGNNGTCGATGCTGCGTCGGTATCGCTGCCAAAACAAGACGTCTTCGCCGTCGCACCGCCACGCGGCGTCCATCGGTAGGTGAATTCGTATGATATGTCCCCGGTTCGAGCGAAAAAACCGGTAGATGTGAAATTGGATTTGTCGTCGATCTCGAGTTGGAGGGTAACCTTAAAGTCTTCGTTCTTAGGCAACTCGCTGACCGGGAAAAGATCGCTGCAATCAAATTTTTTGACTCCGCCAAGTTGAACCTGCATTGTCGTNNAAAACCGCGCTCTTACCTCGGTTCCCGACGTGGTGATCAACCTGCTCTGACATCGAATCGCCGTGTACCACTGGCCCGTTCCGATAAGCCTGGCGGTTACTGCGACGCCGAACGAATGGTTCAAGCTGCCGTCGTCAGGATATTCTTCTTTTATGTAATCGAAGGCCACATCCATATCGATATGTCTCCTGTCACGGGTATCCGGGTCGGTGTAATCGATGCCCACCCCTTTTCGTAAANNGGAATGTCTTTGGAATCGCGAGGCAACAGGAGAAAACCCGTCGAACCCTCTATCTTTATCAGCTGCCAGCTTCCCTGCTGGCTATACGCGAGGGAGTTGAAAATAAACACGAAGAGAAATCCCGCAAAGATGGTCACCAGCGTTATGCCTTTTTTCACTTTCAAACCTCCTGACTGTAAAGGATCCGCGATGTGGAGCGGGCGACGAGGGTCGAACTCGCGACTTNNCTTGGGAAGCTGACACTCTACCACTGAGTTACGCCCGCATTTCAACTTGATTTCCGGCAATTATGACATAAAAGGCGGCTGTATTCCAGATTTTTCGCGGGTATCGGCAATAAGTTATATAATCACTCGTCCCAAAAGAAATATGTTGTGAGATCGACGCGATGAATGACAACAGATTCAGCTACGACGAAGTCCCATACTCGAGCTTCACGTTTCCGCAGACGCGCCCTGACCGTCTGGCGACGCTTGGAGCGTTTCACGGTCTCAACACGGCCGCGCCGGATAACTGCCGCGTTCTTGAGCTTGGGTGCGGCGACGGGACGAATTTGATTTCATTCGCCTACATCCTGCCTGACAGCGAGTTTGTTGGCATAGACCTGTCCGAAACGCACATCGCAAAAGCCGAGCAGACCACTAAAGAGCTTGGACTTTCAAACCTGACCTTCCTCAAAGAGGACGTAATGGATTTCAACCGCGATCGTTTTGGCGAATTCGATTACATCATCGCGCACGGGTTGTTTTCATGGGTGCCCGACTTCGTGCGGGAAAAAGTGCTGCAGATTTACGCCGAATGTCTTACCGAGGAGGGCGTCGGCTATATCAGCTACAACGCCTATCCGGGCTGCCATATACGGCAAATGATCTGGCACATGATGCAGTTCCATACCGAAAAGGTCGATGATCCGATGGCAAAGGTAGGGCATGGCGTCAATTTTTTGAAATTCCTGGTCGCAGCGACGCCGGCCGACAGCTTATATCAGAAGATGATAAAGACGGAGTTATCGCAATTTGCCGAGCGTACCGCCGAGAATATCTTTCATGACGACTTTGCATCTCTGAATCAGCCTTTCTACTTTCATGAGTTCGTCGAAAAGCTCAACGCGAATGGTTTGCAGTTCCTGAGCGAAGTAGATTCTTTCTGGATGGAGGCGGGACAGATCTCGCCGGAGATCTCGAAAAAGCTTGATGAGCTTGGTGACGATATCGTCCGCCGGGAACAATACATCGATTTTATCAAATGCCGCCCCTTCCGCAGCACTCTCATCTGCCGCGACACAAAGGCCATTGACCGGCATCCCGCTCCCGCTATACTCAGAAACTTTTACATTGCATCGCAGGTGCTCCCTGAATTTCCGAAACCGAACATTGAAGACACGTCAAAAGTCACGTTCCTTGGTCCGGAGGGCGGAAAGCTTGAGGTCGATCACCCTCTGACGAAGGCCGCGCTGGTATGTTTGGAAAAAGCCTGGTCCAGTTGCCGGACATTGGACGAATTGATCGAAGAGGCAAAAGAGCTAAGCGGCGGAGCAACGGACGCTGATAGAGAAAAAACTGCCGAAAATCTATTGGAAATGTTTCACTCAGGCTTTGTCTACCTGCACAGCTTCCGGCCGAGGTTTGCTTCGGATCCCGGCGAATTTCCGAGATCGAGTGCATTCGTCCGCTGGCAACTTCAGCACAAAGCGAAAGATCTGACCACGCTCTCCGGTATGAACCTAAAGCCCGACGGCGATCTCATGCGACTCATGCTTTTGCTGCTTGACGGCACGCGCGACCGTGTGGCGCTAGTGTCNNTGTCCGAAGTCACGGCAAGAACCGAATTCGACGAAGCACGAAAGGCGGAGTTAATGGCCCAATTACCGCTCACGATAGAAAATAAGTTGTTGGAATTTGCCAAGCTCGGATTGCTGCAAGGCTAACGGGGCGGGCGGCTCACAACTTTGATCGCAGGAGAAGGTCGATTACCTCCCGCACGGCTCCACAACCGCCGTTGGCCTTTGTAACGTACATTACGTTAGCCAGAACCTCATCAACGGCATCGGCAACGGTGATCGACAGACCGACCTTGCCGAGAAGNNCGCCGATAAACGCTGTTTCGTCAGGCGACACTCCGGCGTCTGCAATGATCTCTTCAAAATCGCGGATCTTATCGAGGGAACTCGCTTTCACGTACTGAATGCTTAGCTCGTCCGCTCTTTTTCTGATTATACGTTCGGCGCCGCGTCCGGTAATTATTCCTGAGCGAAAACCTGCCTGATGCCACATCGCAAGCCCTTGGCCGTCGCGGACGTGAAACACCTTCATTTCCTCGCCACGTTCCGAAAAATAAAGTCGGCCGTCGGTAAGGACGCCATC
>DLHV01000018.1:11856-14180 GCA_002483395.1 Chloracidobacterium sp. UBA7659 | reverse complement strand
CGGAAACGCGAGTGTGAACGAGCGTGCAGAACGCTGCGTTTTGTGTTTTAAGCCGTACAACGCACGCTCCCTTACGGTCGCGTTTCCGCCCGTATTGCGAAAAATGCGGCGTGAACGTAAGCTCGAAAAGGCTACCTTACCTCAAAAATATCTACCGCGCTTAGTTTCCAGCCCGAACCGACCCTTGCCAAGCGAAAGACAGCCGGGCCGGTTTCGGGATCTTTATTCAAAAGCTTGATCGCCAGGGTCGTTTCGACCAGAACGGTGTTCGCGTCGATCTTATCTATATGCAGTACCTGCGTTTTCCATTCCACCGCCTGCCCCGAAATGCCGGATACAAACCGGGTGACGTCGCCCGGAACGGCCATAGCGTCGAGTTCGGCCTTGCGATTGGAGGTCGCGGCTTTATCGA
This sequence comes from Chloracidobacterium sp. UBA7659, assembly GCA_002483395.1. GTDB lineage: Bacteria > Acidobacteriota > Blastocatellia > Pyrinomonadales > Pyrinomonadaceae > OLB17. The sequence goes on along the minus strand of DLHV01000018.1, from coordinate 13,768 downwards.
ATTGTGCGAAAAATGCTTTGACCGATTCGTCACCTGTTGATGCGGCATTCGAACGGTTTCTGATAGCACGGGCCGCCAAACTCGCTCCATACTCGGCATCGGCCCTGATCGCATCCTCGGCAAATTTGACCGCCTGCGCTGTCTGTCCGCTCTTCGACGCGACCTCGCCCAACCCGACATTCGCCCATGCCAAACTGCGCGATGTCGGCAATTTTTCATCCAGCACTGCGCGGAATTCCTTGTCCGCTTCGACATTTTTACCTTGTGCAAGCAGAGAGCGGCCGAGCAGAACACGTACGTCGTCAAACCGCGGCACCTCGCGAAGCACCGCTCGGGCGGTCGTTTCGGCGGCGGCATACTCCTGCTTATCGAATGAACGCTTTACCGCAAGCAGGAGATCGCTGTCGGTCAGTTCTCGTGGAGCCACGTCGTCGGAATACTCGGTCTGCGGATAAAGCTTTTCGGGATCAACCTCGACGCGGTTGATTTTATTGAGTGTTTTGAATATTACCTCGCCATAGCTTTTGGCCCGGATCGTTGTCGGTACCGTTATCCGCTCGCCACTCGCGAGAACGGCCACTACGTTAACAGTTGCATCCACGCCGCCCCAATTATGCAGCGCAACCTTAGATTCACCGCCCGAGGCCTGTGGCAAACCGGCCAGTAAATTAGTCTCCGTGACCTGGTCGAGCATGTAATCGAGAAACTCCTTGTTTGCAGAATTGGCGGCACGAAACTCGGCGAGCGTAAAATTGCCGTCCTTCATCGCCGCCCGGATCGAGCTGAACATCTCATCCTGCCCAACCTTTTTCGCCATCAGTCGCCAGATCATCGCTCCTTTGTTCGCAACTTCCGGGTAATAGTAATCATCCAGCGGCGACGCTATATTTAGCGGCGAATCGCGGCGAACGACGGCCGCGTACGCGGTCCGCTGACGCAGGCGTTCAACTTCGGCAACATCCTTGCCGTATTTGCTTTCGAGAAACTGCGTGGCGATAAACTTCGCAAGCCCCTCGCGAATAACACCGAAGCCATCACCATTTACGGCTNNCCCACAATTTTGCCATCGCGTCAGCAATATTCATTGCCGTCTGCGAATCGATCCTGCCGCGACGCAGAACGGCGTCATCGACAAAGATTGTTCCACCGCTCGAAAAGCCGCCGCCGCGTTTGACGGAAACAATACGTATCGGGGCATCGGGCGCGGCACCGAGCAGCGACGCTGCAAAAGCCTTCGCTTCAGCGGCGATCGCCGCAAGCTCAGCAGCCCGCTTTTGTTCGTCGGCTCCCGAACCTATCGGAACCATCACCGAAACACCGTTTGCACTTACCGTATCCCAGTTTCCGGAAACAAAAAATGGCTGGCCGTTCAATTTTTGGTCGAAGAGAACATCCTTGCTTCTCCTTTCTCCAGAAGTTATAAAATCGCTCGTTCCTGCAACTGCCAACGCGAAAGGCGCAAAATCCGCACCGCGCGAAAAGTACCAACTGTTCGGCGTCGGATACCAGAAGGATGTGGGCAGAAATTGTGAACCGACGGGCGATATCGCGTTCAGCCCGGAATTGTCCTTAACCGCGAATTTATAATCCACAGTTACCGAAACCGTCCCATTCGGCTGTACCGACGGTATCCGCAGCATGATTCGCTGAAGGCTGGTCGCGGAGTTAATTTTCTCCTCGCCCTTTGTAAAATCGACGGTCGAGCCNNAGCCGATGCGAAGGGTCAGCGTCGAGGCCGGTTGAGCGGAGACATTTTTCACATCGATTTTTGTCTTGACAACAAGGTTGCGGTCGGCTTCTGATTGCGGCAGCGTTGCGATGACGTCATATTTCTGGACCTTCCAAGTCGCGGAAATGCGTGCATCGGTTTGGGCAAACCCCGGCAACGTAAAAGTAAAAAGTAAAAAGGCAA
>DLHV01000018.1:0-11823 GCA_002483395.1 Chloracidobacterium sp. UBA7659 | reverse complement strand
CTTGACGAGCAATTTTTCCAATCTTCCGAGCGGCAACTGGTTCGGTCCGTCGCTCGGAGCTTTTGCCGGGTTGTCGTGGACTTCCATAAAAACGGCATCCACGCCGCAGGCCACACCGGCACGTGCGAAGTTTTCGATGTATTCGGACTGCCCGCCGGTTGCTTTTCCTAATCCGCCCGGAAGCTGCAAACTGTGCGTAACATCAAAAACAACCGGCACGCCAAATCCCCGCATTATCGGAAAACTTCGCAGATCGACGACCAGATTGTTGTACCCAAAACTCGCCCCGCGTTCGGTCAAAAGGATCTTCTCACCGCCCGCTTCGTGAAGCTTATCGACAATATTCTTCGCATCCCACGGCGCCAAAAATTGCCCCTTTTTCACATTGACCGCTTTCCCCGATCCTGCCGCCTCGACCAGTAAATCTGTCTGCCGGCAAAGAAACGCCGGAATCTGCAAAATGTCGACGACCTCGGCCGTTTTCTCCACCTGCCACGGCTCGTGAATATCCGTGATCACCGGCACGCCGATCTCCGCCTTTACCTGCGCCAACACGTCAAGCCCAAACTCCATTCCCTGCCCGCGAAAGCTCTCGATCGAGCTACGGTTTGCTTTGTCGAACGAAGATTTATATACGAAATCTACGCCGATATGAGCACAAATGTCCTTTATCTCCTGAGCCATGAACAGCGCGTGTTGGGCAGATTCGACCACGCACGGCCCGAGGATGAAGGTTAACTTACCATCGCCAAACCAAGTATCGCCCACCTGAAATGATTTCATTGTCACCATTATGCGCTCTGGGATTTGAATCTATAGTACGCATTTACATCAGGTCGCGTAAAATTCCACCAGATGAAACCAAGCCAGATCGGCGGGATGATAAGTTGGAATATCCAGCTCAGCTTGTTCTGTGAAGGATTCTCGCTAGCAAGAATTGCATACATTACAAGGCCACTCCACCAAAGCACGTCACCCGTCACAAATAGCAAAGTCGCAATCCTGCCTAAACTGTCTCCGTAGAACGCCCAAATCGCGGATGCAGCGGAGAAAAGACATAAAAATAATGACACGAAAACCAATACTGTGCTCGCTTCGCCGTTAGCGTCATACAAAAAGAGAATCGATCCATTAAACGGAAGGGTTCGAAGCCCGATTAGCAAAGCCATTCTGGAATCCAAAAAAACAACGGAAACAAAAGGCATCAGTCCGTAAGCTACGACTATGAAAATCATCAGTACGTAAAGTCGTATAGGTTTATCAACTTTTTTTGCCATAGCACTCGAAACTATCTAACCCCAAAACTGAAAGCACCCCAAAAACTTTCCCAATCCGCCTCGCCGCAGTCGGCTTTGCACCGCTGCATAAAGACAAGCCGCACGAGCCAGGTGCCCTTCCTGTCGAGCTTTATGGTGAATTTTCCGTTTGCGTCGGTAATGAGCTTTTGCTTCGCGAAAGTTTCGCCGTCGCGGTTATCGGCAAACGCAGTTCTGTTTGCAAGCGGTTTTCCGTTGAATAGGACCCGAAAGCCTATCGTGTCGCCGACCTTTTTCGAATAAGGATTTTCCAGCGGCGTGATGTCGAGTTTCAAGACAGTTTTTGCCTTATAACTAGCGTCGCGTTTTTCGCCGATCTGCAGCAGCGTCTTTATAAAGCGGCTGTAACGCTCGCGGCCTGCCTTTTGACTTTCGCCCAGCTTCGCTCGCTCGTCCATGATATATTCCATCCCGTCCTCGCGGAGATAGTCATCGAAATCCTTTGGTTCCAATATGATATGCGACCAATTCCGTTCCATCGCGAAGAGGTGGTTCCCCGGTGAACCGGATGTGAAGTTGTAAAACGGGAGGGAATTATCAGCATTGTCCTTGCCGATGTCGAACCACGCCTTGCCGAAGAATTGCATAAATGACGTCGTTTTTTCCTTTTGAAAAGTCCGCTCTTCTTCTCTTTTCAAGGCTTCGCCGGCATAAAGCCTGATGTCGATCTTCTCGTTGACCGACGGAAAAAAAGTTGACGGTTCGAACCAATATTCGTGAGGAAATCCCGTAATAGGCAGCAGCAGTGTCAGAAACAGGGTCGATAAATATCGCTTAAACATAATTCTAACCTCTCGTTTTTTTTAGTCGATCGAAGCCGCTCGTTGCCTGAACAAATCGGTGCATTTCCGGTTCGGCATCGATGCGCGGCAGCAAAAAGGGATCATCGCCATTTTCGCACAATCTTAGCTCAGTCGTAACCGCCGATGCATACCCCGCGTTTTCAGCCGCGTCGCGCTCGCGTGTTAAGACATTGCCGTTCGGATAGCAAAAATGTGTCGTTTGCTTTTGCAACTTGTCCTCAAGCTTCGACTTCGACAACCGCAACTCATTTTCCAGCGTTTCGCCATCGACACTCGTCAGTATCGGATGTGTAGCCGTGTGCGACCCGATCCCGATATTAGCCTTTTGCATCTCGCGTGCCTCGTCCCAGCCAAGTGCTTTGAACTCAACGGGCGGCAGGTCAGGAACCACAACATCCATTGTCGATGCCAGATCCTTCAGCACTAAATCCATTTCACCATCCGGCATTTTCTTTAGATCCGAGTTTATCGATCGGGCCGCTTTCAGCCGCGATTCTACGTCAGCCAAAGTTGCAATGATCTTCCTGGAGCCGATAGTAATGTCGCATCGCTCTTTTGACGTTTTACCCAGTATGTACCGGGCCTTGTCGGTCCATATCCACGACTTGCCGTCAACAAAACCCGTCACAACGTAGAGGGTCGCCGGTACGTCGAATTTCTTCAAAATCGGAAACGCGATCTCATAATAATCGCGATAGCCGTCATCAATCGTTATCACGGCCGAACGCGGCGGAGCGGCTTCTTCGTGCAGAATGAACTCAACCAACTCGTCGAGCGAAATGATCTTATAATGTCTTGTCAGATAAGTAAGGTGGGATTCGAAGGTTTTTTGTGAGGTCTTCCCGAATTCCTCGTCGCGGCTGAAGCGATGATACATGAGGATCGGCACGGCCCGCCGGTTGAGAAACCGCATCGGCGCAAATGCGTTCGATCTGGTCAGCAAATCGAGGATCTTAGTCTTCAGCATTTTCACCTCGGTTCATTCGCTGCTTCAAACGCCAACGCATTTCGTCTTTTTCCTTTTTCACCGGAAGCCGGTATCGTTTTCCTATCGATATGTCCTGCGGTTTGGGCTGTACGTCACCCGAAGCGATAAGTTTAACGGACTCCGCTACTAAATTTGCCGATTCTTCCCGCAAACCGGACTGAAAGCTCGAAATGAATTGCTCAAAATTCGAACCGTATGCGAAGTCGTATTCAAGCGGGACGGTCCTTTGCAGAATAATATTGCCCGTATCGACCTTCGACGCGACAAAATGGACCGTAATTCCGACCTCTTTCTCACCATTAAAAAGCTCCCAAAAGACCGGCGGCCCGCCGCGATAACGGGGAGCAAGGCCCTGATGCAGATTTATCGAGCCGTGTTTCGGGATCGAAAAGACGCTTTCCTTGATAATGTTTGTGCCGTAAATGATGCCGAGATCGGCGTTGGCCTCTCGCATCAGATCTATCGAAGGTTCGGAATGAAAGTTATCGACTTTAAACACAGGCAATCCCAATCGTTCCGCCATTTCCGCCGTCGGGTCACTTATTCCGGCGTCATTGATCGCGCTGTCTGTTTTTGGTACGAGTTTCCTTACGGTTTTGAGAACACCATCATATTTGATCGAGCGTTGCAGTTTCTCGACAATGCCGCGCTTCGGTGTCGTGACGGTCTCGACAAAAACTCCAACAACCTCGACATTTTCGAGCGCCGCGAGCTTTTCCAACACAATGTCCGCACCGCCATGCGTCAGTAAAATTACACGCATAAGCGTTCCGCAAATTTAACCGACCTCTTTCAGCGCTTCCATGCTCTGCGCCTGCGGCTGCTTGTCGCTCGTCACGTCGTGCTTCAAATTCTCGCTGTTGAGCCGGTTTTCCCACGCCGCCTTCACAAATGACGTAAACAGAGGGTGGGCCGCAAGCGGTTTCGATTTATATTCCGGGTGAAATTGGCAGGCAACAAAATACGGATGCGTTTCGCGCTTCAGCTCGATCATCTCGACAAACTTTCCGTCTGGTGACACGCCGCTAAATACGAGGCCTTCTTTTTCAAGCAATTCGCGAAATTCGGGATTGAATTCGAACCTGTGCCGGTGGCGTTCACCGATCTCATCCGCGCCGTGGTAGATCTCGCTTGCCAGCGAGCCTTCCTTCAATTTACAGGCCCATTCGCCGAGCCGANNGTTGACCAGATCTCGTAGCTTGAAGATAATCGGAAAAGATGTGTCTTCGTTAAACTCGGTCGAATCCGCATCGCGCAGCCCGCAGACATCGCGGGCAAATTCGATGCAGGCCGTCTGCATTCCGAGACAGATACCAAAATAAGGCGTGCCCGACCGTCGCGCATATTTGATCGCCTTCAGCATTCCCGCGATACCGCGTTTGCCAAATCCGCCCGGCACAAGTATCGCGTCAAAGTCCTGAAGTTCGGCTTCGTAACCTTCCTTCACCAGATTTTCCGATTCGATCCACGAAACATTTACGCGAAGATTATTGGCAACACCGGCATGTGTCAACGCCTCACGAAGCGATTTATAGGAATCTTCAAGCTCGACGTATTTGCCGACAATCGCGATCTTCACGGTTCCGCCGGATGGATCTTTGATAGTTGACACAAGCTCACGCCAGTTTTTAAGATCAAGGTGTGGAAACTGCTCGTTAAGATGAAGGTCGCTTACGATCAGTTCGTCCAGCCCCTGGTCGTGAAACGCCAGCGGCACTTCGTAAATTGTCGGCACGTCAAGAGCAGAAATGACCGCGTTTTCCTGCACATTGCAAAAGAGCGCGATCTTTCGCCGCAGGTCCATCGACAAAGTTCGCTCCGATCGGCAGAGGAGAATGTCCGGTGCGATACCGATCTCACGCAGCTCTTTTACCGAGTGCTGCGTCGGTTTTGTCTTTAGTTCACCCGCAGCGGCAATATAGGGGACAAGCGTGACGTGGACAAATATCGCATTCGCGCGGCCCTCTTCGTTACCGATCTGCCGGATCGCCTCCATAAACGGCAGCGATTCGATGTCGCCGACAGTTCCGCCGATTTCTACGATAAGCACATCCGGCTCATGCGCGTCCGTCACTGCGCGGATCGCCCGCTTGATCTCGTCCGTTATATGCGGAATGACCTGAATCGTTTTTCCGAGGTAATCGCCGCGGCGTTCCTTTTCGATGACGGAAAGGTAAATGCGGCCGGTCGTCCAGTTATTCGCCTGTGAGAGCTTTGCGTGAGTGAACCGCTCGTAATGACCAAGATCGAGATCGGTCTCGGCCCCGTCGTCGGTGACGAAAACCTCGCCGTGCTGGAACGGCGACATTGTGCCCGGATCGACGTTAATGTACGGATCGAGCTTCATCATCTGAACCTTCATCCCGCGGGCCTCGAGCAGACAGCCGATCGAACTCGCCGCCAAACCTTTACCCAAACTCGAAACCACGCCGCCGGTTACGAAAATGTATTTAGTCATAGTTTTATCGTAATGTTACCTATCCAATAAAATGTTTAACCACCCGCTAGCTCATGTGGTTCCGACTCCTCCTCGTCACTGCGTCCTTCCGTCTCCGCGTCATCCTCGGATTTCCCTTCCCGTCTTTTCTTCTGGTAACGCCCGTCCTTCATCTGCGTGATCGTTTCCTTTGCCTTTGCAGCCGCAGGATTCATTAACTCGTTAAGAGCATTCATCGAAGCTCCGAGCATAGTCGTATTCTCGGCTGCGTTTCGCTCGAATTCCTCCGAAGTCCGTTTTTGCGGTTTCGCAAGCAATTTCAAACCCACAACTACGCCGGCTATCAGCAAAACAAAAAATGACAATCCGATCCAGTCGCTCATTTTTGCAGATTCTCCCAACCATATATAACGGTGGGAAATTCGACACCACCCAATTTGTGACTATCCTTTGCGACTATCCTTCCGCCCATCTTCTCATAAAATCCGCGATATGGGCTGACTTCCAACGTGTCGAGACATACCGACCTATAACCGGCATCCGCAATTTTTTTTAAGCAGAGGGTAAATAATTCCGTGCCGAACCCGCGTCTTTGGAATTGCCGCAGAAAGTAAAATGAGAAGATGCGGGCTTCATGGCCGAAGTTCTCGGGTTCAGGCAGGCCGAAATCGATAAAACCGATGATACCATGGCTACGATTTTCGGACACGAGCATTGTGTAAAGCGGTTCTGATAGGCGCTCGGCGAATACGGCCTCACGTTTTCCGACCGACATGTTGTTGAGATATTCTTCAGGTGCAATTCCTTTAAAAGACTGCTTCCACGATTCCACATGCACCTTCGCAATTGCCGGTATATCCAGTGATGAAGCTTCGCGAATTTTGACCGATCGTTCTTCGATAATTTGCTGCACTTTTTTTAGATCATCGACCGTATCAACGCCGATCGAGTATTGCTTTACCTCAACAACCTTAATTTTCGCGCCGTTTTCCAATATGCGAAGCTGTTCCAGCATCTCGCACTGCTCAAGCCGCGTCGGCTCCATCTTCGCGTATTTCAACAGAAATTCCCGGTGGTAAACATACAGGCCTGTATGTTTCTTGAAGTTAATCAAAACGCCCGGATCGTCTTTTATGGCGAACTCCAGCCCACCCGCCGTGTTAACCGCGTCGCGGAGAAACGGTACCGGCGACCGTGAAAAATAAAGGGCGTCGCCGTTGGCGTTGGACACAACCTTAACAACGTTGGGCGAAATAACATCTGCAATATTGACGATTGCCTCGCAGGTCGTCGAGACATCGGCTGACGGATCGTTCAGTAAAGCCTCGACTGCGGCGTTGATTGTTTCGGGCGCGATGAGAGGCTCGTCGCCCTGAACGTTCACAATTATCGATCCTTCAGGCAGTCCTTTTGCAACCTCGGCAATGCGGTCGCTGCCTGAGCGATGCTCTTTCGAGGTCATTACTGCCTCGCCGCCGTTTTCGCTTACCACACGAAAGATCCGCTCGTCGTCGGTGGCTACGATCACCCGCGAAAGGATCGAAGCCTTTTTCGTCTGCTCTAAAGTTAGCAGGATCAAAGGTTTACCGGCGATTTCGAGCAGCAGTTTTCCCGGCAAGCGGACGGAGTCGTACCGAGCCGGTATCACTGCGATCACATTTTGTTTGGGATTTGATCCGTGTTGCTCCACGGGATTCTAGGATATATCGGATTACGCCAACTATCAAGACCCAAAACCCGAAACTTGGAAGATGTCCCGGTTTTCGCTAAACTCACCTAGCGTGCAGGAAATTATCACAGAAACACAAGANNAAGACGATTTTGCGGCTCCCCGGCCAACGCCAAACAACCCGCCGTGGAATGGTTGGGTTGCCTTTGGTGTTTGGTTCTCGAGCATCGTGTTCATCGTTTTCGTTCCGATGATTTTCGTATTTCCGTATATTGTGTCGAAAGGCCCAGGACTTTTGGAATCTCCGGATCTCAAAGAGTTTCTGATGACCGATCCGACGGCGGCGGTTTTAGGACTCGCCCCAGTGATTTTGGCCCATTTTCTAACGCTGCTCCTTAGTTGGCTTGTCGTAACGCAAATGAACCGTTATTCGTTTCGGAAAACATTGGGATGGAAATGGGGCGGATTCAAGTTTTGGCATGCTGTTGCGATACTTGTCGGTTTGTATGCCTTTGTTATTGCAATGTTAACGATCTTCGGCGATGTCGAGACTGATTTTGACAAGGTACTAAAGAGTTCCAGATGGGCCGTCTATCTTGTGGCCTTTTTCGCAACGTTTACTGCGCCACTAGTGGAAGAAGTTGTTTACCGCGGCATGTTGTACTCGGCATTTCAACGGCGCTTTGGGATCATTTTCGCGGTCGTTTTTGTTACTATTCTGTTCACTATAATACATATACCGCAGTATAGCCGGGACAGCCTTCCCGATTATGCCGCGGCCAGCAGTTTATTGATGATCAGCCTTGTACTGACCTTTATCCGGGTGCGGACGGATAATCTTCTGCCATGCATAGTCCTCCACACTCTTTTCAATGGCGTTCAATCTGTGGTTTTACTTCTTGAGCCATACCTGCTCCAGACCGGTTCTCCTGCGGAAAACCCGGCGTCGATTCTCTTCCCATAAGTGAAAAAGCGGGCGGCTTATGGCCAACCCGCTTCTTCAAAATGAAATAAGCCATATTAATTGTCCGGTTTTGAGTCGCGGCCCGGCTTCGTCTCTGCCGGCGGTGACGGCGGCGGGGAATAAGTCGAACCCGACGATCCTGACGATCTTATCGGCTCAGATCCGAAATCAGTACCCGAGCGGCCCGGCTTGACCGAGCTGAAGTCGCTCCCTGTTGAACCGCTGCTGCCCTGAACCCTTATAAAAGGCGGCGGCCCGCTGCCTACCGGAGCACCCGGTTTTCTGTCAGTAGGCAGACGAATCCCGCCGTGTGCAGGCGGCTGGGCAACAACAGGAGGTAAATTGTAATACCAGATACTGTGTCCAAACCCGTAGCCATAGGGCGAATTCCACCCGTAGCCGAACGGCAGGAAGCAATGGCTACGCCTGAATGGATCGTAAACCCAAAGACCGAACGAATCGTACATGTTCCACCCGCGGCCTAGGAACGATCTCATCAGGGCAGTCCGCATGGTGTTCTTAGCCAACGAACCGCTGATCTTGGCAAGCTCCTTTGCCCGGCTCTTACTCCACAACTCGAGCGAATCCTTGTCGTCGCGGTCGAATTTCGCAATCGCGAGCTGCGATCCCGAAAGAGTGGCTTCGCGGCCCGATTTGACGATAGCCGCTTCGTCATTGCCGATCTGCGCTCGGCCCTTCCAAACGGCAACTTTTCCGCTGCCGTCTGCCGCAATGTCAATGCGGTAAATTCCGGACTCGATCAAGGCAAATTTCGTCTTCGGCGAATTTACCGTCACCCTAAAGTCTTCGGTCGCAAAGACTTCGAATATAGCGCTTCCCGAATCAAGCTTGATCTGAAGATCGTCAAGCGATGTGGATTTGAATTCAAACGCCGAGTTTCCACCGAGGCGAAGATACGAACCTGGATTAAGCAATACTTCTGCCTTTCCGTCCGCACCGGTCGAGACGCGGTCGCCGATCTCGAGATTATCTCCCCTTAACAAAAGGCCGCTCTTGCCGACTTTTCGGACAATGCCGACCGCTCCTTCGACAAAATTGACTCCGCCTGCTTTTGCGGAAATCACATANNACATACTTATCCCCCGCGGCTGACGCGATAGTTTCATCTTGGGCAGAAGCCGCAACAACGAGCGACAATGCCATCAATGCGACACTCACAATTCGCGAAATACAATTTTTCATAATTTTTCCTCGGGAAGAGTTTTTTTGATCATATTCCTTTATTAGGCAAAAATCAATTAATTTCCGTCTAATAGATAGGATTTATTCGCGATTTGCGAAGGGAGAAAAAACCGAACAACCTTTAAAAGACAAACGTAATCATAGTAGTTGCCCGAACGCGGTTTCGGGCCGAAAAGGCAAAGCGTCGAATTATGGCAACATTTAAGGACCCAACACAATGTTTCGCACCCCTCGAAGTCGTTGAACGGCTTCTGGAGATACGCGCGGAACTGGGTTTTTCGGAAACGGTCTATATGCTCAGGTCAGAGGAGTTAACGGATTTCCTGGACGCTTACGGCTTTGATATTTACGCTTTTTCGACCGCGAACGAGAAGATAAACTACGGAGATTACAGATCGCCTGTCGTTCCGGGCGGCGACGTGATGCACACATCGATCAAGGCCCACTAACAAGAAGTTTAAGTTCAACTAAAGGAACGCGGAAGGTGATTCGAGCAGTCGAACGCCTTCCGCGTTTTCTTTTGCGCTGAAACACTACGGGCAGAAACGCGAGTGTGAATGAGCGTGCAGAGTAAGCCCCATCTGAAGCACGCTCCCTAACGGTCGCGTTTCTGCCCGTACTACACAGCCTTTACAATGAAGAGCGTCCCGTCATCGTCCAGGAACTTCCGCTCGGTAAAATCCGCCACACCCTTCCTTATAAAGTCGATCATTTCCTTTGCCGGCAGATCGATGCATTCCAAAACTCTCTTGGCAAAGCGCTCCGTGCCGTATTCTTCGTCAGCATCGTTGGCGGCTTCGGTGATACCGTCCGTGTAAAGGACCATCACCTGTCCCTTCTCAAAGCGAATGAAATGCTGATGGTAGCGGGCATCCATGAACATCCCAAGCGGTGTGTCGCCGTATTCGATAAACCGGTATTCGCCATCAGGCTTGATCAGAAGCGGCGGGTTGTGTCCCGCGTTCGAGAACACAAAGGTACGGTTGGTCGTGTCGAGAATTCCGTAGATTGCCGTAACGAACTGGTTGTCCTCTATGGAATCCGAAAGCAAGTTGTTGATCTTGGAAAGCAGAATGTGCGAGGCATATCCCGTCTGCACACCAGCGCGGATAGACGCTCTCAGGAAAGCGGTCAATAACGCCGCCGGGATGCCTTTTCCGACGGCATCGGCGACGGTTATCCCGATCTGATCGTCGAATATCCTGACCCAATCATAATAATCTCCCGAAACCTCTTCGGCCGGGAAAATATAGGCGCTGATGTCGAAATCGTCGAATTGCGGGTCGTGATCGGGGAGGAGTTCCAGTTGCACCTGCCGGGCGATCTCGATCTGGGCTTCGATCCTTTTCTTCTCGACAACCTGTTCGTGCAGCCGCTCTTTTTCGATTATGATCGCCACCTGCGAGGTCAAAAGCTGCAGCACCGACAGATCATCGTCCGAATAGGCGTTCAGATCATCGCTTTCCAGATCGAATGCGCCGATCACGCGGTCGTTCGAAATAATCGGCGCGACCATTTCCGAACGTGTTCGCTTCCGTGCGGCAAAATACCGCTTGTCATGGCTGACATCCGGCGAAATTATCGCCTCTCCGGTCTGGGCAACGCGGCCGAGTAACCCTTCGCCCATTCGTAGCTTTGGTTCGACAAGCGCAAAGCTTATCTCATAACCGCGGATCACCTTTGATTTAAAGATATACGGGTTCCCTTCGTCGGAGCTGTGTTCGATCAGATAGATGCCCGCCGCATCGTAGGGCAGCAGCGAACCAAGCGTATCCATAACAAGGTTCAGCACCTCTTCGATATCGATCGAACTGCTTATCTTCTTTGTGATGTCGAGCAGCAGCCGCAGCTTGTCCTCGGTGGAAAGCTTCGGGTCCGGAGCGGAACTTTGCTCGATTTGATCGTTCATAATGTACGACAGGCTGCGAGCCTGTCTCGGCCTATGGAGTTCTGAAAACGTTGCTTTTATAAGAATCCCAAAGCCGCGAGATCTTTATCCTGTATTCGATCAATGCGCGGCTGACATTATAATGCCTTGCGATCTCGGCAGCCGTCTTGCCACGCGCGACCATATCCTTGAGTCCGCGGTAGGGCACCAACGCAGCCGCGCCCGTTGCGTAAGCTTCTTCTTCGATGTCCGCGTTGTAGTCGCGGGCGACGATGTTGCCATGCTTGTCGCGCCTTTCGATCTCCAACCGGCTGGGTTTGTGGCCGAGAAAAACGTGACAAACTTCCTCCATAAGAGTAGCATTATGGCGATTTTTTCCTTGGGTTGGGTTAAGGACGATCAGCTTTCTACCGTCGGGCAACACCGGCGAGGCCGCTCCGCCCGACCAGCTGTCCTTGCCTTCGCCCAGAAGATGTGCTTTTGCTTCATCGCTCAGAAACTCGATCTGATCGAATGTAATGACCAGCAGCTTTGCGTATTGAGCAAGTTTGAATG
>DLHV01000061.1:18291-30884 GCA_002483395.1 Chloracidobacterium sp. UBA7659 | reverse complement strand
ACCAGGTAGTCCATTTTAGTAAAAGAGAATAAGAAAAGTGGCTGTCGTTGTATGAAGCCCCTTGTATAAATTGACGACCACTCTTCTTTCGATTATCGGAAAACACATTCGACCCCGATAATTTTAGAGGTGCCGAATTATTTGATCGCCTTGTTGAAGGCAGCCACATAATCGGCGCGATTAAAGTTCCTGGCGGTTTTGAAGACGGACTTTTTGCCTTTGAAGATCGCCACAGTCGAGGTCATTTTCTTGTTGGCTTCGAAGAAGGAGCTGAGCCCGAGCGACTTCGCTTTTGCCGTTGCCTGAGCAGTAGTTTCGTCATTGGTGACATCGAGCATGACAAAATCGAGCTTGCCGCCGTATTCCTGCATCAAACCCATCATCGTCGGCTCAAGCTGCTGGCATGCGCTGCACCAATCAGCACGGATGATTACAACTTTCGGTTTTGTTTTCGTGACAGCAGCTTTCGAGCCTTTGCTCTTAGCGGTCGTGGTCGCAAACGAACTAATTGACGAAACCGACAAAAGTAGGGCAATTGAAAGTGCCGCGGTAAAGATTCTTTTCGTATTCATAGATATATCTCCTGGTTGAAATTTCTGCTTTCATCGAACAATCTAAAATTTATTCGGCGTTCGTTGGGGAAATGACCGATTCGAGAATGAATATTCCCGTTCAGAAAAAAAACGAACAAATATCTTAATTTGGAAATAAATCCGGACAGAAATTGAATCGTATGAATAGAACGGGCGTCTTGGTCTGAGGTATCGTTAATAAATGCTTGGAATAAAGTGGCTGGAAAGTAAAGAGGACAAATGGCGGAATTTTGAATCCGAGGCGATGCCATACCGCGCCGATCTTTATCGGGCTGCAATGTGGCTAACGCGGAATCCGACCGAAGCCGAAGATCTCGTTCAGGAAACGCTGTTTCAAGCCATGCGGTCGTTTCACCTATATGAAATGGGCACGAATTGTAAGGCCTGGCTGATGAGGATCCTTTATGTACAGAATGCCCGAAGGCTCCGAAAAGTTCTAAAATTACAGATCGTTCATGACGTGGACGATGTCGTTCTAAACACTATTCCATTTGAACCGCCGATCCCGGAAAAGATCACGGACGAGGAAGTGTTGGCTGCGATCTGGCGTCTGCCCGAGCATTTCCGAAACGTTCTCGTTTTTGCCGATATTGAAGAACTTTCCTACAAGGAAATCGCTTCGATAATGGATTTGCCGATGGGAACGGTTATGTCACGCCTTTCGCGTGGACGCAGAATGCTGAGAATTGAATTGGCCGAATACGCGGGCAAACATGGATTTGTTGATCAGCGACGAGCCGCCCAGCAATAGAGAGGTAGTTAATTATGCAATGCCGAGAATTTCGTGAAGTTTCAGAATCGTACCTGAGCGATGAGTTATTGGTGGAAACAAACCACCAGGTTAACCATCATCTTGAGCATTGTCCCGATTGCAGAGCAGACTTTGCTTCGCGACGAGCATTGCGAAAGCGAGTCAAGTCAGCCGGTCGCAACACCGTGGATTTTCAAATTAACCCATTGTTTAGTAATAAACTTGAAGCTCGTCTTAAGGAAGAGGCCTTGCGATCGGGTTTTTGGGCGAAACTCTGGTCGAGGCCGAAATTGCTGGCTCCGGCGATTACGGCCCTGATTATGGCATTTGGATTTGGAATCTTCTATCTGAACAATGGCGGCGTTAATGGCATCATTGCAAATACCTCTTTGACAAAGGGTCTGGCCGAGTTTGCCCATTTCGCCGCCGAAAACCATAAAGACTGCGCTTTGGAAAAGCTCGGCATGTGGAAAGAGATGTCAAAATCCGATTATCCCGAGAAGTCGGCCTATACTGAAAANNNTCCGACAATATAGAGATGTTGAGTGTCCATGACTGTGAATATCAAGGTAAACAATTCACTCACGTGGTTATCAGAAACGGCTCGAATATCGTATCGGTCTTTTTCGACAAATCGGACATACTGTCAGCACCAAAAGATTCGCGGATAGGCCCAATCATGAGCGGCGTCGAAAACGGGTTCCAAGTCGCCAGCTTCGCGAACAATACGCAGCCCATATTCGTGGTGTCCGATATGCCGGAAACTGAAAATCTAAATATTGCCCGAGCGATTTCATCTTCACTCGGACAAAATTCGTAATATTCTCAATCGTNNAATCGTTATCGCCGAGTCGGGTCACCGTCTTCTTCGTTGTATGCATAAAGTGTGACTGCGACTATTTCTTTTTTGCTTTAGCCCGCTCCAAATTCTCGGCTACTCGGAATTTTACAATTTTGGTGACCAAATCCAACGGCAACGGCTGGTCGAACGGAAACTGCACTGAACCCTTACCGGCCTTGTAAGCCGAAAGCTCCTCTTTGAAGGCTTCGTGGCCGGTCGGCGTTGCGTAAAAGCCGATATGATTCTTGAAAGCCGCAAAAAAGACCAGCATGCCGTTTAATTTGAACGCGGGCATCGCATAGCTGATAACCTCTTCGGCCTGAGGCGCGGCTTTTTTGATGGTTGCCCGCATCTGCTCCAGGCGTTCCTGAACCTCCGGCGGAAAACCTGAAATATACTCGTCAATGTCGGTGGGCTTTTTCATAATCATAAATACTTAGATCTCATTTCTCCCAATCAGGCGTGTGGAACGTTCCTTCCTTATCAATCCTTTGGTATGTGTGTGCGCCGAAGTAGTCGCGTTGGGCCTGGATGAGGTTGGCAGGGAGGCGTTCGGCGCGGAAGGCGTCGAAGTAGGCGAGGGTGGAAGAAAAGCACATCGACGGAACGCCATGTCCTGTAAACGCAGAAACCGTTTTTCGCAACGCGATACTATGCTCGATGAGGAACCCCGCAATTTTCTCGTCCAGCAAAAGGCTTGGGAGTGCGGCGTCACGGGAATATGCTCGGCGGATCTCTTCGAGCCACGCGGAGCGGATGATGCAGCCGCCGCGCCAAATTTTGGCGATTTCCGCCAGGTTAAGGCCGTATGCTTTTTCATTCGAGGCTTGCGCCAGCAGAGACATTCCCTGTGAGTAGGTAATAAGGAACGCGCAAAGCAATGCGCTTTCGAGATCGGTCGAGCTTAGAGTTGTATGATGGGTCGTAAGATCGGTCGAGAATTTATTTGAAAGGCCGACGCGTAGAGACTTTTGCGACGATATCTGCCGCATCGAAACGGCCGAATCTATAGTAGGCACGGGCGTGCCGAGATCCATCGCGGCCTGCGACGTCCATTTGCCAGTTCCCTTTTGACCCGCGGTATCGAGTATCATCTCGACCAGCGGTTTATCGCTACCAGCATCCTTTTTACGAAGAACAGTCGCCGTGATCTCGACCAAAAACGAGCTCAGTTCGCCCTCATTCCATTTGGCATAAGTCTCGGACATTTGGTCTTCGGTCAGCTTTAGGACCCGTTTCATATAGTCGTATGCTTCGGAAATGATCTGCATCAGGCCGTATTCAATGCCGTTGTGGACCATCTTTACAAAGTGCCCCGCAGATCCGGCTCCCATGTATGCAACACACGGTTCACCGTTGACTTTGGCCGAGACGGCCTGAAGGGTCGTTTCGATACGGTCGTAGAAATCACGCTGTCCGCCGGGCATGATGCTTGCTCCGTGCCGCGCTCCTTCTTCGCCGCCGCTGACGCCAATACCCATAAATCCGACACCCTTCGTCACCAGATCGGCCTCGCGGCGGTCTGTATCGGTGAAATGTGAATTGCCGCCATCGATGATCAGGTCGTCGTCTTCAAGGTGCGGCAGCAGATCAGCGATGACAGAATCGACAATCGGACCGGCCGGTACGAGCATCATTATGTTTCGCGGCGATTCGAGTTTGGCGATGAAATCCGCCAGATCACTGCCGACATCGACCGGCATTCCGGCGCCTTCTTTCAGCAGCAACTCGCGTTTACCGGCATCTAGGTCGTAGCCTACGCTTTGAATACCGTGTTCGGCTATATTTAGCAGAAAATTACGCCCCATCGTGCCGAGGCCGATCATTCCAAAATTAGCTTTTGACATAATGTGCGATTATACGTCCCAAATGTCTGCCTTTTCCACTTCGTTGTTATAAAGATCGGGCATCTCGTCAAATGTCCACCACGCCGACAGCACCATTTGCGCGAACGCCCACTCGCGAATCTCATACGGATCAAGATCAAACGCGTCAGAGANNCCGCCGCTTCGATTCGGAGTTTGATATCGGCTCTATCTTCCTGCCACCAATGAAAATTGTTGAGAAAAACCGCTATCTCGTAACCGAGATGACCGATAATTCCCTTCGGGTCAATGACGAGAAACGGAGAACGGCTGGCTGACACGATATTGTCCGGGTGAAAATCGCCATGAAGATAAAAGGTTCGGCCCGGCTGCCCCGACAGCTTGTTGTAAATCTCGAGTGCCCTTGCGCCGTATTTCGCAGGAAACTGTTTACCGGGAAAGCGTCGCAGCCCGTCAAACCATTCGTCTAGCGATATGATGTGTGAACGGTCATTCGGCGGCGCCTGCAAAGTTTGCTTAAGAACCTCTATCGCGGGGGCAACGGCCTCGCTCTGCCTTCCATCGAAAGCACGAGCCATGGTTTCGCCAGGAAGAGCACGTTCGATCAGTATCGCCTGCATTGTACGATCTTCCTCTAACAGGTGGACCGCCCCGCGGCCATTTAGGATTCTCAAATATTTTGCCTCACTGAATATCTCTACATTCTCAAGCGGCAATCCGATCTTCAATACTGCCAACATTCTATCGCGTACCGATGCCGGAGCGACAAAGTTGTATCCGATGTTGGGAAAATGGTCATGCACACTTAGCGACCACTGATGTTCGAAAATGGAAATCAGTTCCGGGAGACTGTCGAGCCACCGCTCGCCCTTCTCGCCGCAGAGAGAGATCGTGTTGCGAATAAATTCAACCGGAAGCGACTTTCTAAAACTTGTACTCATTGGGCTTGACGAGTTTAGCCTGTGTGTCTGATTCTAATCAAATGAAAACCCTGACTGAAGCGATAAAACCAACGACCTTTATCGAGTCTGCAAAATTACGCGACCATCTCGGTCTCGATGTGACCATTGCAACCGAGACATTTCAGCACACAGGCAGCTTTAAATTCCGGGCGGCTTACAATCTTGTGTTGAATGTTCTGAACGATGAGATATTGACGGCCTCGTCGGGCAATTTTGGTCAGGCATTGGCATATGCCTGTAGATTGCTCGATAAAAAATGCACGGTCGTCATGCCGGTGACGTCGGCACAGGTAAAGATCGACGCTGTACGCGGTTACGGTGCGACGGTAGATCTGATAGATACGAAAGTTGTCGGACGGAATGAGCGGGTCGCTCAGTTGGCCGAACAGATGCCGGATGCATATTTCGCGAGCGCGTATGACGATAAATTTGTGATAGAAGGCAATTCGTCCCTCGGTGATGAGCTGGCCGTGGAGGATTTTGATGTTGTCATTTCGCCGGTTGGCGGCGGCGGTTTGATATCCGGCATAATCACCGGCCTGCACAGACATGCCAAGCCGACGGTTATTTATGGCGCCGAGCCTTTGCTTGGCAACGACGCTTCGCGTTCACTGCAAGCCGGGCGTATCATCGCTAACGAAACTGAACCTATGACCATCGCCGACGGTGCCCGGACGATCTCGCTTGGCAATCTGAACTGGCCGATAATTCGGGATGGAGTTACGGACATTATCGAGGTGTCGGACGGGAAGATCGCCGAGGCGGTGCGCCTTTATTTCGGGTTGGTGAATTTGAAATGCGAACCGACGGGAGCTTTAAGTTTAGGTGCAGTGCTTGAGAACACGGGCCCGTTTGAAGGAAAGAAAATCTGCCTCGTCGTAAGCGGTGGGAATGTGGATCCTGAAATCTATCGTGGACTGATATGAACGATGGGTAATGCCAATAGCTGCTACGAGCTAACAGCTATTGGCTAATAACAGAACGTACCGTAACCTCATTATCTGATCTCTTCGACGAAGGTCACTCGATTGATCTCATGCAGCGTCGTCATACCCGAAAAGACCTTCTTGACCGCCGACTCACGCAGGCTAGAAAGCCCCTCTTTTTCCGCCTGACGGCGAATTTCCGAACCGGGGCGGCGTTCGATGATCATTTCGCGAATAGAATCGGACATATCCAAAAGTTCATGGATCGCTGTTCGTCCCCGATATCCCGTGTGATTGCAGGCATCACATCCGATGTTCATAAAAAACGTATGCCCGTCTGTGTCCTGCGGGCGCAGACCTGATTCGCGAAGATCGTCCGCGGTTGGAACGAATTTACGCTTGCAAACCGGGCAAAGAAGCCTGACAAGGCGCTGAGCGAGTACGCAGTTGAGCGACGAGACGAAGTTATACGGTTCTACGCCCATGTTAAGAAAACGACCGATAACGTCGATGACGTTGTTGGCGTGGACAGTCGTGAATACAAGGTGGCCGGTCAATGCGGACTGGATCGCGATCTGCGCCGTTTCTTCGTCGCGGATCTCACCGACCATTATCTTATCCGGGTCATGACGCAAGATCGACCGCAAACCACGGGCAAAGGTCAAACCCTTTTTCTCGTTGACCGGAATTTGCATTATGCCCTGCAACTGGTACTCGACCGGGTCTTCGATGGTGATGATCTTGTCCTCGTCGTTGCGGATCTCGTTCAACGCACCGTAAAGAGTAGTCGTTTTACCGGAACCGGTCGGCCCGGTAACCAAAACCATCCCGTATGGCTCTTTGATATAGATACGGAACCGCTGAATGTCTTCCGGGTCGAATCCGACTACGTCGAGGCTGAGATTTTTGAACTCCTCGGATATCTGCTCTTTGTCGAGAATACGAATAACGCAGTTCTCGCCAAAAACTGATGGTAGGATAGAAACACGAAAATCGACCGTGCGGCCCTTGTAACGCACTCGAAAACGCCCGTCCTGAGGAATACGACGCTCGGCAATGTCGAGTTCTGACATGACCTTGATACGCGAGATCAGCGTTTGATGATAGGCAATGTCGATCGGGTCGACCTTCGAATAAAGCGCACCGTCGATACGAAACTTGACGCGGACGTCGCGGTCGCCGGATTCGATATGGATATCGGACGCACGCGACTCCATCGCGTTGTAGACGATCGTGTCGACGAGCTTGATGATAGGCGACATGTCCGAGTCGGTCGCGAGACGGTCAAGATCGAGAACTTCTTCGCCCTGATCGGTCTCCTTCACCAGCGAGATCTTAAAGCCCGAAGCGGCTTCCTGAAGCACGCGCTGTGTCGCATCGCCCTTTTTCAAGACAACATCGATCGCTCCCTGGGTGGCGATATAGGGCACTATGCGCACGTTCAAGGCGTTTTCGAGTTCGTCTAGACGCTCGAGATTGGTAGGATCAGCCATTGCGGCGTGAAGGTCCCGGCCAACGCGTTTCAAGGGGACGAAATGGCCCCGAAGCATCATATCAACGGGAACTTTCGCCAGTTCTTCATAATCGATCGGCGAAGGCTGATCGCTCGGTAACAAATCGATATACGGCAGTCTGTATCGACGCGCCAATTGCTTTGCCTCGACCACTTCGGGCGGCTCGTTTTCGAGAAAATCCGACAGTTCGATCTTCGGAGATGATGTGTTTACTGTGGCTGTGTTCGTTTGTTCGCTCATTTTTCAATATCCTTCAACGATCTCGTCCAGGCCAAAACTATACAAAAGCGCTTTATCGACAGAATTCATATGTGGTAGATGACCAAGAACCGAATCAATTTCGTTTTCGCGCACAGTCACAATATTATCCGCCATATTTACTGAGTACCTGAGAAATGCCTGAATCCAAGCCGTCCCTTTGCACAACAAGTGCGGGCCTACGTTTCGAAGAAACTAAATCGGAATTCGGGAACAACACGCGAACTATATCGCCTCTTTTAATCAACATCGTAGACGTCCATCTCCGGTCGGTCCCAGTCTTCCGAAATAGTGCCCAGCTTTGCCTTTAATCGGGCCGCTTGCTCTTTATCTATCCCCTTTTCCGCCAAATCGATCCGAACAGGCCGCAAGAAGGTGACCAGCACCTTCGATTCGGTTAATTCAGACGGTGGCTCATTAAGCACTATTTTACCGTTCTTGTAAGTTCCTTCTATGGTTAACATATTATTTACGGCCGCCCATCGGTCCGGATGAGATCGTCTGGATGATCGGCAGGTAAATGGCAAGCAGGATCACGACTACTATGCCTGCCATGAATACAAGGATCAACGGTTCGAGAAGCGTCGTCAATTGCTCCAGCCGAACTTCGGCCTCGGCGTCGTAAAACGCCGCGACTTCATCAAGCATCTCCCGCAGGCTGCCGGATTTTTCGCCGATGCCGATCATATCAAGCGCCAATTCGGGAAGCCAATTTGCCTGCTCGAGTGCCTCGGAAAAACCGCGGCCCTCGCGGATCATGTGCGCAACGGACTGGCTTCGCTGCCGCAGTTCGACATTGTTTAGTGCCTGCGATGCGATCTCCCAGGAATCCGGCACCGTGATACCGCCGGACAAAAGCGTCGACAGCGATCGCGTAAGCTGCGAGGTCGCCATGTTACGGATCAATTGGCCCGCCACAGGGATCCGGAGCAAAAAGCGGTGGAGCATCAGCGTACCGCTCTCGGTCCGAAGCCAGAAAAATAAAGCCCCGCCAACGATAAGCAGGAGCGGTGCCAGCCACCAAAAATTACCGGCGACACCGTGCGAGATCGCCAATACGATGACGGTGACCGTCGGCAGGCCGCGGGTTCCGCTAAGGTTTTGGAACAGATCAGACATTCGCGGAACGATGTAAAGCGTGAGAAACGCGATCATCAAGCCCGATGCGGCAAGCAAGAAGGCCGGATATGCCAGCGCACCGCGGAGCTTGCGCGACACGCCGACACTACGCCTCAGATAATCGACAAACCGAAGCAGTACATCGTCCAAAGCACCGCTCTGTTCACCCGATAAAAGAGATGCCGTGTAGATCTTCGGAAATATTCCCTGCGCTTCGAAGGCTTCGGACGGCGGCACGCCGCTTTTGATCTTTTCCTCGACATCGACGAGGACCTCCCGAAGATTCGCCGAGCCGGAACGCGTTTTTAGGAGATTTATCGATTGAAGTACGGGGATACCGGCTCGCAGCAANNAACGCGGACAACTGCTGATTGAACAAGAGAAAGTCGGCTTGTTTTATTCGGCTTTTTTTACTCCCGCCACCAAACGAAAGAACGGACGAAAGGCCGCCGCCATTAGTTGAAACGGCAAAGACCTTAAATCCTTCCTTTTCGAGCTGGAATTTAGCGTCGTCGGCCGCGGCGGCCTCAACGATCCTCGTTATGACCTCGCCAGACGGCGTTCCTAAACGACAAATATATTCAGACATTAATTTTTGTCATGGGGTATATAAGGATACGGACCCCTTAACTATTTACAATAATAACACGCCACAACCCGCTGAAGGTTGCAGCCAAATAAAATGATAACTATTTGTTTCACGCCGCACAACCATTTTCATCCTTAGTACATCGAAAATATATCTTGCGAAAAGTTGTGCCGGTCGCCTAAAATACAAGAGTTCCCGGGAGTAATCTATGATTGTTGCGGGTTTAGATTTTGCGGACCGTTGCGGTAAACTGCATCGGCTCGTTTTTGCGTTCGTTTTTGTGCTTTTTTGCTCTGCTGCCATTTTTGCACAGCAGCCAGAGGCGACCCCGACCCCGGAGGAAGATCCTACCAAGCCGATCAAGATAAAGACCGATCTCGTAACGCTAACACTCACGGTTACGGATCTTTACGGACGTTACGTATCGGGACTTACAAAGAATGCCTTTTCCGTCTTTGACAATAACCAGGCACAGGAAATTACTTTTTTTAGCGACAGCGATGCTCCGGTGTCGGTCGGTATCCTATTTGACGTTTCCGGCTCCATGAGCGGCGAAAAGATCAACAAAGCGCGAACTGCTCTGAAACGATTTATCGGGTCGAGTCATCCATCGGACGAGTATTTTCTGATCGCGTTCAACAGCAGAGCGCAGCTTGTGCTGGATCGCACGCGCAGTGGAGATGCGGTGCTTGAGAAGCTGACATTGATCAATCCAAAGAGCAACACCGCACTTTATGACGCCGTTTATCTTGGGCTTGAGCGCGTGACACGTGGAACCCATCAGAAGCGGGCCCTTCTTATCATTAGCGACGGCCAGGATAATGCATCGCGCTATAATTTTGGCGAAGTCCGGCGTTTGATGAAGGAATCCGATGTCGTCACCTATGCGGTCGGCATCATCGACGGCTCCGATGCGGGAAGTTCGATTGGGATGCAGGGCCAGGCCTTCCTCGACGAACTTACGTCGGTGACGGGCGGAAAATCCTTCTATCCGAACAGCGATATAGAGATGGACGAGATTTTTGAGCGGATCGCCCTTGAATTGCGGCACCAGTACTCGATAGGTTACACTCCAACCAATTTTCAACCTGACGGTAAATGGCGGAAGGTGAAAACTAAGGTCAAACCCCCGCGAGGTTTACCGCGTCTAAATGTGCGCGGCCGCNNGCCACGCCGGCCTCGAATTACAAATAGACGGCCTTTCGACGATTATGAAACGTTCTTCATTGCTACTTCTACCAGCGATCATTGCACTCGCATCGCTCTCCTTCATATTCAACTATTCGCCGGTTGGTGCACAAATGGATCCGGCGGGCCGGGCAAGAGTCAGTGTTTCCCCGACGCCTCCGGGGACCGTGACCAAATCGTCACCGACACCGCCGACAATAAAAGACGAGGACGTTATATATAAAGTCGATACCGAGCTCGTCAACCTTAACGTCCGCGTTATCGACCGTAACAACCGCCCGATCAACAGCGTCCTCCAAAATGAGTTCAAGATATACGAAGACAAAGAGCTCCAGCGGATTGAGTTTTTCTCGAAATCCGAGGTGCCGACAAATTATGGTCTCGTCATCGACAATTCGGGTTCCCTCCGTTCTCAGATTGAAAAGGTGATCGAGGCCGGCAAGATCATCGTCGCGACGAATAAACCGGACGATGAAACATTAGTTATTCGATTCGTTGACCGGGAGAAGATCGAAATCCTGCAACAATTTACTTCGAACAAAACTGATCTGAGCGATGCATTGGACAATATGGTCATCGAAGGCGGGCAGACGGCGGTTATCGATGCGGTCTATCTTGCGGCTGAAAGGGTCAGCGAATACGAAAAGGTCCGCGATAAGGACGATCGGAAACGCCGCGCCCTGGTAATTGTTACCGATGGCGAAGACCGCGACAGCTATTACAACGAGGCCCAGTTGTTCGAATTGCTCCGGGAACTTGACGTCCAAATTTACGCGGTCGGTTTCGTGGGTGACCTAAGCAAGGAAGCTGGCTTCATCGCGAAGAGTCCACAGGGCAAAGCGAAGGCGTTCCTTCAGAGGATGGCAACTGAAACGGGCGGAAAGGCCTATTTTCCCAACGATGTCGGTGAGCTTGCTGGCGTTGCGAAAGACATCGGAAATGAGCTTCGGGTTCAGTATTCGATCGGCTACATACCAACGAACGACAGAAAGGACGGAACGTTTCGCAACATAAAGGTCGTCGTGGACGACGGACCCAACAAGCAAAAGCGCATCGCGATCACCAAAGCGGGCCGGACGGCGGAGGCCGAAGGATCGGTTAACCCGACCAAGCCGTCAAATAAATAGTTTCCAGTTTGTAGAAATGATGGCAGAAACCCGAAACGAATTGACGTTTCAGGTTTCTGCCATATGTATATTGATTATTCGGGTACCGATCCTGAAATTTTTTTGCGGGTAGTTTCGCCTGTTTCTATGACGGGAATCCCGTCGGACACTTCGTCATGCGGGCGAGGAATGACGTGGACGGCGGTGACGGTCCCGATACGGCGTGCGGCGGCGGCACCGGCATCGACGGCAGCCTTCACGGCACCGACCTCGCCGCGAACGATGGCCGTGACCAATCCGGCATCGACCTTTTCGTAGCCGACAAGCCTGACATTAGCCGCTTTGACCATCGCGTCGGCAGCTTCGATCATCGCGACAAGTCCCATGCATTCGACCATTCCAAGTGCTTCCATAAAATCAGCTTTTAATCTTACAAACCGGCAACTGCCCGGCCTACCGCGGTTTCTTTCTTATCACGCGATAAAGAATTATTAGGACAGCAAGAAATCCGGCACCCGCCAGAATCGCCAGAAAGAAAACTCCAATCGCTATTTCCATTTTTTACGTTACCTTAGATACAACGCAAGAGCCAACAGCACGGCAGCGAAAACGACCAGCATCAAAGATACGATAATAAACACCATGGACGGATTCTCCCGCTCCACCCAAACGACTTCGAGAGGTTTCCGCTCGAATGTCCTTGCCCTACGCCGCAGCGATGCGGCCGAGCGGAGCTTTGCTCTTTCTTCACCGACCGGTTCTGTTTCCGCAGGCTCTTCTTCAGCGATCGGCTCCTCCACAATTATCGGATCGGCGAGGCCGGCCGGATCAGACTCTTGTACCGGTCGTCCATTCCCTGAACTCTTTCGAGAACCTTTCACCTGCTGTACCACAGGTTCGCCGCAACTGTAGCAAAAGGA
>DLHV01000061.1:10307-18268 GCA_002483395.1 Chloracidobacterium sp. UBA7659 | reverse complement strand
ATCTGGATCGAGTCTACTTCGTCCGAATTGCCGATGTAAGATTCTTTACCGCCGCCGCGATCTCATCGCGGGTCTTCGGCGAATACTTCACCCCGCCAGTTTCTTTGCACAAACGGTCGATAACTTTTGTATAAACCTTCTCCTCGGCCAGGGCCAGCACAAAAACCTTGATCTTTGCATCCTTGAGTATCTTGATAACCTCGTCTATATTCGCCGCACTTTTATGTTCGTCGCCATCAGTCACGAGCACGAGCACTTTTAAGCGGTCGGGATCCGTGCGTGCATTCTCCGACAAATACACCGCGGAAGATTTGACGGCATCGACGATCGCGGTTTGCCCGCCCTCGATAAACATATTTTCGAGCGCATCGCGCATTTCGCCTTTATTTTCAGTCAGATCCTGGCGAAGGACTATTTTGGAAGTATCGACAAAAGTGACCAAAAATGCTTCATCACCCGACTTGTTTTCGTCGACAATGCCCGAAGCCAGATTGATCACCTTCTCGAGAAGGGCCCGGTACGAACCTGAATTATCTATTACAAGGCCGTAACTGACCGGCACCTGCACCNNAAGGAACCTTCTGCCCGCTGGCCAAGCCCGCGAACGCAAGGCACAAAACGGCGATTGCTGAGAGATGTTTCATTGCGTTTCTAAACCCTCGCAAAAATATCCTTTTCCTCACCGAGATCACGGGCCGACGGCGTAAGAATAGTTTTCGCCGTAATGTAGATCTTCACGCCTTTGTCGATTGCGGCTCTCACGTCGGTTTCGCTGACAAAGTCCACCGGATCGTGTTTTACGCCATTTTCCGTCAGCGACTGCGGCCTCAGTTCGTGAATAATCGTTTTTACCGGCGATTCGGACTCTGCCGGGCCTGATTCTTTTTCAGCAGGTGGCGCCATTCGCGACGCCTCGGCTAGCTTTTGACTGAAAAATTTATCGACGATGGCGGCGATCTGCTCGCGTTTTGGCGCCTTTGCCGTTGACTGGGCAATGACGTTCGCGGCTTTTGATACTGGTTTGGTTTCAAAAGCGACCCGCTTTATGTCCATCAAATGTATAGGCGAAACGTTGTCGGATGTAACATTTCCGCCCCACGAGCCACAGCCGAGCGTCATTGACGGCGGCAGGTCGGTTGAAAAGCCGATGGCTCCGTGCGTCGTCGGCGAATTGATGATAACCCGCGCCGCCGGCATTTGTTGGCCGTAGCGAATCGCGGCTTCGCGGCTTTGAGTGTGCATGCCAGCTGTGTGACCCATTCCTCCGTATTTGAGGATCTCTTCGCAGCGGTTCGCTCCGTTCTCAACGCCGTCCGCGACGAAAAAAGCCAGGGTAGGCGACAGTTTTTCAATCGACCACGGATGATCCCGACCGACACCGGCACAATCCGCAAGCAGACAACGGCTTCCGGCGGGGATCGATATACCACCAAGATTGGCTATGTAATCAGCCGATTTCCCGACGATTCCGGGGTTCAACGTTCGCTGCGGCGTCACCAATATTTTTCCGACCGCATCGGTCTCCGCCGGATTTAGAAAATGACCTCCCTGCAAACGGAATTGCTCGCGAACCTGAGATTCGATGGGCAGCACTCCGTTTACATTCGGCGTGNNTCGCGAACCTGAGATTCGATGGGAGCATCGACGACTACAGATTGTTCGGACGCGCAAATAGTTCCATTATCGAAACATGTGCTTGTCAAAATATCCGAAACTGCTTTCTCGATATTTGCTGTCCGCTCAATAAAAACGGGTACGTTTCCCGGCCCGACGCCGAATGCTGGCTTGCCCGACGAATACGCCGCCCGAACGAGTCCAATACCGCCGGTTGCAAGGATGACAGCCGTTTTTTTGTGCTGCATCAACGCTTCCGTNNCGTTCCTTCGATGGTCGAATTTGTAAGACAGATGACCGCTTCGGCGGGAAGGCCGTTTTGTATTCCGGCGTCACGCATTACGCGGGCCGTTTCCGCTATGCATCGTGCCGCCGAGGGATGCGGCGAGAGTACAATTGTATTTCGGGATTTTACGGCGATAATGATCTTGAAGATAGCCGTCGAGGTTGGATTTGTCGAAGGAATGATTGCGGCCACAACCCCTCGCGGTGAGGCGATCTCGACTATGCTTTCGCTTTCGCTAACAACGCCGACCGTTTTCAAACCGCGGAAGTAGTTCCAGACGTCTTCAGCCGAAAAGCGGTTTTTTTCAAGCTTATCTTCGGCTTTACCAAAACCCGTCTCATCATGCGCGAGCTGGCCAAGCCTGGCGGCATCGGCTAAAGCCGCATTTGCCATTGCCTCACAGATCTGATCGATCCGGTTTTGGTCGAATCTCGCTACCGACAAGAATGCACGATGAGCCGCTTCAACCGCGTCCCGGGCCTCTTGTTGAGATATAAGATCCGTATCACCCATTGTCTGAGGTTGGCGCCAATACGCAATTCGAGGCGTAATCGTATTGCCAATGAAACAATATTACTTGGTCTTCGATTTTGTTCCCTGAGCCGTGCCGGTTGCAGTCAAGCCGCCGTCACCGGAGCTAAGCTGTTTCCCTCCGCCGCCCTGAAGCGCCTTTTCGTCCGGGCTCAATCCAACCTTTCCGCCTTTCGGAATGACACGCTCGACCTCGTTGTGCGGCCTAGGAATAACATGAACGCTGATCAGTTCGCCAACACGGCGGGCTGCCGCAGCCCCGGCATCGGTCGCGGCTTTGACGGCCCCGACATCGCCTCGGACGAAGATCGTCACATAGCCGGCTCCGATGTATTCCTTACCGACGAGCTGGACATTTGCGGCCTTTACCATCGCATCTGCAGCTTCGACAGCAGACACGAAGCCTTTGGTTTCTATCATGCCGAGCGCTTCTAAACTCATTATTGTTCCTCTACTTTTTCGATCGCTTCCGAGATATTAAAACAAGACTTTAATAGAGCTAAACGTATCACGCACTAACCGCAATAATCAAGCCGGAACCAAATAATAAAGTGCTCGCAAGTGATTGACTTTTTTCCGGCGGCAAAGCTATATTGTAGGATTAATACCTTTGCGGATATTGGACTTAACACGGCGGCGGGAAATCTCAAAACATGTCATCAAGTTTGGGTGAAAAATTGCGGCAGGCTCGCGAAGATCGAGGTATATCAATAAGCGAAGTGGCGGAGCAAACCCGCATCTCGCCTCTTTACCTGGAAGCTATCGACAGTGATAACTACAAAACCCTGCCGGGCGGAATTTTCAATAAGGGATTTGTCCGCTCGTACGCCAAATATGTCGGCGTTGATGAGCAGGAAGCACTACAGGATTATTCCAGGCTTCTCGCGGAGCACGAGGAGAAAGAGGACAACAAATATCAGTCGTACAGACCGGAGGTCCTTACCGATGACAGATCGGCCTCGTCCCTGATTCCCACTGTAATTTTTGCGGTTGTCATTTTAGGGTTGATGACGGCCGGTATCTTGTTTCTTGTCAATTACATACAAAATCAGCAAAGCAGCCCGCCGGTCGTGGTGAATACAGCGAGCGTAAATATAACTGTTCCGGCAAACGTAAACGCCAATGCGTCCATTCCGGTATCGCAGGCACCGGCAATGGGTGCATTGAAGGTGGAATTCAAGACGAGCGGTGAAGATATTTCACTCAATTCGGTGACAGATGGAGCGAAGGCAGTCGCTCTCGTCACCGCGGACAAACCCGCCATTTTCGAACCGAAAGAACAGCTAAAGTTAAGCTATGCCACGGCGCGTGCCCAGTTAGCCCAACTTAGTATCAACGGAAAGCCGATCACCCTGCCGTTGGTGCCGGCGAACCCGAAGCGGGCTGTGATCGAATTTGACATAAACAAGGACAATCTTGCAGGTGTTTGGCAAAGCGGTGCGATCTCGTTCGGCTCCGGCACTGCCCAACTGTCGGCAAATGCCGCAGTGGAAACTCCGTCTGCGACGCCGACCGCTGTTCGACAGACGCCAAAGCCAGTCGTGACGCCAAAGCCTGCGGCGGCGAACTCTAATACGGCCGCACCGAAGCCGACATCGGTGCCTACGATGTCAAACAAGCCGGTGGCAAATGCCGCCCGACCCAATTAGATTTTTGAATTAATTGTAGGGCAAACGCCTATTAAATTGCCAAAAGATCTCGATCCGGTCATGCCCGCAGGAAACGTGCGGGCATTTCTGTATAGCACCAGAATCGTATTCGGACACCATTTTGTATGAACATTGAAGATATCAAAGAAGGACTGACATTTGACGACGTTTTGCTCGTCCCCGCCTATTCGGAAGTACTGCCCGGCGAAGTCGATACGCGAACACGATTTTCCCGCGGCATCGCTCTGAACATTCCGCTGTGTTCGTCGGCGATGGACACGGTGACGGAGGCGTCCCTCGCAATTGCGCTCGCCCAGCAGGGAGGCATCGGCGTGATACATAAAAATTTCGCGATAGAGCAGCAGGCTGAAGAAGTCGACAAGGTAAAACGAAGCGAATCGGGTATGATCGTCGATCCGGTAACGATCCTTAAGGATGCGCTTGTATCGGAAGCCCTGATAATTATGGGCCGGTTCAAGATCAGCGGGGTACCGGTGGTCGATGAAAACGGTTTGCTCGTTGGAATCATTACAAATCGCGATCTGAGGTTCGAAACGCGCTTCGACATACCTGTGTCCGAGGTCATGACACCGCAGCCGCTCGTAACCGTACCGGTGGGGACGACGCTGGACGAAGCAAAGATCAAGTTGCAGAAACACCGTATCGAAAAGCTGCTTGTCGTCGATGACAACGGACATTTGAAAGGCCTTATCACCGTCAAGGACATTCAAAAAGCGATCAACTTCCCTATCGCGGCCAAGGACGATCTGGGCCGTCTCCGCTGTGCGGCCGCCATCGGCGCGACCGGCGACTTTCTTGAACGATCGGCCGCTTTGATTGAAGCCCGTGTCGACGCTATCGTCATCGACACAGCACACGGGCACAGTTCGCGGGTTATCGAAGCGGTCAAAAAGATCAAGGCAAAGTTTCGGGAAATCCAGCTTGTCGCAGGTAATGTGGCGACGGCGGACGCCACAAGACAATTGATAGATGCGGGTGTCGATGCGGTAAAGATCGGAATCGGGCCCGGTTCGATCTGCACAACGCGAGTGGTTACCGGAGCGGGCGTGCCGCAAATAATGGCGATCCACGAGAGCATGAACGCAGCGAAAGGAACAAGTGTTCCGATCATCGCTGATGGCGGCATCAAGTTTTCGGGCGATGTGGCAAAAGCGATCGCTGCCGGTGCCGATTCGATAATGATCGGTTCGCTCTTTGCGGGAACGGAGGAGGCTCCCGGAGAAGTCATTTTATATCAAGGCAGGAACTTTAAAACGTACCGTGGAATGGGTTCTATCGGCGCTATGAAGAAAGGTTCAAGCGACCGCTACGCGCAGGAAGGCACTGTCACCGACGCCAAATACATACCCGAAGGCATCGAAGGCCGCGTGGCCTACAAAGGCACGATCGCCGAGATGGTCACGCAGCTTGTCGGCGGCCTGCGTGCCGGCATGGGCTACACCGGCTGCCGGAACATCGGTGAACTCCAGAACAAAGCAAAATTCGTGCGGATCACATCCGCGGGTCTACGCGAATCGCATGTGCATGATGTGATCATTACGAAGGAGGCCCCGAATTATCGAATCGAATCGTAGTTGGATTGTCTTGAATTCGTGATAGGCTCCTGTGCTGAAGAGTAAGATGCTGGTCCGCGGCGGCACGACCCTACAAATGAAGCCCATTTCGCCCTCGAGATCATCGCCGCCCAACAGTGAAGTGCGTTCCTTCTAGATCGTCGAGGTCAACCCGCTCCTCGATCTGGTCACCGTCGAGCTCGCCTGCCTAATGATCCTGTCGGCATTGGGTAAGACGATCTTGTTGGCAATAGTTGCTAGTCACTGGTCAGTTGTCATTACCGGAAGCGGTAGCGACCGGGTTTTGTTTATAATAAGGCTAACATTTTGTGATAAAATCCCGGTAAGGTGATTGCTATGACACCAACAGTGCTGAGCCGAAGACGGCGTGATCTTCCTTCGCTCGACGACGAACGGTCGGCCAATAAGATCGACGTCATTCGCCGCTTGCTCGCTAAATACTCTGACAAACTCACTGACCGGTTTGTAATTGTTACCGAAACTAAAGTTCGATTTGCGAGACCCTAGAGACGGCGTTCCGTATAGGACAGCGTTGTGCAAAACAAATACTCGGTCGGCCCCGGCAAACTCGCCGCCTGGTTCAGCGCCTCCCACGTCGAACGCGCCCCAAAGAAATCAGCACCAACGCCGTAAGGAGGTAGGATTCATCAGCGACTAACACGACAGCACAATTCTTGACTTGTGATACAATTTTCTGCCATGAAAACACTGATTATTTCCTTTGCCGCGATCCTGTTATTTTCTTTCGCCGGACACGCCCAAAATAGAGCTGATAGCACTTTGACCTGGAACGAATTAAAAACCGTCCAGCAAACCGAACGCAGCGAATTAAAACAAACCCAGGAAAACGAATTCCGACAGCTCATCGAAATGCAAAAAGCACAAATCGCAGCAACTATAACCGCAAATGCTCACATGGGCGATCTCTCAAAATTGCTTGCCGAAGAACGCAACGCCGCAATGAAACATTACTCCGACGAGCGCAAGCGCCTGGCAGAACTCCAAAGCCAAGAACGCATCGCATTTAAACAGCGTACGCCTTAGCTCCGTGGAAAACGAGCCAATCTCATTAAGCTGCTCGTTCCCTTGCGAGCAGCTTTTTCTTTTTTTGGGCGGCGCGGGTTTCGCCGCCGAGGGCGGTGAGGACTTCGCCGGTCACATCTTTGCATCGCCCGCCGTGAGATAATAAAATCCATTTCAGAGTGAAGAGCATGAACAAAACGTATCGCAGGGGCGCGGTTGGGGTGATGATGGACGAGTATGAGCGGGCGGCGGCGGAGTTTCGCGCGGCTGTAGCCGGGCTGACGGAAGAGCAATACATGCGGATCGCCGATCCTGTGACGACGGATGATTGTTGCCGCTCGGCGCAGACGATAATGTCGCATGTTGTCGCCGCCGGTTACGGCTACGCCGATTACATTCGCGACGCGTTTTCGGGCAGAAACGCGACTGTTAAGGAGCGTGCACCTGGCGACGAGACTTCTTTGCCGAATGGACGCTCGTTCACACTCGCGTTTCCGCCCGCTACGATCGAGAAATCTTCCTATCAGAGGCGCCTGCTTGAGCACGCGGAGTCGCTTGAGGAAATTGATTCGATGCTCGCTTACACCGTCGCGACTTTAGACGGCAAGTGGGAGATGCCCGAAGAAGAGTTCACGGCAATTTTGATGACTGTCGATTGGGGGCCGACATACGATCTCGAACAACTCCTCGAACACGCCATCGTCCACATCCTTCGCCACCGCCGGCAGATCGATAAATGGGACCTAAAAACACGCGGTCGGTTCGATCAGTGAATTCTACTGCAACTGCCCCGCCGCTGATTCCCATTCTTCGTAAAGCGATTTNNTTTCGGACAGCTTTTTTGTGACTTCGCCGAGGCGTGCGTAGTCGGAGGTGATCTTGGGGTTGGACATATCGGCGGTAAGGCTGGCGGCTTCGGATTCGAGGGTTGGGAGTTCAGCCTCGATTTGTTTGATGCGTTTTTCGAGTTGGTTGCGTTGGTTCTTTGATAAGTGCGGAGTGTGGGGTGCGGAGTGCGGAGACCCAGTCGCTACCGCTCCCGGNNTTCGGCCACCCCTCCTTCGTAAGTAGGGGAGCTTTTTGTTAACACCACCTCTCGTCGTCCCGGTGTCGCCGTGTCGTGCTCAAGTTTCCAGTTGTGGAATTCGGTGTAGTTTCCGGCATAGTTTAAGACCGTGCCGTCGTTTTCGAACGAGAGCATCTGGTTGGCGATCTTATCGAGGAAAAAGCGGTCGTGGCTGACGGTGATGATCGTGCCGTCGT
>DLHV01000061.1:4251-10210 GCA_002483395.1 Chloracidobacterium sp. UBA7659 | reverse complement strand
AACGTTTTTGAAAACGTCCTCGCCGGTAAAGAGGAACTTTGCGAGAAATCCCCGGAGCTGACCGTTGTCGGCCGACGGGGCAACCCGGCGGAGCTCCTGGATGACCTCGTTTCGCGGTTCGAGGTCTTCGAGATTTTGCGAATAATAGCCGATATCTGTCTTTGTCCCCCAGTGCATCTTCCCCGAAAGCTCGCGAATACTGCCGAGAATGGTCTTTACCAGCGTAGTTTTACCGGTCCCGTTTCCGCCGATGATCCCGAGAGCGTCGCCGCGATGGAGCGAGAAATTGAGGTCTTTGGCAAGGACTTTCGTGTCGTATCCGATCGTCAGATCTTCGATGGTCAACACATTATTCCCGGTTCGCTCGACTTGTTTCAGGCCAAAATTGCCGCCGGCTTTTTCGGATGCCACGGCTTCGATCCGGTCCATTCGGGCAAGCAACGTCCGGCGAGATTTTGCCTGCTTTGTTTTTTGGCCTTCGAGGTTGCGGCGGATAAATTCTTCGGTCTTGTTTATAAGGGACTGCTGGTTTTCATATTCACGC
Source organism: Chloracidobacterium sp. UBA7659 (assembly GCA_002483395.1). Taxonomy (GTDB): domain Bacteria; phylum Acidobacteriota; class Blastocatellia; order Pyrinomonadales; family Pyrinomonadaceae; genus OLB17. The sequence goes on along the minus strand of DLHV01000061.1, from coordinate 9,666 downwards.
TGCTGTTGTTCCCGGCGGAGCTCGCGCTCGACCAGGTATTGCGAATAATTCCCTTTGTAGGTGATCGCCAGTCCACGGTCGATCTCGATAATACGGTTCGTGATCCGGTCGAGAAAGTAACGGTCGTGGCTGATGACAACATAGGATTTATCATACGCTTTCAGAAAATCTTCAAGCCATTCGACTGCGTTGACATCGAGGTGATTCGTCGGCTCATCCAGCAAAAGCACGTCCGCTGAGGACAGTAAAAGCCTCGCCATTCCCAAACGGTTCTTCTGGCCCCCGGAAAGTGTGCTCGTATGATCCGTCCAGGTCTCGGTCGGAAATCCAAGACCCAGCAGCACGGTTTCGACTTTTGCGGCATATGAGAAGCCGTCGGCGTGTTCGAACTCGGTCTGCAGGTCGGCATACCTATCGAGAACTTCCGCCGAATGGTCCGTCTCCATTGTTTTTTCGAGACGGCGCATCTCCGCCTCCATGTCGTGGATCTCTTTAAAGGCCGACAAAGCTGCCGTATGGACGGTTTCATCCTCGGCAAAATCGACATGCTGATCAAGCAAACCGAGCTTGAGGCCGTTTATTTTGAAAACACCGCCGGAATCGGCACCTTCCTGGCCGGTTATAAGGCGAAAAACGGTCGTCTTGCCGGCACCGTTCCGCCCGACCAACCCGACTTTTTCGTTCGGATTGACCTGGAACGAAACGCCCTTCAGGATCTCGTTGCCCCCGTACGATTTCTCTACATCTGAAAGTCTGAAAAGCATAAAAAAGAGTAGCCGACTTCGATGCCGGCTACTTTGCTGGTTGCGAATAAGCGTTAAAGTTCGCGTTTCACTGATCCACCCGCAAACCAAAGCTCGACTGTCCGGCTATTCTCCGCCGTTAGTGTTACCCGGCTTCGGAGCCGCGGGCGTTGCCGCCTTCGGTGCTGGTGTGGCAGCCGTTGTTGCCGCAGGTTTTGCCGCCGGTTTGGCATTGGCCGGAGCGGCGTTTGCGGCGCTATTCGTCGCAGAATTCAGATTCGACGGTGCGGCGTTCGTGTTCGCCGGCGTTGCCGTGCCTGCATTCGCCGGTGCCGGAATCGATGCACCTGCGGGCCGGGCACCGCTCAGATCGTTTGGATTGTCAACGACCTTTTTCGCCAGGAAATTTTCGATCTTGGCCTCGTTGACTGCTATCTCACCGTAAGACTGCCACAAAAGGCTCTTGCGGGCGTTGATCAGCAACTCGGTTACACGCCGGCGGACATCTGGGCTTTCGAGCGTCAAGTCTTCGTCGCGTTCCTGTTTGCGTTGGAGCTTTACGATCAATGTACGGCCTTCAACCGGGATCGCAACGGGCACCACCTGCCCGTTCTGCAGCCTGCTCATGATAAGGTCAGTAACCTGTGCTCCAAGCGTTTGCTTCATCTCATCCTCGGTGAAGTATCGCCAGTCGCCGCCCTTTGAACGCGTCTGGAGATCTTCACTGTTTTCGCGGGCAAGCGTGGCGAAATCGGTGCCGGGAGTCATCGCCCGCTGTCCGACTTCTTTTGCTTTCGCGTTGGCCTCGTCCTGGTTAGTTGTTGTGTCGCCCTGCCCGCTGTTTGACGGATCGATAACGATCGCCGCCAGTTCAGCTCCGCGTTTGTTCTTGAACTGTTCCTTGTTGCCGTTATAAAAGTCTTCAATCTCTTTATCTTTAGGCGATTCGACCTTTCCGGCGATTTTTTCCTGAAGTTTCTGGAGGGCAAGCTCTTTTTTAACATTCAGCCGCCAGCTTTGCTCGTTCTCACCGGCGAGCGCCATTTGCTTCGCAAATTCTTCGGCCGACATACCACTGGAGGTTTTGCGTTTATTGACCTCGGCCGTTACCTCTTCCTCGCTTGGAACGGTCTGTTCCTTTTCAGCCTTCTGGAACATGACCTCGGTTTGGATCAGTTGCTGCAGAACACTGAGACGGGCGGACGCAAGCTCGAGGGGCGACAGATTCGATTCCTTGCCCTGGCTTTGGGCCTTGATGGCCTTTTCGACCTCTACCATCTTGATCTCTTTTCCATTTACTCGGGCCGCGATCTCATTCGGATCGGCGGTTCCAGGACCGCTTGAATTGCCGGCCGGGCCGCCCGAGCAGGCGCCCAAGATGGCGGCAAATAAAGCGGCCGCGGTAATTGAAAAGAAACTGAACTTAAATTTTTGCACGGTGGCTTTTACTCCTTTGAAGGTATCAATTTGTATCATTGCTTGACTGCACGTATAATTATTTGGTATAAAATCTATTTTTGAGTTTTTGTAATACTCTTTTATCAAACCTCATTTGATTAATCCGGAGGCTATTATTTATGGCAAAACGATGCGACATATGCGGGAAAGGCCCGCAGTTCGGAAATAATGTTTCACACGCGAATAACAAGACCCGGCGGCGGTTCAATCCGAATCTCCAGCCAGTTCGCGTACAGCTTCCCGCCGGCGGAAACGGCCGGATCAAGGCATGTACTCGCTGCATAAAGTCTGGCAAAATTGTCAAAGCGGCGTAATCTTCTTTGATATCAATACTTTCCGTTTAGTTGCCAAATCCTCGTGAAAGGGTTTGGCTTTTTTGTTTAGAGTTCAAACTTTAGTTTGTCTCCCGGGCTGAGGAAGATCACGCTAAAAGCGTGAACTCTGAACGGAACTCTAAACCACCGCAATGCAGTCAATTTCAACTCTTGCGTCGCGCGGCAGCCTTGCCGCCTGCACAGTCGCTCTCGCCGGTTTATTTTCGACAAAATGCCTGGCATAAACGTCGTTCATCGCCCCAAACTCGCTCATGTCAGCGAGGAACACCGTCGTCTTAACGACGTCGCCCAACCCCGCTCCGGCTGCTTCAAGCACGGCCTTGAGGTTGATCAAAACCTGTTCAGTCTGCTCGGCAACGTCAGTTGACACGAACTCCCCTGTTTTTGGGTCGATCGGTATCTGGCCCGAACAAAACACCAGGTTTCCCGTCTTAATAGCCTGCGAATATGGCCCAATTGCTCCCGGAGCATTTTCTGTTGAGACAATTTCCTTCATCGGTTTCTTATGCCGTTTACATGACTATTCAAGCAAAAGGCGAATTTTAACAAATTAAGGGATAAAAAGAAAGTTGATGCGGTACTCTAAGCGTTCATTCTCTCGACGGCAATGACGCCGGGAACGTGTTCGATGGCACTGACCACGCGGTCCAGGTGCTTTTTATCGAAAACTTCGACGGTGACCTCGATGAGGCCGCGGTCGTCACGAGAAATATTGGCGCGGGCGTCGCGGATTCCCGTTTTGATGTCCGCGATGGCGTTTGTTATACCGGCGAGCATACCCGTCCGGTTCTCGGTAGTTACAATAATGCCGACGGACTGCACTTCATCCTTCACCGTCTTCGCCCATTCTACCTCGACGATGCGGTCTTTATTTATCATTAGCTGTGCGACGTTCTTGCAGCGTTTGTTATGGACGACGATGCCTTTGCCGAGCGATATATAACCGATTATGTCTTCGCCCCGCAATGGGTTACAGCAGCGGGCCCGGGTCGTCAAAAGGTTATCGACGCCTTTGACAATGATCGCGTCCTCGCCCATGCCGATAAGCCGCTTGACAGCCTTCATGCCGCTTTCGATCCGCGTTTCCTTGCGCTTTTCAGGGTCGAGCTCGGCAAATTTTTCGGCACCGAGGAATTTCGACAGAACGTTGCGCGGCAAAGTTTTGCCATAGCCTATGGACGCGAGAAGGTCTTCGGGCCGGCCAAGCCCGTACTCGTTCGCGATCCGCTTCATTTCGGCGTCATTGTTGATGAGTTTTTTTGGCGAAACGTGAAACCGGTCCGATTCCTTCTCAAGCAGCTTACGGCCAATATCGATCGAATCAGCCCGCTGCTGCTCGGAGATCCAATGGCGGACCCTGTTTCTGGCCTTGGAAGTAACGACAAAATTGAGCCAATCCCGCGAGGGCTTCGAATTTGCGGTCGTCAGGATCTCTATCACATCGCCGTTCTGCAGTTCTGTTTTGAGTGAGACGATGCGGCCGTTTATCTTCGCGCCGGTGCAGGTATCGCCGACCTCCGAGTGAATGGCGTAGGCAAAATCGAGCGGTGTCGCTCCTCGGGGCAGTTGGATAACCTTCCCCATCGGCGTGAAGGCATAGACGTCCTTTGGAAAAAGGTCCAACTTCAACGACTCGATAAAATCTTCCGAATCTTCATTGTCCTGATTGTCTTCGACCAACGGCAGAAGTAGTTTTTCAACGGTTTTGCGAAGCTCATCGAGGCTTTCGTCGCCCTCGTTCGATCCGAGCTTCTTCTCCTTATATCTCCAATGTGCCGCGACGCCTTCTTCGGCGACCTGGTGCATTTCTTCGGTTCGGATCTGAACCTCGAATGACTGTCCGCCATCGCCGATCACCGAGGTGTGCAGCGATTGGTAAAGGTTGTCACGCGGAATGGCGATCCAGTCCTTGAAGCGTTCGGGCACCGGTGTCCAGATGTCGTGAATAACACTGAGGGTCAGGTAGCAATACTTGCGGTCGTTGGGTGTAATGATGCGGGCCGCGATCAGGTCATAGACCTGCTCTATCATAATCTTTTGTTTCTTGAGCTTCTTCCAAAGAGAGTAAAGACGTTTGACCCGACCCTCGATCGACACGTAGGGTACCTCGTTTTCAGTTAGTTTCGTCCTTATTGTTTCCTGAATGCGGCCAAGGGCTGCTTCAAGCTCGGGGCGGCGGGCGTCTACATCTTTTGCAAGACGTTTATATTCTTCGGGATAGAGGTTCTGGAAAGCAAGATCTTCAAGCTCGCTACGCATCTTTCCCATACCGAGACGGTGGGCGATTGGAGCGTAAATATCAAGTGTTTCCTGCGAGATGCGGGCGCGTTGCTCGGGCTTGAGATACTGCATCGTCCGCATGTTGTGCAACCGGTCGGCGAGTTTGATCAGAACGACGCGAACATCTGTAATCATCGCCAGGACCATCTTGCGGACGTTTTCGGCCTGCTGCTTTTCCCTTGATAAATTGCTGATATGGGCTATTTTGGTCAATCCATCGACAAGATGCGTGATCTCCTCCCCGAAATACGATCGTAAAGTATCGAGATCGACCAGTGTATCTTCGACAACGTCGTGCAAAAGCCCGGTCGACACGCTCACCTCGTCAAGCCGCATATCGGCCAGGATCTCGGCAACCTCCAACGGGTGGACAAGGTAGGGCTCGCCCGAAGCCCGCTTTTGCCCCCGATGGTGAAGCGCGGAGAAAAGGTATGCCCTCCTGATCAGATCGATGTCAGGATCTGGACGATTTCGTTCTACCTTTGCTATAACGTCTTCTATGCGGATCATCTTGCCGATCTCTATTCTACATATACCAGCGGCACGGACGCTACGAATATTTACCGCGGTCGAGTGCTTCTCAATTTAAAGAAAGTAAA
>DLHV01000061.1:0-4224 GCA_002483395.1 Chloracidobacterium sp. UBA7659 | reverse complement strand
TGCCGTTATTTGCCTTATTTGAGTTTGCCTCTTCGGCCTTTATCGCGTTGCGCTCATCGATCTCCGCCTGCAAAGCCTTTCCGACATCGCTGAGAGCGACGAAATCGGCCTTTGCCTTGTCCGCGTCCTGTTTCAACTTGTCGCGGTCCGCGTCGCGCCCTTCCATCTCCGCCAAGCGGGAGGCCTGAATGATCAGACTTGCGCGGTAGGACCGGNNCGACTCAAAGGGCTTTACGACATCAAGATTCGATTTAAGCTGCTCATCGGTAAGCGTTTTGGCGTTCAGGCTTCCTGCGTTCTTGACCGTATCCGGTTCCAATGCAACAGCCTGATCGATAAGTTTCGTTCCAAGTGCAACACATTCCTTCAGCTTATCGAAGTCCGCGGTATCGGCCGGCTTTGTGAACTGAAACACATCCTTGCCATCCTTTTTGACGGTTTTCTTTGTATCGGGTGTGTCCGTTACCTCGTTCGCACAGGTGTTTTGCTTAGCGGCAAGGGAGGTAAACGCTTCCGCCCGGTATTCCGGTTTAATTTCGGTATTTGTCGAGCGGTCCGTAACCCATTTCTGCCATTCGTCAGTTTTCTGAAGGTTTTCGTAAAGGCTTGCAATCGCTTTGTACGAGCTTTGATCGTTTTTATCGACCTTAAGAGCCTTTTGATACTCTTTAATGGCCTCTTCGGCCAGCGGTGTCTCCCTCCGGTTTCCGATATACCGGGAATGAAGTGTTCTGGCAAGAAAGATCTGGGCGGTACGCCCTTCTATCGTTGCCCCTTNNCGGATCGCGGGCCGCGGCTTTTCTAAAAAGCTCCTCGGCAACTTCGAACTTCCGTTCTTTATAGGCAAGCGAACCGTCGACCAGATTCTTTCTGGACATGATCCGGTTGTAATATGAACAATTAGTGGTTAGAAATACTGCAAGTATAAGTAGTACAAATATTCCTAAACGAGAAAATCTCATTTTTCGACTCCATATCAAACCCTAAACAAAGTGCGCACGATGAAACTGTGCAGCCAACATTGCCGCGAGGGCTAAATTATTCGGTTAAATCGTCAATCTGCAACCCAATCGGCTCTGCACCGGCCATCTTCGCCGCGTCTATCACTTTCACGACGTCGCCATACCTCACGGAGGTCGGTGACTTAATGAAGATCGTCTTCTCGATCACATTCGTATTTTCGCGAAATACGCCGTTGTCAGTTCGCGTCTTAAAGATCTCCGTAAGTTTAGCGGTCAAGGCCGTCAAATCGTTGACATCCCCAGCCGGCACATTTGCCGATTCGAAGAGAAGAGAAACCGCCTTGGTATCTTTGTTGATTCCCACGATCAACGTCAGTGGATTCGCCTGCACATTCAACTGCTGCTGATCTTTCGGTTCCGCCGGAACCTTTGCCTCAAATTTACTGGGCTTTACCGGTGAAATGATCATAAAGATGATCAAAAGCACAAGCAAAACGTCAATTAAAGGTGTTACGTTAATTCTCGGCACAGCGCCTTCGCTGATACCGCCTCCTGACATTCCCATAAGTCAAACACTCCTACTTGCTCGATAGGGCGGCCGGAGCCACGCTTGCTTACTTAGCAGCCTCTCCGCCTTTCTTCTTGTCCGCCACGAGACCGATTTTATCGATGTCCTGTTTGCGAATAACGTCAATTGCCTTCACAACCGTCCCGTATTCCACATCTATACCACTCTTGATGTATACGATTCGTTTGTCGGGTGCCTTGTCCTTCATCATGGTTTGAATTTTCTCTCCCAATGAAGCGAGCGGAAACGGATCTTTCCCGACGTAAAAATTGTTATTATCCGGAATCGATATAACAACCGACGTGTCCTTTGTGATCTCAGAATCTTCCACCGGCTCATTCAGATCCTTGGGAATGTTGACTGTGACTCCCTGCTGCAAGAGCGGCGTAACGATCATGAAAATGATCAGCAACACGAGCATTACATCCACCATCGGAGTTACATTGATCTCCGAATTATATTCACTGGTTCCACCGATTGCTGCTCCCATAGCAACTATTCCCCCTTCAAAGTAAATCCCCGGTAAGACTATTGACCTTTTAATGCCTTCGTACGCTGCTTGATAAAATAATCAACCAGCTCGGAAGCCGAGTTTTCCATTTCAACGCCGAAGCTTGTTACCTTATTCGTAAAGTAGTTAAACAGCCATACGGCGGGAACGGCAACGGCGATACCAAAGGCGGTAGCCACGAGAGCTTCGGCAATGGCGGCGCCGACCGCGCCGATGCCGGCGTTCTCGGTCTGGGCCAAAGCGACGAAAGCGCCGATGATGCCGACGACCGTTCCGAACAGTCCGACGAAAGGTGCGGTCGATCCGACAGTTGCCAACCCGGCCAGGCCGCGTTTCAATTCTGCCGTTTTTACGGCAATAGCGCGATCAAGGGCTCGTTTTGAAGCTTCCATTTCGTCGGCCGAAATGTCGGTATTGCCCTGGTGTGCGGCAAATTCCTTCAACCCGGATGAAACAACCATCGCAAGGTGAGAATCTTTATGCCTGTCGCTGATATTGATGGCTTCGTCAATATTGCTGTTCTTCAGCGCCATTGCTACTTTCGGTGCGTATTGACGAGATTGCTGTTTGGCCTTGTTATAGGTCAGCCAGCGCTCGATACCGACCGCGATCATGTAAACCGATTGTATAAGAAGAATCGAGATAACGATCCAACCCGGAATTGTCAAACTCTTTGCAATATCGTAGATACCGAAAGAAATTTTTGTGTCGGCGGCGAGCATTAGAAATGCGCCCAGGGAGTCCGATCCTAAAAGGCTAGCAAAAAAAGTCATGGTTTTTCCTCCAATGAAATCAAAAGAATTTTATTATTGCAGAGTCTTATAGCATGAGAAACGACTGTGGCAAGCCGTTTCTCATGACTGTGTTTCGTTCCATTACGGAACGAAGTTGTATGTGATTACACCCGAAACCTTGACCGGCTGCCCCGAAAGGAGTGTCGGGCTGAATCTCGCGCCGCGGGCAGCGCCAACAGCGGCCGCACGTAGAAGCGGGTGACCGCTTACTGCGTTTGCCGAAATGACGCTTCCCGTTTCGCTGATCAAAACCTGAACACTGACCGCTCCGCTGGCTCGGACGGCCCTGGCTGCCGGCGGGTAAGGCGGTTTTGGTAAACTGGTCGCTTTACCGTTCAAAACACCACCCGAAATGGTCTTTGGCGGCTCTTTCTTTGGCGGTGGAGGAGGAGGTGGTGGTGCGGCCTCCTTTTCACCAGCGCCTCCCTGTCCGGGAAGTCCGCTGTCGCTGCCAGTACCACCTGTGTTTACCGGGCCTTTGTAATCCGGCGGCGGGGCATTTGCGGCACTATAATTGATATCGCCCTTTACCGTATATTTGTTCGGATCGCGCGGCGGGATCGTCTGCTTAACAACACTGACCTCTTTCGGCGGTTTCGGAGATTCCATCATCGACTGAATGATCTCCTTACGGACATCCACGTTGGGGTCCTTTTGCTTCTCCGGCGGCTTTTCGGGCTCCGGTTCCGGGGCTTCTTCGATCACCGGCGGGGCAACGAGCGTTTCAAGCGAAAGCTCGTCCCCTCCCATACCGTAATCCTTTGCAAAGAGACTATAGAGCCATGCGCTCAGCAGGATAGATACCATTATCACAAAGGTGGTCAGCAGAAAACTGCTCCGCCTGGTATCCTCGCTGGCGTGGCTTTTTGACTCGACTAATTGATCTAACATCGCTAATTCCTCCCTTTACTTCCGGTGCCAAACTAGGTCAAGGGTTACGAAAACTTATTATTGTATTTGATGAAAAGAACAACATCGCAGGTTGTCATTGATCAAAACCAATGTCTTCACTGCAAACGATCCAGCTTTTTCATCTTGCGAACTTTTGAGCATTCAGTGCGGGGCAACAGACTTCTTTGCCGGCAACGGATACAAAAGTTCTACAAATTCCGCATTAATGTCAGACAGAAATACGCGAAAAAGCAGACACGAAATATTTAATTGACCAGCAACGTAAAGCAGTCTAAATACTTAGTTTCGGAAAGTCAAGAATAATCGCATCAAAATGCGACGATTTTTCAAGTTTCTTATGAAATTATTAGATCGGTGTAGCTCGTTAGCACTAACTGTCCGTGCGCAAAGAACGAATCGGCTAACGGGTGACCGGCCGCCGTGTGACCGTGCGTCTAGACGCAGAGGCCATTTTTTCGCCAGACTGCTGGACGGGAA
>DLHV01000020.1 GCA_002483395.1 Chloracidobacterium sp. UBA7659 | reverse complement strand
ATCACCGACCACAACGTCCGCGAAACGCTCGGAATTACCGACCGAGCCTACATCATGGCCGAAGGCAAGATCCTCCGTGCCGGCGAGCCTAACGAGCTGGTTCAGGACGAAGACGTCCGGCGCCTCTACCTTGGCGAGCGGTTCACGCTGTAGGCGGTCTTTTATGACGAGCGGAAACTATTTTGATGCTTGGTGCTAATTTACGTGAGGGTTACATTTTACCGCAAGGCTTATAACGACCTACTTCCAAACCAATTAAGATGAAGTAGTCAAGAGCGGTAATTGGCCCGTCCGGCGACACGGTCGTAAATTGACGCGGGCATTACTTTTCCGATTCTGACGATGGTGGCGAGCTGCCATGGGAAGGCGGAGAATTTCTTCTTGCGCTCGATGGCGTTTAGGAAGTGAGGGATGGCGTCGTCGAGTTCCATGAGGAACGGCATGTTGTTTGTGCGGCCTTCGGTAAGGGGCGTGCGGATGAATCCGGGCTGGATAATGGTGACATGAACCCCTTTGTGCTGCACGTCGAGCCTCACGCTTTCGAAAAATGCAGTCATTCCTGCCTTGCTTGCGGAGTAAGCAGCGGATTTCGGAAGCCCGCGAATGCCCGCGAGGCTTGAGACGGCCACAAGCTGCCCGCTGCCGCGTTCGAGCATTTGCGGCAAAACGGCGTGGACGGAATTTACCGCCCCCATTAAGTTGATATCTATCACCGTTCCAACAGCTTCGGGCTGAAGATCTCTGGTTTCCTTATTGTTTCCGCCGATTCCGGCGTTTGCGATGAGAATGTCGATGTGGCCGAATTCTTCGCGAAGACCGTCTGCTGCTTTTTGAACCGCTCCCGCATCTGTCACATCACAAGATAGACTTCTCGCCGTTCCGCCCGCCGATTCGCATTTATGGGCAAGCTCTTTTAGGAGACTTTCACGCCGAGCGAGGAGTCCGAGAACCGCGCCTCGTTTGGCCAAAGCGATTGCGATGCCTTCGCCGATACCGCTTGAGGCTCCGGTCAGTAAAACTACTTTGTTCTTCCAGTTCATAAATATGGGGCAGCCTTGCAGTTCAACCGATTTATATCTTCCTTGCTGCTTTGCGGCTTCGCGGGAGAAGATTTCCCGCAAAGACGCAAAGGAAATGGATCGTAACCCATTACAGACGAATGTTCCACCATCGAACAGTGGAACACCTGGAACGGTGGAACAAAAAACTGGAAAAAATGGTCTCAACACAGCTCAGCGACATGGGGGGCGAGGGACTTGAGTGCCTTTGCCAGATCCGCCTGCTTTACCAACAAATGATCACGGGAAAACCCAGACAGCGCAACGATAGAGATCCCAGCGTCTCGCATAATTCCGCTGATCTCTGCTAAAAATCCAACAACCGCAAAGTCTAGCACCGCGGCAAACGTCAAAAGACGAAAACCACCTTCGACCTTGGCGTCGCGTATTGCATGCCGAATCGTTCCAAAATCTATTTCATCTAGCAAAAGCGTTACCTCGTACTTGTCGGAGAAGATCATAAAGGGAGCGGTTCCACGCGGGCTAAGACCCTGATCCTCAAGCAGCTTTGGCCACTCTTTCTTACTTACGGAAACGAGCGTAAATGTTTCGGGTGCGACCTCCAGTTTCGCTGCATTTAATATCTTCCGAACAGATTCGTCCATATCGCGGCAGCAAACCAGACATCAAACGGCTGATCTTTAAAAGTCCTCCTGGAGTCTGCCCAAAGGATTCTTGCACGTTGAATGGCCGATGTACAAACGCCGCGTTTGTATACGCGGGTTTTTTACGACAAGGCTTCTCGTGTCGAAAAAGAAGCCTTTGAACGGCAAATTCCCGCGCCAATAACGGTCAATTCAACAAGAGTAGTTGTTTTTTGAAACCAATTCAGTTGAAGAGAGTTATGTATCAAACTTTTGCGGCGATCTTTGTGGCGATTTCGATTATATTGCTCTCAGGCCCGGCGGAGACTCATGCTCAAATCGGCCTGCCCGATGCCGCCTCGCTGCCTGACGGCAAAGGTGCCTGGGTAATCGACCAATTTTATCACTCCAATGTGATCAATGGTTTTGCGGCGGCAAATCCTAACAATACACGCATCCTCGTTCAATCGGATGGAAGCGTTTTCCGGCGGCGGATAATTCAATATCGCGAATTCGCTAATGATAGCGGCTGGTGTCAGTACCGGTTTACCAATGAAGAAATGCGCGGCGTGCGAGCCGCGTTTGGAAAATTCAATTCCAATATCTGGAAGGAATATTACGGGCCGCTCCCGAGTTCTCTTGCACCGTTTGGGAGCGTAAATTTAACGTGGCGCGACGATAGCGGAAAGGCCGTCGATTATACGATCAAGCTTTTTCGATTCGACGATCTGCCCGTGGATCTCGTGAATTTATTGAACAAGGTTGGCGAGGCGGGCGATCTGGCGTTTTCCAATTGTCAAAAGCAATCCGGCTAATGACAATCGAAAATGGCGTGACGGTTTATGAAGTAAAAACGCAGGGTTTTTGGAGGTAACACATGTTCATCATCAAAAGGGGCGAACACAGCCCACGGGTAGTCCTTCTCCAGATCATGCTAAACCGCCAGGGAGCGGAGCTGACCGTTGACGGCATTTTCGGCCGCAGGACCCGAGCTGCTGTTGTGAGCTTTCAAGCAAGCAAACACAGAACTCCGACTGGTGTTTTGGACCCCGCAACCTGGGCCGAACTCGCAGCAAGAACATCGGAAGCGCTCATTGACGTCGTCGACATCGGCGACCCAATGCTCGCAACTCGGGAGGCCGCCGAATTGCGCCAGGCCGGAAGCGACCCGATAGAGCTTGGCGGAATGTGCAACGGTATCACCCAGATGGTAAACGATGTGATCCGCCGCGCGGATTCGACCGGACCGATCGCCCTGCTTCGCATTACCGGACATGGAAATCTCGGCCGCTGGATGACGGTTTCGGTCGGGGACGTCGCCCATTTACAAGGCCAGGAATACGAAGTTATTGCAGGCGAGTATTTCAGCTATATTGATTTGGACCATTTCGACGAGGTGTCGCCGATTCTCGGCCGACTGAAGCCATACTTTGCCAATTTTGGAAGCATGGAGCATTTAGGCTGCTCGATCGGAAGCCGCCCGAACAGCCGCAAAATGATGAAAAAACTGGCCGATCTCTGGAACGTGCCCGTAAGCGCCGGTATTCCTACACAATTACACGTCCTTCATTTCGACGGAGCGGTATTTACGGCCTATCCCAGCGGAGGCACACTGAGCGGGTGGTCTAGGCAGTTCCGTAATGTGTGCCTGTGATTCGTCGCAACCTCGTCAAACCTCGACAATAGTAGTTACGATGACTGGTTTTGTGCCGATTTGTTGTTGAACAAAGCGTTTCAGGGCAACCCTGAGAGTTTCCTTGAGGAAAGTCCTGTCGGCGACCTGTTCCTTTTTCATCTGAAGGATGGCCTCTGAAATCGCCTCGCGGGCGTCGCCGGCGAATCCGTTCGTCGGATCTATTCCCGCAACGCCTTGAAAAGATATTTGCGGCTCGCCGGCTATTGCGCCGGTTGTCTTGCTCATCATTACGACCAGCGATATTGCTCCGCCGTAAGCAAGTTTCTTTCGCTCGCGGACCACGTCGTATTCGATCTCGCCGGCTGATTCCTCGTCGATGAATGTCTTGTACATTTCGAATTTCTCGACCACGCGCGCACCCATTTGATCGATCTCAAGGAGATCGCCGTTCTCGATCAGGATGATATTGTCGTCGGAATACCCGGCAACGTGATTTTTAACGAATTCCTTGTGCCGGAACAGCATGCGGTATTCGCCGTGGATCGGGACGAGGAATTTGGGCCGCGCCGTCTCGACCATTATCTTGATGTCTTCCTGGGACGCATGGCCGGAAACATGGACAAGNNGCGTTTTTCCTCAATGATGTTTGCACCGCGTTTGTAAAGGTGGCCGATCAGGCGGCTGATTCGCTTTTCATTGCCTGGAATGATGCGGGCGGATAACACCACCGTGTCACCCTTTTCAATCTCCATGCCCTTGTAGGTCCCGGTCGCCAGATTCCACAAAGCTGCTCGCGTTTCGCCCTGCGAACCCGTGACCAGATACACCACTTCATCATCGTCTAAAGCTTTTGATTCGCCAAAACCGATCATAGCTCCGTGAGCGATCTTCAAAAGGCCTTGCTCCTCGGCGATCTCCACGTTCTTCTGCATTGAGCGGCCAAGAACGCACACCTTACGGCCAAACTCGTGGGCAACATCGAATACTATCTGCAAACGATGCAGCGACGATGAAAACGTAGCTATAAAAAGACGTCCGTCGGTCTCTTCAAATATTTCCTCAAACGCGGGGATAACAGCTTGTTCCGAGGGCGTTCGACCCGGCACTGTCGCATTGGTCGAATCGCCCAGCAAGGCGAGAACGCCGGCGTCGCCATATTTGCTGAGCGTTTTAAGATCGTATGGCTTTCCGATCACCGGCGTGTCGTCTATCTTGTAATCTCCGGTGTGAATTATAGTCCCGACCGGCGTTGTGATGGCGAGCGAAAAACATTCGACAAGAGAATGAGACGCATGGATGAACTCGATCTTAAAGCTGCCGATAGTGACGATATCGTTTGATTCGACCCGGTGAAGCAAAACATCGTTCAGCATATCGTTTTCTTCGAGCCGCTTTTCCGCCAAAGCTAAAGTAAAACGTGAGCCGTAGACAGGTAAGTTGAACTTTTTAAGTATGTAAGAGAGTGCTCCGATATGGTCCTCGTGGCCGTGCGTGAGTATCAACGCGGTCATATCCTCGCGATATTCTTCAAGGAAATCGAAATTCGGGATCGAAATATCGACTCCGTAGGGCGTTTCTTCGGGAAAACCCATACCTGCATCCACNNTCGAAATTCGGGATCGAGATATCGACGCCGAACGGCGTTTCCTCGGGGAATCCCATTCCCGCGTCGACGATTATCATCTCGTCGCCATAGCGGATTCCCATGCAGTTCATTCCGAACTCGCCGATTCCGCCAAGTGGTATTATTTCTATCTTATTCAAAATATTGATTTACCAGGGGCTGTATTAAAAGGTGATTCTATCACAAAGCTCAATCTTGACAAATAAATAATCTTTGGGCTACTCTTCAAACAACTAATTCAGGGGAGTAGATAGCCCGAAAGGGTTTGCCGCTGTCGTCAGTACAATCGTTTTGGTCGGAAACGATTCGGCGTGGCTAAGAAAATATCGAGACCTTTTACGACGATTGGATATCGTTCGTGAAGGGTCTTTTCCTTTGCGGCAAGTACAAAGGAGAAATAAGTGGAAGGTCTGTTTGAAGCCCTGCTGGAATTCCTAGTCGAGATGGCATTTGAATTGATAGCCGAAATTGTGGCGGAGGTGGCAAGCGAAATCCCGCGTCTCATCTACGAGATTGTCTTAAGGCAAAATTTCCAATTGGAAATTTCCTCTACCGAAGAAATTATACGGCTCGGTCTTGACCGCTGAGGAAAATCACAATGACTCTATTCCCTATTGCCGAATACTGGTGGTTTTACGCTTTGTTTACGGTATTCGTACTATTCATGTTGGCTCTCGATCTTGGGGTTTTTAACCGGAAGGCGCATGTCGTGTCATTCAAAGAAGCGGCGATCTGGAGCACGGTTTGGGTAGTGCTCGCCCTAGCATTCTGTTTCGGCCTCTACCAGTATTCGATTGTCCAGTTTGGCGAAGCGATTGCCAGGACGACCGCGTTGGAGTTTCTGACGGGTTACGTGATCGAGTATTCGTTGTCGATTGATAATATTTTTATCTTCGTCTTAGTCTTTAGATACTTCGGCATCCCGGCAAAGTACAAACACCGTGTCCTGTTCTACGGAATACTCGGAGCGTTGATCTTCAGAGCCATTTTTATCGCGCTTGGCTCGGCGTTGATGCAGTTTCACTGGGTGATCTATATATTTGGTGCCTTTTTGATCATCACGGGCATAAAGATGTTCTTCTCGGGAAGAGAAGAGATCGAGCCGGAAAAGAACCTTTTGATACGGATTTTTCGCAGGTTCGTTCCGGTAACCCATGAGGTCGACGACAAGAGATTCTTCAAACAGATCGGCAAAGTGTGGCACGCAACGCCGCTGCTCATTGCCCTTCTTTTTCTTGAGGCGACCGACATAATCTTTGCCGTCGACAGTGTTCCGGCGATATTTGCCGTAACGGATGAGACGCTGATCGTATTTACGTCTAATATTTTCGCGATACTTGGGCTTCGTTCGATGTATTTCATGCTGGCGGGCGTGATAAACAGGTTTCACCTGATCAAATACGGTCTTGCCGCTGTGCTGGTCTTTGTCGGCTTGAAAATGGTTTGGCTTAACGACGCCTTTGGGGGCAAGTTCCCTATAACCTGGTCGCTTGCGATAATCGTTAGCTTTATCGGAATGTCGGTATTGGCGTCGCTGATTTTTCCGTCAACTCAAACCGGTGAAGTGTCTCAAGCGGCTTCCGAAATCGGCGATTAGGCGAAGATCATTTAGCGAATTCAAGGGCTAACCTTTCAGATGGCTAGAATCGCTTCGTGTAAACGGAGCCATTCATCCATAGTGAGCGTTTCGGCCCGCCGGTTTGCGTCGATCGCGGCAGTTTCAAGCGCCTGACGCCAATCGCCGAAGGCCGTTTTGAGATTGTTGCCGATCGTCTTGCGTTTCTTGGCAAAACACGCGGTGAGTAGTTTTCGAAATGCTTCTTCATTGCGAACCTCAGAATCTCTGGGATAAAGCCTTACTATAGCGCTCACTACTTTTGGCTGTGGCATAAACGCCTTGGGCGACACATCAAAGAGCTTTTCAACCGAAAAAGCAGCTTCGACAAGGACAGTGAGGAAGCCTCTTTCAGAATTTCCCGGCCGGGCGCTGATCCTGTTTGCCACCTCGCGCTGAAACATGAGTATCATTTCAGAAAACACAAAACGTTGATCGATCAGACGCTGGAGAATCGCGGTAGAAATATTGTACGGCAGATTTGCGACGAGTTTTGGTTTGTGTTCGGTTCGCGTAAATATCGAAAAATCGATTGTTAGAGCATCCGCATCGACAAGTTCGAAATTAGGTAAGGTTCCGAACCGTTCGCGGAGGACGGGAATTAGGTCTCGATCAAGTTCAATCGCGAAGACTTTAGCGGCCTTTTCAACAAGAATTTCGGTAAGTGCTCCGCGTCCCGCACCGATCTCAACGACTGTATCGTCTTCAGTCAGAGCCAGCGAGTCGACGATCTTCTGAATATATCCCGGATCGACAAGGAAATTCTGTCCGAAAGATTTTTTGGCGAAGGGTTTTCCGGTGGGTTTTCCGTTCATTCGATTAGCCCGGGTACCCGGTAACCTCAATGTCTGGTCCGTGTTTGGTCACGACAAGATCGCGGAGCCTAAGAGCGTCTTCCAGTGCCACCGCGCCTTTGCCGCCGATCGACATCGGGGCATTCGGACCGCCGATAACTATTGGAGCGAAGATAAAGGTGACTTTATCCACTAATTTTGCGTCACAGAACGCTCCGGCCACTTCTGTGCCGCCCTCGACAAGCACGCTTTGGACATGTATCGACGCCAATTCTTCAAGAACGGTAGGCAGGTTTCTGGCACCACCTTCAATCTCACGGATATCGACTTTGTGAGAACGAAGTTCACGGATCTTGTCCGCATCGCCACTATTCGTGAATACCATCGTGGGAAATTGGTGGGCGGTAGAGGCCAGCGGCGAGTCCACGGATATTTGAAGGCGATTGTCTAAAACCACACGGACAAGCGGCTTGCGGCGTGGCTTTCCACTGCGGTCGGTCAAGCTCGGCCGGTCAACAAACGCAGTGTTTCCGCCGACTAGTATCGCATCGTATTCGTGGCGGAGATCATGCACTCGTTTCAATGCCGCATCACCGGAAAGAGCCGTCGATACACTCTTGTGAAGCGAGATACGTCCGTCCAGCGACACGGCCAGTTTCAAATGGACGAAGGGGCGTTTGTTCCGATGCCAGCAAATGAACTTCTCGTTCAGCCGTGAGGCTTCTTCGGCGAGAATACCGGTCACGACCTCGATCCCGGCACTCCGCAGCCGCTCAAAACCCTTACCGGCAACAAGCTGATTCGGATCTTCGATCGGGCAGACAACGCGTTTGATCCCGGCATTAATCAGAGCTTCTGTGCAAGGGGGCGTTTTTCCTTGATGATCATGTGGTTCGAGCGAAACATACGCCGTGCCGCCGCGAGCACGTTCACCGGCCTGTTCCAGGGCAATAACCTCGGCGTGGGTGACGTTGTCGTAATTGTACGTTCCTTCACCAACGACCTCGCCATCAGCTGAGACGATCACACAGCCGACGAGCGGATTTGGCGAGACAAAGCCAATGCCAAGTGACGCGAGTTCCAAAACGCGGTTTGTGAGTTGTAAATCAATTTGTGAAGTGGTCTGTATCAACTGTTGTTTTCATCGTCGTCCAAATTCAGAGAAGTTATTCCTTCCTTGCCAATAAGTTTCTTTCCAATCGACTTCAAAGCTGTTGCAGGATTTAGATGTAACCCAAGTTGCTCAGCCAAAAACTTACTTTGCCCAACCTTCACGCCTTCAAACAATTCTTCAAGTTCTTCCTTATTTTCAGCGGAATCTATCATTATTGATTTGTTTGTGATCTTCTCAATAATTTTTGATTGCTGCTCTATGGTTACGTTTTTCTCTTCAATAATCTTGTCTTGGCTCTCGATTACTTTATGGGCAAGGCGAAACTCCATTTCTGCCATTTTTTGAGAGTGTTGAAGATTGTCAATCTGCTGCTTTAGCCTCATCGATTTAAGGCTTTCGTCATAAACAATTGGACTAGAAGGCAAATTCAAATAAACGGCAAGTGCTTCCCGAATCTTGTCCAACGCTTCAAAATCATCAGTCGGTGTAACCGAAAAAAGAACTTTTCCAGCCTCTTCTTTCAAATTTGGCGTTGCATTT
>DLHV01000122.1:17592-29921 GCA_002483395.1 Chloracidobacterium sp. UBA7659 | reverse complement strand
GCTTCCGCTGACGGGGTGGTCCGCCTCCAACCTAAATTTATCAAACCATTTTGCCCCGGAAAATGCAAAACCGGCAACATTCTGCCGGTTTGAATCATTTGACGATAGATCGCTCGGACAAGGATTCGTGCGGTTGTCCTGCGGTTGTCGGCGTCTAACTCGGAGCAAATTCTGACGGTTAAATACGTGTGAAGGGAAGCAGATGTCAGATACATTTCGCCAAACTCCGCCCGCCAATGCGAAGTGTAGTTTAAACAATTGTTAATGTGAGCGTAACATTGGCGATTGTTCGCCTAATAACTGGCATTGTCAGCCCGACATTGACCATTGTCAGCCCGACATTGACGATTGTTTGGGCACGATTCGCCGAGTACAAATCGCGAAAGGCCGATGTTTAGTGAGTTTCAGCCAATGTGGCGGATCGTGGCAATTGCCTAAGCCGTTGGAGCCGGAGCGGAGGATTGATTCTCCTTTGCTATCGAATACAGTGCGGATTTCACCTGAAACGGCGTCATGTCGGGGTGCTTCTCAAGTAATAGGGCGATGACGCCGACGATGTGCGGGCAGGCAAAGCTGTTGCCGGTCAGGTTCCGGTGCCCGCCGTCGAGCCACGCCGTGCGGACATTTACGCCGGGGGCCGTCAGCTCGATGACCTCGCCGTAATGGAAGCCGAAATTGAGCGGATCGGTTTCTTCGCTCTTGATCACCGATATAAGCGACGACGAAAACACCGACGGGAAGCTTGGATGCGGAAGATTATTCGCGGCGGCGACAACAATGCAGCCGGCTTGATACGCACGGTCGAGAAGGTCGTGCAGAGGCGAGAAAAACTGCGGTTTTGTCGTTCCGAGGCTTAGGTTGATGACGCGATATCGGGCCTTTATGGCGTATTCCAACCCTGCGAGGAACGCCTGTCCATCGCCCAATCCGGCGGCTCCAAGTACCCTGATGCTGTATAATTCCACGTCTCTCGCTATCTTCGCGATTATTCCCGCGCAGGCTGTGCCGTGGCCCGCCGAATCACCGCTAANNATCCGTTTGCCTAAGACGCGGGCCTCGACCGAATCCCGTACACGCCCTTTCAGATCCGGATGGCTTACATCAATCCCGCTGTCGACGATCGCCACGCTCACGCCCTTGCCGGTCGCTGAACGCCAATCCTCGTCCAGCCGAAAATAACTCTCGATCGGAGTGTACGAATTGGATTCGAAACCGGTAAGGGTTGTCATATCTTCAAGCTCCCCTCCTTACAAAGCCTGTTGGGAAAATGAGGAATTTGATCCGCAATGGCTCCAGNNGGAGCCGAATGTTTGTAGCACACGATCCGCAACAAATGATCTCAGCCCCTTTAGGGGCGACACTAAAGGCCGTCAATTCAACAACAGGCCGCTCCTACGGAGCTTGCGTCACTATCTACATGGTTCTACAAACATGCCGCTCCTAGCGGAGCTAAAACCCGGAAATTGATTTTCCCGACAGACTCCTTACGAGGGAGGATGCCGCTTCGTCAGACGGGGTCGTTCTCTCCCCGCGAGTAACTCTTACCTACAAGCTCAAATAGCTCACTTCAGTCTTGCTGTCCGAAAAACGCATGATGGATTCGAGAAGTTCCCTGCACATTGTCTGCTCGGCCTCGCCGCGGTTTGCGATCTCGCGCAGAAGGATCGCCAGATCCATCATTTCACGATGGCCGGCCGAATCACGCAAGCCGTGAAGCCAGTTACGCACTTCGGAAACTTCTCCCGCACTTTCGCCCGAAAGGACCTTTTCGCCAAGATCGCGGAAAAGCTTAGCCGATTCATACGCGTTCACAAGCGACGCGACGGCTTCGGCAAAAAGGGCTGCTCGGTCCATTTCTACCGGCGTAAAGGGTTCGAAGGGCGGCTCGCCGCGGCGGTTGATATATTCCAGCACACCGATGACCTCGCCCTTATGGCTAAGCGGCGTCGCCAATATCATCTGGGTCGAATAGCCGGTGGTCTTATCGACCTCCGAATAGAAAGTNNTACGTCCGAAACGGCCATCGGCTGGCCGGACGAAAGCACAAACCCGGCGATGCCCTTCCCTGCCGGAACCTTCAGATTGATCAACTGCTCCGCCACCTTTCCGATCGCCGCCAGAAACCGAAGATCACCTTCATCGCCATCACGAATAAGGACAGACGCTTCTTCAGAATTTATCTCGGCGGCGGATATTTCGAGCAGCTTTGCTATTGAGTGCGTCAGCGGTTCCGTGAGGATATTCGCGATATCGATAGTTTCGATCAAACGCAGTAGTTTTGCCGGAAGATCGTTGGAATTCGCTTCGCTCATACATTGATTTTCACTCAATTTCCCGCGATTATCAACCAATACGACCAAAAGTAATTTTATCGCTGGAAATGCGCACCGATTCGCTATTTTCAAAGGCCAAAGAATTAGACCGGAAAGAGCGGTTTGTCCACAAGCCTCGCTCTAACTGTGTAAGGGCGGCGAAGGTTTTATGACGTTCAAGAAATGCCTGTGTTTCGTAATTTTGCTCGGCACACTGGCCGCCGCGCCTGTCTTTACGCAGGAAAAGAAGGTCAACCGAAGGGCCCAAAAAACGACCGACCCGGACTCGTTCAAGCTGACGACGGGCAGTTCGTTCTCGGCGTCAGGCTCGGACAGGGGATCGCGGCGGAAACCGTCTTCCGGCATGTCAAAAGAAAAGGTTTCGTCCGATTTTCAGTCCGCCCTGGAGATCATTCGCGATAATCACGCCGACGGGGCCAAGATCGCCACCGAATCGCTGACAAACTCCGCGATAAGTTCGATGCTGAAGATGCTTGACCCGCATTCTAACTATTACGATGCGAGGGAATTCCTCGACCTGCTTGGCGAGCACGAAAGCGAATATTCCGGCACCGGTTCATCGATCGCCGGTTATCTCAGAAACGGCACGATAGAAACATATATCGTATCGACATTCCCCGATTCGCCCGCGGCCAGGGCAAATCTTCGCTTCGGCGACCGTATAGTCGCAGTTAACGGCGAGAGCGTTTCAGGCCAGGCTCCGGGAGCGGTTCGTGACAAGGTTCGCGGAAAACGCGGTACGTTTGTTCGCTTGACCATTGAGAGGGCCGATAACCAAGCCGTAGAGATCATTGAGCTGCAGCGAGACCGCGTTCAGGAGTCGGCGGTCCCCAGCGGCTATCTGCTGAAACCGGGCGTCGGCTATATAGATCTGACGGCCGGCTTCAGCTACGCGACCCTGGCCGAACTCGAAAACGCTCTGAAAGACCTGCACCGCCAGGGAATGACATCTCTGATTCTGGATATTCGCGGCAATGGCGGCGGAATTCTGAATCAAGCCGTCAAAGTAGCCGAAAAATTTCTGCCGGCCGGAAGTAAGATCGTTTCGCAAAGGGGACGTTACCCGGACGATACACGCACTTGGACGGCGGGTAAGCCGCGTTATGAAACAATGCCGCTGGTTTTGCTCGTTGACGAAAACAGCGCATCGGCGTCGGAGGTGCTTGCGGGAGCATTTCAGGATAATGACCGGGCGCTTATCGTCGGAGAAAAAACGTTCGGCAAAGGACTTGTTCAAAGCGTTTTGAGCCTGCCCTATGGCTCGGGGCTTACACTTACAGCGGCCCGTTACTACACGCCGTCGGGACGTTCGATCCAGCGGGATTATTCGGATGTCGGCCTGTACGATTATTTCAACCACCGGAACATCTCGGCCCGGATCGAACGCTCGGTTTACGTTGCAAGGACAATAACTAATCGCGTTGTTTACGGCGGCGACGGCATTACACCTGATGAGACCGCAAAACAAGGCAAACTCACCCCGGCCCAGATCTCGCTGCTTGATCCGTTGTTCTTCTTTGCCCGCGAGGTCATAAATGGCCGTGTCACGGATTTGCAGACAACCGGCGTAACCGACCGCCTGGTCGATCAATTTGCGGCGTTCGTTGCCAAAGAAAAGGCATGGAAAATCTCGCCGGACTCGATAAACCGCGAGCGGGTCTTTATCAAAGATATGCTTCGATATAACCTCGCAATGGCGGCGCTCGGCGCCGATGGTGCGAATCGTGCTCGTATCGAAAACGATCCCGAAGTCCGTCAGGCAATAGACGCATTGCCAAAAGCCGCACGCCTTGCCACCGCCGCCCAAAAGGTCCGCTCATCCGACCGAAAAGAAAAAAGCTCGTCGAGTCTAGTTCTCAACGAGCAAAGGTAGAAACAGGAGGAATTAGAAAGACTATCCACCGCAGCACTTGCAAACTTCGGCGTTGACTTTCTGACCCAGTTTAAGTGATGCACGTCACAATCGAGCGGTTGCCATGAGCACAAAAAAAATTCTGTAGTTCTCCCGAACTACAGAATCTTTCAGTTTTTGGCTGGCGAAAGCCTAAAAATTAAATTTACCTGATAATTGAATGCGTCTAGCCGCACTGTTGATGTCCGTTCTAATTCGCCCAAATGTCGACGAATTCGATACTGCCGTCCCAAAACCATATACAACGCTATTAAAAACATTCTTTGCATCAATCCTAAGTTCAAAATTCATACTTTCAGTAAATCTGAACTTCTTTGAAAGCGAAGTATCGAATCGAAAACTTGGCGGTGCAATGAAATAGTTACGTCCGGTAGTCGTAAACTCACCGGGCGCTGGTTGCGTGAACATCGCTCTTTGCGCGGCACTAAAGAAGAAGGTGGTTCCGCTTTCTTGAATCACCGAACCCAGATCACGCGGGCATCCACTACAATTTGCCGGCGTTGAAGCATTGTTAGAAAAAGTATTCAGTCCAGAGTAAACCGTAAATGGTCGACCGGAGGAATAATTCCCCAAACCGGAAAGCTGCCAGCCACCTATCAACCAATCGAGAGCCAGAGGAGCATTACCACCAAACTTCCGACCCTTTCCAAACGGAAGTTCGGCAATGAATTGCACATTGAATACGTGCCGACGGTCGAAATCCGACCAGGCATAATTTAAACTTCTATCCGCATTTCTATATGGCGTACTGCTCGCGGATTGCGCCGTTCCCGTGCTCACAATCGTAAAAGTTGGATCAAACGACCTTGTGTCTTTCGAAACAGACCACACATAACTGCCCTGAAATCCAATTCCATTAATCATTCTCCGTTTCAGACTCACTTCTAAGGCTTGGTATCTCGAATAATCGTTGGTTTCCAAAACTCGGAGCGTTCCAAACTGCGGGAACGGAACAAACAAGAATGGGCTGAAGCCGTTGACAGCAATCAGTTGTGAAGTGCCCGAGGTTCTGCTTGATACAGAAATCGCGGCAGAAGCAACATTTCCATTAGCAATATTGGTCGTATTTGTCGACCGGAAAGTTGCGGTTCCGGCATTATTTGTAGCACTACCTGTGTACAGGGCATTGATCAACGGACTGTTATACGAAGAATTTGCCCTGACAGCATTGAATTCAGCCAGAAAACTATTAAATCCCGCTGGCTGCGCATTGATATTCGCCTCGTTTGCGTTATAGGCGCCAAAGAGATTATCACCACGTTTTCCAATATAATTGACTTCAAGAAGATTACCGCCAAATAATTCTTGCTGAAAACTTGCAGACCATGATTGGACCTCAGGATATTCCGAACGGGGATCAAAAACCGTTTGCAATCCTGAACCAAAAATTGCAGGCTGGCGTTCGACCGCCGGGGTCGTCGTCGGAGCCAACGCGGGCAAACCATTCCTAAGGAATCTTCCTGGCAAACCAGTTGCCTGTCCAAAAGTAGTGTTTGTTACACCAATATTGTTCCCTGGCGCGCTCTNNCATTGACCTGTGAATTTAGGCGGTCATATGACAAGCGATAGTTAGCTCGAATCGAAGTCTTACCTTTGTTGAATGGGTCCCATGCAAAACCGACTGATGGGGAAATGTTATTTAAGTCATTCTTAAAAAGTTTTCCTTCGACCCATTTGATCGTATTTCTGGGCGTTCCGTCAAAAGCGACGAGTTGATCAGGCGCCAAAATTGGAAGTCCTTGTGAAGATGGCGACAGCTTAACCTCATATCTCGCTCCCAAATCCAGAAGAAGATTCTGCCTTACTTTCCACGAATCCTGGAAGTAGAAATCAAGTTCAGTATAGACGTGTTCGAATGCCCACCGCGTCCCGGCAACTTCAAACATTGACCCCGCCGCGTTTGAAACAAACGCCTGGCTCACCGTACCGATACGGCCTAGAAAATCGTTGATTTGGCTTCTTAGTCGGCCTATATCATTCGTTGTGTTTATTCCAGACGTCGGAAGGCCGAATAATGCGGATTGCGCGGTATCAAAGCCCGCCCCAAAGGAGACCCTACCTTCGATCTCGGTCCCCGAGACCGATGAACGGTCGTCCGTATGTTGCCCCAACCTGAAATTTATCCCTCCTTTCAAAACATGATTTCCCTTAACCCAAGTCAAATTATCCACAAACTGATGCGTTCGGACTGTCCTTGAATTTCCTCGGACATTTGTGTTCGGCGTGGTAACAAGGTTATAGGCATAATTAGCACTTGAGACCGTCTCGGGTGCAATAAAATCAAACGTGAAGGTGCTATAACCATAAATGAATTCGTTGGTCGTGTTGCTGGTTGGCAAAAACCGGTGATTGATGGCTAAATTTTTCGGCAGCCTGTCGGTATAAACCAGGATTGGAGTTCCCGGAAACGCGGAACCGCCGCCATTCACTGAGTCACCAAAGGATTGTTGCCGTCCCTGCGCATAACGCCCATAAATAGAGTTTGACTCAGAAAACTTGTAGTCGATTCGTGTTACAAAATCCCATTGTTCCTCTCGTTGTGGTACAAGAAAGTTGAAACCCGCAATGTTCAACCCATCGCCCGACGAAAAATCGTTCGGCAAGGGCATTGAGTTAATTTCCGCAAGCAATGTAGGGTCAATTCCAATCCCAGACGGATTTGCTCCAATGTTGTAACTGGCAATACAGTTGGTCGTAACGGTTCCGCCGCAATTGGGAAATAGTGGATTTCCGCTAGCATTAACGGTTGCCCCCGAAACTCCTGCCGGAGTATTCCGAAGTCCGGCACCGCTTATGTAGCGGAAAAATCCGGCGCGGGCTTGAGGGGTATACACCGTTCGACTAACCAGACTGGTTTCCGATGCTCTTAACATTTGCAGATTGACAAAAAAGAACGCCTTATCACGCATAAAACCGGGTTTCGTTCCCTCGCCAAATCCAGGATTAAATAAAGGTCCCCCAATGCTTCCTCCAAAGATATGCTGCAAGAAATTACGGCGGGGAATTCCTAAGAGATTACTAGCTGTTTCATTAGCATTGAAATCAGGCGTTTGGTAATACTCAAATAGATTTCCGTGAAACCTATTTGTTCCAGGTTTGGTCACAAACGTCACTTGAGCCCCGGTACTTCGTCCCAGTTCGGCCGTAAAATTACTGGTTACAATTTGGAATTCCTGAATCGAATCGGGATTAGGCCGCAACGGAGTGAAGTTTGAACCGCCCGCGCTTGATTCGTTAATATCAATCCCGTCAAGAGTGTAATTAAAGGCCCGGTCCCTCGATCCATGAACGTGAATACCGCCGCCCGTATTTGCACCGACGTTCGAACCCGGCTGAAAATCAACCAAATCTAACGGGTTTCGTCCACGGAGGCCAACAATTGGCAAGCTTTCGACTGCCCTTTGATCAATTGTCGATCCGATATTTCCGGAAGTACCGGTCTGCACAACTTCGGTCGTGCCCTCAACATTTACCGTTGCTGAAACATCGCCTATGTCAAGCGCGACATTAACAGTTGCAGGTTGATTGATAAGAGCGGTGTTATTTGTCGAAATGAATTTCTTAAAGCCTTGTTTTTCGACGGTGATTGTGTAAGTTCCCGGCTGAATCAGATCGAATACGTAAACTCCGCTGTTGCCCGTTTCCGTGGTGAGGGACGCATTAGTTGCCGGATTTGTGAGGGTCACCGTTGCTCCCGAAACGGCAGCTCCCGAAGAATCGGTGACGGTGCCGGTTACGCGCGAAGTCGTACCCTGGGCGGAAACGGAGCGATCGATTGAAAGCAGTAGAGCCAGTAGAACCAGTGCGATTGCAAAAGGTTTGTTACCCATTTTTACTCCTCCAAAAAACAGATTGTAAATATAACGATCCCTAATGAAAACGGGAATATCGAGTGGAAATAATGATGTAACATATCACAACTTTTCCAAAGTGTTAATGGAAAAGTCGGATTTTGGAGCTAAATGCCGGATTTATTTCAAATATTCGAGAATAAGGCCGCCGGCGCCGACCGCCCAGCCGTATTTTTTTACGATATAGAGGCCATAAAGGTTTTTAGCTGTGGAGCTTTCCATACGGACCCACGTTCGGCCTTTGTCCGATGAGCGCAGGATCATTCCGCGATGGCCGACGATCCAGCCGTTTTTGTCATCGGCAAAATCAACACGCATGAAAGTTCCGGGGAATGCCGTCGTAACCTTTTCCCATGTTGCGCCGCCGTTTTCGGTTCGGAGGATCGTTCCCGTTTCGCCAACCGCGTATCCGTCTTCGTCGTCGCGAAAATCGACGTTATACAAAGCCCTATCGGTGCCCGACTTCTGGGGCTGCCAGGTTCGCCCGCCGTCAACCGTCGCGAGGATCAGCCCCTTGTCGCCCACTATC
Organism: Chloracidobacterium sp. UBA7659; assembly: GCA_002483395.1. Lineage (GTDB taxonomy): Bacteria > Acidobacteriota > Blastocatellia > Pyrinomonadales > Pyrinomonadaceae > OLB17. The sequence continues at coordinate 21,296 of DLHV01000122.1, read as the reverse complement.
CATCCGTGAGAACTGCCGTTGAAATCGAGATGGAAAAGCTCGGACTTTGATGGCATAACGATCCGGCTCCATGTCTCGCCGCCGTCCTCTGTCCGCATAACGAGCGAATCCAAAACCGCATCGCCCTTTCGATTGAGAACCGAGCCGACAGCCAGCCCGCGTTTCTTGTCGGCAAATCTAATACTAAGAAACGTCGGCGTGCTGTTCCTAAAATCATTCGCCTTGAAGATGACCGTCTCTCGCCATGATTCGCCGCCGTCACTTGTAATGAAAAGCTTCTTACCCGCGACGAGATAGCCGTTCTTCTCGTTTCGAAAATAGATTTCGTTGATGTTTTCGGCAGTGTTCAACGGATATTTCTGCCATGATCTGCCGCCGTCGACAGTCGAGGCCAGATATCCTTTGTCGCCCGCGATGAAACCCTTAGTCGAGGAGGTGAAATAAATTGTGACAAGATCACCCTTGATATCGGTCGAATGTGCTTTCCAGCCAAGCTGTGCTTGAACGAAACCGGCTGTAAATACAATGGCGATACAAATATGTAGAAGTGTCTTTAGATGCAGCACTTTACAATCCTCCATGGCAATAAAAAAGGCGACTGTGACGAATAGGATAACCTTTTCTTCGCCACAAATCACCTGTATCGACGTAAATCACGTCCGGTTTTGCTTACCGTTTCGTTACTTCGTCACTCGGTAAACCTGATTTCGCCAAACCACGACCACTTCTTCGCCAAGCGAGAAGTATCTTGCAAGCTCCCGATCCGCCGCCACGAGTTTGAAGTATTCTTCGCTTGCAAACTTCACCTTGATCTCAGGCAGTTTGGCGTCGGCCGAAAATTCAGAATCGACCCAGATGTTGCTTTGATTAAAGAAGTTCTTGTTTGCAAAGAACTGATTGGTCTTCGAATTATCGACCAAAACTCGTTCTTTGGCACTCTTTCTCTTATCATCGGCAATTGTCACATTCGATTGCATCGAGTTTTGCTGGATGCTCATCTGCACAGCACCGGCCCCGCTTCTTTCTGCCATTTTGGCTGGTGCGGCCCGCGACAACCCATCCAACTGGGCAACATCTACGGCATTATTCAAGGAACCATCCGTCGCAAGATATGAAGTGTACGGCGTGACAATGCCGTAGCGCGTTTCAAGTTCCACGACTTCATCCTTTAACTCTTTGGTTTCGCCGTTAAGCCGGATTTGTTCTATCAGCCAACCGACACGCCGGCTGGCCCACAGCCTCGGTAGGAAATCATTGTTCTCGCTCCTCAGTGGAAAGTCGAGCTTGTCATAACTGAAGCTTCGCGATTCCCTGCCAGTTTTGCCACGCAAAAGCAACGAGACATTTTGAAGATCGCTCGCGTTTTTATAGCGGCCGATTATCGCGATCTGCATTCCTTTGAAAAGATCGCCCGGCTTTCTTGGGTACATGAACTCGGTGTCAACGCTGCCCATATCGAGTTCGAGATCGGACAAAACCGGTGAACTGACGCGTGCAAAGAAATTTGAGACCTTGATCTCAAGATCCTCTTTCGGCTGCACATAGTCGGAAATCCCCNNCGAATTCTCCGTGCCCAATTTGTCCAAGAGGGCAGTATTAACGTCGTATCCGAAACCGAATGGGAAAATGCGGACATCGACATTTTTAGACGCCTTGAGGTTTGCGATTATCTTCTCGACATTGGTTTCGCCGACTGTCGGCAGGCCGTCGGTCATAAAAACGAGCATTTTGGGGCGGTCGCTCTTGTCAAATTGCTTCATCGATGCGATCAGCGAATCGTTGATATTGGTGCCGCCCGTCGGACGAAGCTTGGCAACGAATTCCTCGCCGCGTTTTTTGCCGGAGGCATCAGCTGAAAATCAATCCTTTCTCCATCAAATGTTCTTCGCCCGCGAAATTGATGACATTAAAACGGTCGCCGTCGCGAAGCGTTCTGATCCCAAACAAAAGTGCCGACCGAGCCTTGTCCATCTTCCCTTCGTCAGCCATCGAGCCGCTCGTGTCCAGCACGAACACGATCTCTTTTGGCGTGCGGTCCTCGGTGACGAACCGGTCGGGCGGCTGCAGGATCATTGTAAAAAAACCGCCGCGTTCGCTGCGGTGCGTGAGCACGGCATCTTCGATCCGTTTACCNNCGATGTCCTTGTTAACCAGCTCGCGTTCCGAAACGTCGTCCTTCGGCGACAGCATCAGCATAAAATAGCCGTCTTTGCCCGGTTCACGATATGTCACGAGCGACATGCCGAAGTCTTCGTTCGACAGCCCGAAAAATAATTGAAAATCGTTGTCGTTGTCCTTTGTTTCAAACGAAACCGAGGCTGAGCGTTCGGAAGTGTTTTTGACATCGATGCTATGCGACGGCGAATAGACGTTGCGAAGAGCCTGTTTGCCTTCGATCACGATCTTGCCAGAGACGGTCCCGAATTTCTGCGGAACGCCGCCGCGCGTGATCTCCGCGTTTTGCGGTCCGCGTCCCCACAGGTTTCTCCCGGTACCGAGCGGATATCGATATGCGACCGTTCCCGATTCAGCCTTCAATATCTGCGAATAGGTCAGTTCCAATTTCTTGTCGGAATTTGGCGGAATCGGAAATATCGACGCCTGAAACAGGTCTTTGCCAGCATATTCAAGCAAGCCGGGGTCGCGTTGGCGGCGAACTATCTCATCGTAAATTCTTCGCGCCTCTTCACGGGAGCGGACTTCGCCGACCAGTTTCTTTCCGTTTTCCCAGATCGCGAATTCGATGACAGAAGCCGTTTCAGGGATCGGGAAAAAATACGTTCCTTCAAGCGTGTACGGCGTGTCGTTGCGAAAAACCTGTTCGACATGCGTAGTTGCCACTTGGCCATTTATTTTCGTATCGAGTTGAATAGATTTAACCGGGAGTGCATTGGGGAGCGGAATCGGTCGGGGTATTGGCCGCGGCCTGCATGGCCGCATGTCGCAAATTATCGGTACGATGACGCCCTGTGCCCGAGCCGGAATCGCGGAAACATATCCGCCAAAAACCACGCCCAAAACGAGCGCGAAATGCCTTATTTTCATACTTCTCTCCCAAAAATGTATTCTTAGCGTGAATGGACTACGCTTGATTTGACACTTAAGGAACGCCGGGCGTTGCACCTTCTTGCAATTTTTTGCAACAAATTGCCGTTTGGCGTTTGCACAAAGTCGTATTAACAAACCAAAAACAAAAACCGCCCGCAAAACGCAGGCGATTCCGAAATAAATTGCGCGGAAATTACGTCTTTATCGGCTCGTCCGCCAAAGCGTCGTCGATTTCCTTTTCCAATTTCACCCGCAATTTCTCTACCAGGCTATCGGCTTTCTGGACATTTTGATCGATGTTCGCCTTTGTTTTCTGGACCTCGACGAGAAGCGACTGGAGATTTGTCCGTTCGATCTCCATATTCTTCTTCCGCATGTTCCTGAGTTCTTCGGGCCGCATCGTGCCGGCGAAGGCAATTTCGCGGTCGATAACCTCGGGGCGGATGTTGTTCTCGATCTGATCGAGCTTTGTTCTAATGGTACTTTCCTTCTCGATCATTTCAAAAAGCTGTTTGCGCAAAGAGTCGGCACGTTGTTCCGCTTTTGTAAGAATGTCGAGATTCATCAGAAGCCGTTTTTGCTTTTCGTCCTGTTCGTTCTTTTTTACGGATTCAAGGCTTTTAACGCGGCTCTTAAGATTTTCAATCGTCTTTGCG
>DLHV01000122.1:0-17557 GCA_002483395.1 Chloracidobacterium sp. UBA7659 | reverse complement strand
GAAAATCTTCGGCACGGCTTATGATCTGCGGCTCCGTATTCGGCGTGACGGGAACGGTTCGAGTCGCTGTCGAAGGAGTCCTTTTCTTGCGCGTTCCCTGGGCACTCGTGTCGGCAACGCTGAAAAATAAAACAAGTGCGAAAAGTGCTATAATTGCGATCCTGTTCATACGTCATTTACCTCTTTTTTCATCCTTGTCCGCTATGAAGTCACCACGGAAAAGTTCAACGGCATTTTTTGCCAATCCGACAAAAGGGATCGCATCGATACCGGAATTTACCAAGCCGTTAACGACGCCTTTTCTCCTAATATCGCTGCCGACCAAAACGACCGCTATCGCAGTTCCGCCAAACGGCACCATCTTCGCAACGCGTTTGGCCGCCTGCCATCCGCCGGCGTGTATAAGTTTTCGTTTTACGCTGTGCTTTTTGTTTGCCATCGTCATAAAAAGTCTATACTTGCTTTCCTGGGATGACAACAGCATACTTTTGTTTGCACGTTCAATTGATGCGAAAGTTCCGCATTTCGCCTGGATATGTCGCTTAAAGCTTCAAATCTATCAAAGCTTTATGATCGAAAATGGGTTCTCCGGGACATTTCGTTTGAAGCGGCGCGCGGCGAGATCTTCGGCCTTTTCGGCGCATCGGAATGCGGCAAAACGACGATTCTGAATATCCTCGCGGGTGTTGAAAAACCGAATGGCGGAACGATTTATTTGGATTCGATTGACGTCTCCGCGCAATCAAAAGAAAAACGGGCTTTTGCACACGCTGCGGCAATTTCAGATTCGTCGTGGAAGCGATTTTTCGGTTCCGGCAAACCATCGCAGCCCTCGGGCACACGGCAATCCGATGCGGTCAGACACGCACTTGACGACGCGCAAAATGTGTTATTGCTCGACAATGTCTTCTCGTCCATGGACAGCATGCAAAAGCTCGAAAGCTTTGACCTTTTGCGTGAGTTTGCCAAAAAGAAAAACCTGGCTGTTGTGTTCGCAACTAGTGATTTCGACGACATATTGCTTCTCTGCGACAAGGTTGCGGTAATCGCTGACACCGAGATCATACAGACCGGCACGCCGCGGGAAGTTTACCTCGATCCCGTTTCCTACAGTGTTGCAAGAATAACCGGTAGAAATAATCTGTTTGAGGCAAGGCGGGTGACTTCGAGCAAGGCGGAGACTCCGGAATTTCAGACCATCGACGGCTCACACAAACTCAGCATTCAGAAGGTCGCAAAGAGATTTCTCGGTCCGCTAAACCAGAATGTATCACTTGGCATAAGGCCCGAACATATTTCAATCTCGTTCGGAGCTTCGTTTCCCGAAGACAATCTTATAAAGGCTGCGATTACGGGTGTGCAGTTTCTCGGTTCGACTACGCTGGTCGAACTGGATGCGGACGGACTTAGACTGGATGCACTTGTTCTAAGGCTTGTAGGATTGAAAGCCGGCGACGAGTGCATGCTCGGCCTGCCGCCGGACCGTATCTCTATCTACAATGACTGAAAGGTTCTCCAATCATCACGGTGAACCGGTCTGGGCGATAAAGCTGATGTTGTTCAAATTGCTGTTTACTGCAATGCCCTGCGGCAAGAAAGTGTAACGCTTCGACGAAACCGTAATGGTATGAGTCTGCCCGCTCGCGACATTCGCGAAGGTAAAATAGCCGAGGTGGTTGGTTAACGTCTCTCTTACCTGGCTNNCTTTGCCAACGCGACACCGCGGCCGCTCGACGATGTCACGCGGCCCGAAACTGTGTAAAAAGTAGGAGCCTGCTGGTTTGAATAGTTATATGCTGCGATCGCGTAATTCTGATCGGTAGGATCGCCATTACCCAGGATTCCGTCCCAATTCAAAGCGGTTGCATTTACCTGAACCGAGAAGTACGTACCCACCGGAATGCCCGCTGGTAAAATCACGCTTTCAACATTATTTAGGGTATCCGCCGAACCACCAACCACCGAAATGCCGTTCGATAACACATTGCCCTTATAAACAGTCGCGCCGATCGTCACAACAAGATCAAGGTTGTTCATCAATCCAGCACCCGGAGGATCGGTCCAAGCAAGCGTTACTCGAACAGGCTTGCTCGAATTGGCGACCGTTCCGGCAAAGAAGCCGTATGTATCGCCGGTATTGTTCAAGGCTACTTCTTCGTCGATGTATTTCATCCCAACGCCGGTGTTGAGCATAAATTTCATGTTCGCCCGGCCCCAGCCTTCGTTGCGATTTGGGATCGCCGCCCCCGACAGATTGCCGTTCATGTCCTGGGCGGTGTTTATGATCGCTGCTTTTAATAATGCCGGACTTGGCCTGTCTCCAAAGCGTGTTTCGTTCCACCACTGTGTAAACAAGGCCGCCATGCCGGCTATCTGAGGCGCCGCGTGCGAGGTTCCGCTGCTCCAGCGATGGTTCGCGTCGATATTGCCGAACAGCGAGTCCGGACCGGAGCGTCCGCCGCTTACTCCGCTTCCCGGCGCCGAGATCTCCGGCTTGACGCGGCCGACAGCCGGTCCCTGGCTGGATGTTGTGCTTAGATCGTCAATATTATTTGCAGCAACTCCCGCAATCTCGGTTCTGAGACTCTCAGAGTTGGCGACAGCGATCACATTCTTTGCCATCTTCGGCCGCGTAAGGCCGCTCGCACCGCTGTTGCCGGCAGAGAAAACAATAAAGACCGGGTCGATTCCCGAATCAAAAGAGGCGTCTTGCACGAAGCCGTCATACTGAGCCGCAAGTGAGTCGTATGTATTGTTGTTGGTTCCCGCTCCCCAGCTATTGTTGCTTATCAATGCGTGTACGCCGTTCGGCCCCGGCGTCACGACGCTGTCGTTATAAAAATCCGCGTCGATCCCCGTATAACCGGTTTTCAACATCGGTATATTGACGATGTTCGCTTTTGGGGCAACGCCCATCCCATAGTTGTAGCCGGTCGGATCAAGTATCGAGAACGGGGCTGCCCCGGCAATTATTGTGGCATTTAAATGCCCGTGCCCGGTCGCACCGGAAGATGCTCCGCGCAGAGGTCCGTCGACCGCGTTCGACCCGGTAATATAGAAACCGCCGTCACCAGGAATACCGACTCCGTCATCGACGACCGAAACAGTTACATTGGTTCCGTCAACGCCGAACTGCGCCAGCGGGTTGTATCCGGGAGCGTTTACAGCCGTAACACTCGAATAATTTCCCGCGACGATCTGCGACGACCGTTCGTCCTCGCGTACCGGTTTAATATATGCGTCGATGCTGAAAACATCCGGTATTGCCGCGACCCCTTCCACCTCTTCCGGTTTCAATTCGACGCGGATCACGTTGAAAAAATTGCTTCTAAGGCGGCTGACACGGCTAAAGGCCGGGGGATATTCGTTTTTCAGACGTTCGGCAACCGCATCGACATCGGCACGTGCAAAAACAGCCACATCGAACACCGCCGTCCCTTTTTTGAGTTCGAGCGGTGTAATTTCTTTCCGAAGAGCAGTTTTATTTTTAGCAGCAGCGATCTGATCACGGACGACTGGTGAAAGCTTTTGGTCCGCCGTATAGCCTCCGATCCAACGCACCCGCGAATGATCGGCAGCCCTGGCGATCGCTTCGCCTTCACCGTAAACAAAATAGGCGTTATTCGGAACGTACTGCAGAATTTCGACACCTGCTTCCCGAAGGCTGTCCAACCATTCATCTTTCGCGGTGCTGCCGAACTGAATTATGTAATAGCCATTTCCGTTGGTGGTTGCAGTGCGACCAAGACGCAGGGAGTTGGAGGGCGGATCATTAACTGGTTCGAAGCTCGCACCGGGCAGATTTATCGTAGTTTCGATCTTTTGCGTTTCCAGCCCCGATTGCGAAACATCGGTACCTTTGTCTTTTGCGACGATAACAAAATTGCCGTAATCGGCGACAATACGGCCGTATTTCGCGGCCTTTTCGCGGTCATTAAGGTCCGCAACTTTTAGCCGCGCAAATTTCTTCAACTCACTACGAATATCGTTCGTAACCTGGTCGCTCCCGGCAAACTTATCGAAAGCCGCGTCCTTTTGATCGGCACCCTTCTTTTGAGCAAACTGCCGGCTGTTCCCGAAAGTGACGTACATCGCGAGTGCCGCGAGAACCATAACGATGGCTGCAAGGACTCGCCTGCCGTTAACGAAACTGCTCATCAAAAACCATCTCCTGATATTCGGGATTTTATACGGAACACATAAAGAAAGGACAATTTAACACAAATTTCCAACATTCCACAGAATTTCGGGCATATTCGCCTGGAAATTATTCTATTTCGAGAAGAAACTCCCGTCTGTCTATCGGAATACCAAGAATAGACGGGAGTTTGCGGAAATATTTGCCGGGATACCGGCTGATTCTAGATGTTCGGAACCAGTATCACTTGAACGCGACGATTCTTCGCACGGTTCGCATTCGTCGTGTTCGGCGCGACCGGCATTCCGGCGGCAAGGCCTTTAGTCTCGATACGCGATTCGGCAACGCCAAATCCGGCCAATCGTTCGCCGATAACCTGCGACCGCTGCTGGGTCAAACCCGCCAACTCTTCAGCGGTTCCGCGGTTATCGGTGTGCGACTCGATAATGACGCGATAATCGGTGTTGGCCGCAAGTATCTGGGCCAATGAACCCAGTTTTGCATCGGCATTCGGCGCAAAAGCGGTCGAGCGTATCGCCGACCAGAAATTCTCCGGGATCGTCAGAACTATGCCGCGTTCGGTTTTGGAAACCGTACCGAATGGGCGTAAAGATTGCATTAAAGCACCTTGTCCGGCCTGCAGGTTATTGACGCGCTCGTCTCTCGCACGCTGTTCTTCCGACGCACGTCGTTCGTTTTCGACCGACTCAAGTCTTGCCTTCACGTTGTCAGCCTCTACTTTCGCACGGCCGAGTTCTTCGCGAAGCCTGCCGTTTTCCGCTCGGAGCTCCTTGATCTGCTGCGAATAGTTGATGCCGTCGACGTGGAAGGCCACACCGGCCTCACCGGTGATCGACGCGTTCTCGGNNTAGTTGATGCCGTCGCGCTCGGAAAGCTCCCTGCTTCGCGTTTCGCCGGCAAGTTCGGCCTTCAGTTCATCAATCTTGTCAAGAGCTTCCTGATATTTATTCTCAGCCGATCGGATCTCGGCGTCGGAGCGGGTTTTCTCGTTCCGTTTATCGCGGGCTTCCTTCCTGATAAGTGCGGTTGATTCTGCCTTTACCGCTGCGCTGATCGCCTGGCGTGCCGATATGTCCACCGTTTCCTCGGGCCGTTGGGCCCGCCAACCGTTCTCGGCATTGTTCAGCAACGATTCGGCTTCCTGTAATTCGACGGCGGCATCACGTTCGGCGCCCGCATATCTTGCCAGGGCGACGGCCTGCTTTGCTTGTAGGATCGTCGACGGCGTTTTCGAATAATCCAGCTCGGCTATTTCCGGTGTCCGCGAATCGCGAAAGTAATCACTCGAATTGCCAAAATATTGTATCGACGGCGTCGTTGTAATCGTTTTGCCCGACAAGGTGTACGGGCTCAGATTCTCGAGCATTATCTCCTGGCTAGGCCGGCGAACCAGAAAATGTGGCTCTGCTGTAATAATCAGGGCAAACGTCTGCAACTTCGTGGTCACGCTCATTTTCGAGTCGAATTCGAAGAACCCACGGCGTTTGATCTCGCCAAGGTTATCAACCTGGCCCTCGGGCGAAATAGCCCAAAGAACGTATGTCGCATAACCGGCCCCGAGTTCGAAAGGCCGCGGCATTTTCGAGACCGACAGGTCGATTTCGCTCCCGTTGNNTTTAATCTTCGCTTCGCCTTTCATTCGAGGAAATCGGGTAGTCCCGCGAAATTGAACATACACAAGTTCGTCAAGCGGATAAGTTATCGCGGTTGTCCGCCGGGCTACGTCCACCTGGGCAAACGAGGTAATAGACGGGACGAATACAATGAGAAGAGCTAATGTGATAATAATTGCCTTTGAGTTCTTCATTTTTTGATCTCCGAAAGAGAAGTGCTTTGAAAAAGATGCCATATTCCAAAGACACGTTGCAAACTGAAGCATTTTGGACATCGGCCGCTGAACTTTAGTATATTCGACTTTTTGCATCCTGATGAATGAATTCGCGCGGCTCTTACAATATGTCCGCCCACACTGGGCAACTTTCGCTCTTGCTGTGATCGCAATGGTTTTGGTTGCTGTGTTCGAAACCGCCACGGGCGCTCTCCTCGTTCCGATCTTCAATCAATTTTCGCCTATCCCCGGCCAGCAATCCCAAACGCTTTTCGATCTGCAGCGTCTGATCCCGCAAAACGATTGGTACCGTGCATGGACGATGATATCAGTGATACTACTGAGCTTTACTGTACTAAAAGGCATTGCGGAGTATTTTTCATCTTATCTGATGGCAAAGATCGGGCAGATCGCGGTGTTCGACCTGCGAAAACAACTTTACGACCACCTTCTCGGACAATCTACTTCCTTCTTTGAGAGACACAGGACCAATTTTCTCGTCTCGCGTCTGGTTGTAAGCTGCTCGGCGATCGAACTTGCCGTGTCGTCAAACCTTCGCGATGTTCTGCGAGAGAGCTTTATGCTCGTCGCCTTCGTCGGAGCGGCGTTCTTTTACAGTTGGCGGTTGATGCTGGGTGCGATAGTAATCGCGCCGATCATCGGAATTTTGACTTCCAAATTCAGCAAGTCGCTACGCCGCCTTGCCGAAGAGTCGTTCGAAGGAAACAAACTTCTTACGGATACGGCCCAGGAAACGCTTGCAAATCAAACAATTGTAAAGGCATATGCCGCCGAGCCGCGCGAAAAGTCACGGTTCGCCCGTGTCGCGGGCCTAATCGCGCGGGCAAACCTGCGATCGGGCCGCATCGCCGCGATATCGCCACCGACCATCGATATAATCGGTACGATAGCCATTCTTACACTTCTTTATTTCGGCCTTCGCTCGATCAATACCGAGCAGATGGACGCGGCCCAGTTCTTCACTTTTCTTTTCTTTCTGTTTAGAAGTTACGACCCGCTGCGTCGCATCTCGCGGCAACATAATGAGATATCCAAGGCCTTCGCCGCGGCAAAGGACGTCTGGAACATTCTGGACGAGGACGAGGTTATGCTGGAAAAATCCGATGCGGTCGTGCTTCCGCCCCTGTCGGACAAGATCGTGCTTCGCGAAGTTTTGTTCAAGTATGACAACGATCCGAATAAGACGATCCTCGATAACGTCAGCCTCGAAATACCGAAGGGATCGATGGTCGCCCTCGTCGGTGAAAGCGGCGGCGGCAAATCTTCGCTGATAAAGCTTGTTCAAAGGCTTTACGATCCTACATCAGGTGCAATTACTTGGGACGGTGTCGATCTCCGCGACGCAAAGCTTCTCAGCCTCAAAAGACAGATTGCGCTCGTAACGCAGGAAACCGTACTGTTCAACGAATCGATCAAATACAACATCTCCTACGGCAATCCCGAAGCCAGCGATGAAGGTGTTGCCGAAGCGGCCCGCGTTGCCTTTGCCGACGATTTTATCAACGAGCTTCCGCGGAAATACGACACCCTCGTTGGCGAACGCGGAATTTTGCTTTCCGGGGGCCAGCGTCAGCGGATAGCGATCGCACGCGCGGTGCTGCTCAATGCTCCGGTGCTGATTTTGGACGAAGCGACCTCGGCTCTTGACGCCGAGTCCGAACGGCTTGTACAGAAGGCTTTGGCGAATTTGATGCAGAACAAGACCTCGATCGTCATCGCTCACCGCCTTTCGACCATACGGCGTGCTGACACGATCATCGTTATGGAACGCGGAAAGATAATTCAGACGGGCACCCACAAAGAGCTGCTCGAAAGCGGCGGTAAATACAAGCATCTTTATGAATTACAATTTGCAGATGAAGAATTGTCTTTTAGCTCCCCTCCTGTCTGAGGAAGGCGTGGCGGAAAATCAATTTCCGGGTTTTAGCTACGCTAGGAGCGGCATGTTATTGAGTAGACAGCCTTTAGTGTCGCCCCTAAAGGGCTGAGATCATTTATTGCGACTCGTATGCTACAAACATTCGGCTCCTCTGGAGCCATTGCGGATCAAATTACTCATTTTCCGGACAGATTCTCTTAAGATGAGGTGGCAGCCGCTTCGGCTGACGGGGTGGTCCAAGGCGATGATTGAACACAAGAGATAGACATATGAAATCAATGACAGGCTTCGGCCGTGGGGCCGTTACGGAACAAACATTCGCCGTTACGGTCGAATTAAAGACTGTGAATAATCGCTTTCTCGATGTCGCGTTAAAACTGAGCGGCGAAATGCAGCCGCTTGAGGCGACTATAAAGCGCGCAATAAGCAACCGGCTGTCGCGCGGGCGCGTCGACGTAAATTTGCAGTACGACCGCACGAACGAGATCAATTACGAGTTGAACAGGCCGCTGATAACCGGTTTTTTGGCCGCTATGAAGGACATGCAGGAAGAGTTTTCGCTGTCCGGCGAACCCGACCTAAATGTCGTCGCCCGCTTGCCGAATGTACTCGTCCCGAAAAAGGACGACATCGGTGAGGAATTCGCCGCTGGGGTCGAAAAGGCATTGACCGCTGCACTCGACAATCTTGAAGTTATGCGGGAGAACGAAGGCAGAATGCTGAAAAACGAGCTTGCCGCGCGGCTCAATGAGATCGAACGGCGTCTTCCGGCCATCGAAACCGAATCGGTGACTATCGGCGAAGAATACCAGCAGCGGCTGACAAAACGCATCAGCGAAATGCTTGCCAAAAGCGACACGCAGATCGAGATCGACCAGGCCCGGCTTGCGCAGGAAATCGCCTACATAGCCGACCGGGCCGACATTTCTGAAGAAATCGCCAGGCTGACGACGCACATCGAACATTTCCGCACGATAATGGATGAAGACAAAGAGGTCGGAAAACGCCTCGATTTTCTAACGCAGGAACTCAATCGCGAAGCCAATACGATCACATCAAAAACCAACAACATGGTCGTCAAAGAAAACGCCCTGCAGATCAAAAGCGAGATTGAGAAAATACGGGAACAAGTGCAAAATGTCGAATAATGAAAGGAAGCTTAATAATCATCACTTCTCCGTCCGGCGGTGGCAAAGGTACACTCATCTTAGAATTGATGGGAATGGGCATCGGCATTGGTTACTCGATTTCGTTCACAACTCGGGAGAGGAGATACGGCGAAGCGGAAGGCCGAGATTACTTCTTTGTCTCAAAAAATGAATTTGAATCTCGTATCGCTAATGGCGAGTTTCTTGAGTACGCAGAAGTGCATGGGAACTATTACGGCACTTCGAAAACAATTGTGGAAGCTCTTATTAAAGATGGAAAAGATGTAATCCTCGAGATCGATGTGCAAGGCGCGGCCTGGGTACTTAAGAGGGCTCCGGATGCAGTAAGCATCTTCATCATGCCCCCGTCTTTCGAAGCTTTGGCGCATCGATTGACATCCCGGGCAACGGAAACGCCAGAGCAATTATCGCTTCGCCTCCGAAATGCCTTCGACGAAATGATAGGTTACACCAATTTCGAGTATGTGGTCATTAACGACGACATTGCCGCGGCGGCACGACGATTGGAATCGATAATTCTCGCGGAAAGGCAAAAGCGAACTCGACAAATGGACGCGATTGAGGATATTCTAAATAGTTTCGATACGTCGAAACATGAGTAAGTGGAAAATAGACGATTATGGTGAATAAGAACGAAGAGGAAATTGCAGAAACAGAACAGATTGAAGAAGAAATAATCGATCCTCCCGAAATAGATTCTAAATATCGAATGATAATTTTGGCGGCGCAGCGTAGCAAACAGCTTCAGCGCGGTGCGGTCTCGCGTACCGACATCGACATCCGCAAGAGCAAACCGACGCGTGTGGCGATGCGCGAGCTGAGTGAAAAGAAAGTAAATTTTGAGATCCTTGAACCGATGAAATAGTCCTTAGATCGGGACTTGTGTAATGAAAGAGCCGTCTCGCGACGGCTTTTTTTGTTTACATTCCTTTGTAATCCGGCCCGCCGCCGCCTTCGGGCGTAACCCAATTAATTATCTGATACGGATCGGCCACATCGCAGGTTTTGCAGTGAACACAGTTTGAAAAATTGACCTTCAATTCCTGCCGCCCGCTCTTGGCGTTGAACTCCATCTCGTAAACCGCCGCCGGGCAGAATTTCTCACACGGATTGCCGTACTCCTCCGAGCATTTGGTCGCGCAAACCTCGGTATCGAGGACGCGCAGGTGTGATGGCTGGTCTTCGTCATGGGCAACGCCCGCGTGGAAAACGTCCGTCACCTTGTCAAAGATCGTTTCTTTGTCGAACTTCAAATTAGCATAACGGCTATGATCGGTATGACCGTGCCTGTCATTGATCTGCTGCATGCGTTCATGCCCGGCAACGTGATGCTCTTTGGGCATAAAACCCCACGCCATTCCTTTTGTGAGAAATTGGAGGCCAGTATTTATCAGTGCCGACAACCTGCCGCTTTGGAATGCCGCATGGAAATTCCGCACCGGGTGCAGTTCGTCATATATCCAGCTCAAGTTTACCTTTTCTTCAAAATGCCTGAGCGTGTGCGACGTAAAATCGCCGTGCTCGAACGCACCGATGATCGTCTCCGCCGCGAGCATTCCGCTTTTCATGCCCGTATGAATTCCCTTTATCCGCTGGCCGTTCAGAAATGACGCGCAGTCGCCGACGAGCAACACGCCGTCCGCGTAAAGCCGCGGCATTGTGTAATAACCGCCGGTGTTGATCGTCTTTGCTCCGTATTTGAGCATCTTGCCGCCCTTTAATATCTCGGCAACCTTCGGGTGCGTTTTGAATTTCTGGAACTCGGCGTGCGGGTCGATGGTCGGGTCGAGATAATCGAGGCCGGTTACATAACCGATGCTTATCACGTTATTTTTCAGCCCGTATATCCAGCCGCCGCCATAAGTCTTAGTATCGGACGGAAAGCCGAGCGTATGCACGACCTTACCTTCGGAAAAGTTCCCCGGTGGAATTTCCCAAAGCTCCTTTACTCCAAGCGAGAAAACCTGAGCTTCCTTGCCCTCGTTCAAACCAAGCCTTGCTGTAAGCTGCTTCGCCAGCGACCCACGCGAACCTTCGCCCAAAACCGTCACCTTCGCCAGCAGATCGACGCCAGGCTCGAAATTCCCTTTTTTATTGCCTTCCTTGTCAATTCCCTTATCACCGGTGCGAACGCCGATCACCTTTTCATTTTCATCATACAAAACCTCGGACGCGGGAAATTCGGGAAAGATATTGATGCCGGCCTCTTCGCATTTTTCCGCCAGCCATTCGCACATCTTACTCAGGCTGATTATGTACTTCCCCTTGTTCTTCAACGGCGGCGGCGTAATCGGAGCCTTAAACGCTCGATTTTTGGTCATGTACCAAAACGCGTCCTCTGTCACAACCGAATCGACCGGACAGCCTTGCTCAAGAAAATCTGGCATCAGCTCGCGGATCGCGATCGGGTCCATCACCGCCCCGGACAAGATATGAGCACCGACATACGCGCCCTTCTCGACGATCCCGATCTCGATATCGCCGACCTTATTGCCGTGCCGCAGGCCATGTTCAACTAACTCGTCATGAATAGCGATCTCCTTCTTGAGCCAAAGAGCCGCCGCCAGGTTCGCCGGCCCCGCCCCGACAAACACCACGTCCATCTCGATCTGTTCACGTTCAGTCATAGTATAATGAATGGCTATTCAGTAGCACGGATTATATCAGAATACAGATTTATACGTCATGACCAAACGCATTTTCTCCTCACCAGACGGGATACTCGTATGACCCCAGATGCTGTCCATATCGCTGGAACAGCTTGGAAAACTTCGCCCTTTAGTGTATTGTTAACGATATTCGTATTTAATTTAGCAGTTCGGCGACGGCTAATGGCTTTCTGTCATGAAGTTTGCTGTCCATCGCCGTATCCCGAAGTAATCAAAATGTACTTTTCGATAGGAGATAACTCATGAAAAGTATGACCCGACGTTTTTATTTGCAGGCAGAACTTTAACTTTGCTTTTTGGCCTGTTCACTCTCTGTTCGTCTGCCATTGGACGCCCTCAATGCAAGAATCGGGATTGAGCTGCGACAACTTAACCGACTTGGAGAAAGCTATGAAATTGATAATGATACTTGCGCTTATCCTTAGCGTGGTGCTGGGCAACGCGCTCTCCGCCGATCAGTCTGGTCAGCCGGTGTTTACTCACGGCGTGGCGAGCGGCGACGTAACTTCAACCAGTGTGATCCTCTGGACCAGGGTAGATCGCCAAACGTCAGTCAAGGTCGAGGTCTGGGACAATCCATCCCTTACCGGCCAGAAAGTCTTTCAGGCGACGGAGCCGCAGACCTCATCAGGCGGTGACTTCACCGTCAAAATAGAGGCCACCGGGCTGCAGCCCGACACGACCTACTACTACCGATTCCGGCATGGGAATGAAGCAGGCGGATCGGTGAGTCCAGTCGGAATATTCAAGACGGCGCCGGACTCCGGCGCGCCCGCGAACGTGAAGTTCACCTTCGCCGGGGATTCGGACGGGACGAAGGTCGCAGGCCTTCCGGCTTTCAACAACTTCGAGGTCCTGAACGCCGCCCGGGTCGAAAACGCAGACTTCTTCGTCTATCTGGGCGACACGATCTACGCAGACTCGCCCTTCCGCCCCGCGCCGGCGATGACACTGGACGAGTACCAAGCGGCCTACAGGCTGAATCGCACGTACCTAAATCTGACGGACCTGCTCAAGTCGACGTCAACTTACGCCCAGCCGGACGACCACGAGGTGTTCAACGACTACGACGGCCAGACCGTCGATCCGAGTCGATACGCCGCGGGGATCGGGGCCTTTCTCAACTACATGCCGCTTCGGGAAAGCGGTCTGCTCAATGACCCGACCTGTGCCGGCTCCCCGCTGTTCAGAGTGTTCCACTGGGGCACCATGGTGGACGTGATCGTTCTGGACAACCGCTCGTGCCGAAGCAGCGACGTCGCAATCGCTTGCGCGGGCGATCTGGCGCCGACGCTGCCGACGCCGTTCCGAGTGGGCTTCGGCCTGCCGCCCAGCCCACCGCCTGGGTGCCTGGCAGCGATCAACGACCCGACGCGGACGGTCCTCGGCCCCGTTCAGAAGCAAGCGTTAAAGGACGCGCTCTTGAACTCGACGGCGAATTTCAAGTTCGTCGTCAACGAGTACGTGATCCAGCAGTACTGGGCACTGCCGTACGACCGCTGGGAGGGTTACGCCGCCGAGCGGAACGAGATCCTGAACTTCATCCGCGATCCGGACGGCAACCCCGGCACGAGCGACAGCATCGCCAATGTCGTCTTCCTCACCACGGACGATCACGCCACGTACGTGAACGAGGTATTCAAGGACCGGTTCGAGAACGGGTTCCCGGCCCCGCCCACGACGATCGCGCAGGAGGTCGTCGCGGGCCCGATCGCAACGTTTACGCGCCAGCAGTCGATCATCAACCTCTTCGGGCCGGTCGTCGGGCCCATGAGGGTCGCGCAGTACCAGGCCGCGCTCAGCCTTGCCGGTGTAGACTGTCGCAACCTCAACCAAAATTCCTACGGCGTGGTCGAGGTGAATGCGCTCATCGGGACTGCCACCATCACGTCGAAGGACCAGAACGGCTTCCCAGTCGTGAACCAGGTGGCGCCGGCTGTACCGTGTACGAAGACGCTTGGCCCATAGAAAACCACTGGATCAACGGCGTCTCGGATCTGGATCGTTATGATGGTAGTCTGGGTAACCCCCGACAAAGGAGATAACTTATGAAAAACATGACTCGATCGTTTATTTCTGCAGGTAAAGCTTTGACTTTGCTTTTTGCCCTGTTCATTCTCTGTTCGATTGCAAGTGCGCGTCCGCCGGTCGAGCCGGTCGATTTGTCCGGCGAGCTTCATGGCGCGCCATACAGGATCATTGTGCCCGAAAACTGGAATGGAACACTGATCGTCTATGCTCACGGCTATCGCGATAAGGCCAATCATCCCGGAGAAGTTGATGATCGGTCAGCCAATTTTGAAGGATTGGAAGGGCCGCTGCTGAGCTTCGGCTACGCGGTTGCAGCAACTGCCTATCGGGATAACGGCTGGGTCGTCGCGGACGGCATTCAGGATACTAAGGATTTGACGGTTTTTTTCCGCGACCAGGTGGGCGAGCCTGACCGCACAATTCTTCTGGGAGCCTCTATGGGCACAGTGGTCGCGTTCAAGAGCATGGAACAGTTCGGCGGCATCTACGACGGAGCCATCTGCCTTTGCGCGATCGGTGCCGGGGCGTCCCGGCTTTTTGACAATATNNCAGCCTCTCTCGCCTATGACGTGCTTTTTGGTATGCCGGCTTCCTGGGGCACGCCTGGCGCGGTGCGAAACGACATTGACGATGAAACCGAGGTCCATCCGAAACTGTTTTTTGAGGTGAGCAATCCCGCGAACTTCCCCAAGTTCGAATTCATCCGGCTCGTGAAGGGGATGCCGGGACAAGGGATCTTCACGCCACCGCCGCCAGGCTTCTATCCTTACTATGTGTTCGCCACCATCGGTTTCGAGGGCCTTGCGGATCTGCAGATCAGGGCAGGCGGGCCTGTTGTGCAGAATCTTAATCACAATTACACCCTCACAACCGCAGAAAAGACGTATCTGGCGGGACTTGGTGTGGATGCCGACGCGATCCTGGCACAAATGAATGCGCGAAGAAACATTTCCGCGCCTCCGGCCCAGCGCAACTTTCTCGAACGTAACGCGGACTACAGCGGA
The DNA here is from genome assembly GCA_002483395.1 of Chloracidobacterium sp. UBA7659. Taxonomy (GTDB): domain Bacteria; phylum Acidobacteriota; class Blastocatellia; order Pyrinomonadales; family Pyrinomonadaceae; genus OLB17. The sequence continues at coordinate 2,797 of DLHV01000122.1, read as the reverse complement.
AAGATCAGGAAACCGGTATTGACCGTGCATACAATCGTTGACGAGATAGTTCCGGTTTCAAACGAATCGGCCTATGCCGCCACGAACGCCGCGGCCGGCAAACAAGATCTTTTGTTTCAGACCTACACGAGCGGCGTGGGGCACTGCAATTTTACCGGGCCGCAGATTTTCACCGCCATATTCGCGATGGATGGCTGGGTTCAAACGGGCGTCCGCCCGACCGCCGCGTCATTCCCCGCGTTTTTGGGGTTTGTTCCCGGGTTTGTGCCACCGCCATTCCCGCAACCTTGATCGTCGGTTAAGCGTCAACAATTGAGAGTGAAGGCTATTTCCTCTTGCCTTTTGCTCAGGCTAGCATAGAATGGAGCCTCAAGACATTTTAGCGGGCCAAACTGGTATTTACTTACTAATCCTCAAACTGCTTCTTCAGGCTCTCTGTATAAGGTGCCCTGGCCACGCCTTTCTCAGTAATGATCGCCGTCACAAGATCATTGGGCGTAACGTCAAACGCATAGTTCGAAACGCCGACGCCCAGCGGGAATTAGTCCGCAATCTCAATCTCGGCGAGTACAACTGCCCTGAATTTCAAGAATGTATCAAACAACCCATAAACCTGCGGCTTAACTCTCTGACATAAAGCATCTCGATTGAGATTTAGAGATATACGTCTACTACTGCCCCGCACAGGCATCACTCACATAGGAGTCCAACTCGTTGCGAAGGTTCTTATTTCTGTTATATTTCCTTTCAGTTATAAGGTCGACCAGATCGTATGCGATCGAGATTTCCCCATCCGAGGCGGCTCTCAAAAGATTACCGACGTCTATTACGTCCTGAGGCCTCCTCTTAATGTCTGCGGATAAAACCTTCAAGGCGATCAAGGCAGAGCGCGATGCAACTTTAGCGGAGAGACCAGGAAATATCTCTATCTGACTGGCACTTTCGACAACCTCGCGCTCGATTCCCGATGACGCAAAAAGAAGATCTATGAATATTTCCCGCTCACCTATAGAGATCATCCTCACTGTCGCCAAACGTCCGGTAACATCACTCTCGAGTAATTGTTCCACTCGGTAACCTGATCCAACCAAAGTCCGAACAACCGACTCCGCCTCGGAATCGTTATTCACAACTACTACGAGGTCAAAGTCTTTTGTGGTTCGTTCAATGGATCTGAAGGAAACAGCAACGCCACCAACTACGGCAAATTCTATGCCTAATTTCTTAAGGCGTTCCGCAACCGCTTTGGAATGTTCTTCGAGATATCGGATAACTACTTAACCAATTATTTGAATCGTGAAAGATCGCCAACCCGTCCAATACCATCACCAAATTCCGCACCGGGCCGCTCTTTATACCATTTGCACACTTCCGCTTCGACCTGCTGGGGAGTCATACTCGCGTCTTTCTGCTTAAGCTTGTAAACAAACGCCCTCTCCGCAAGCCGCTGAAGCTCGGCGATCATTTCGAATGTGGCAATACCATTCTTCATGCTTCTATTTTACCACAATTCGACCGATATAATTGCACATTCTTAGCCCTCAAACTGCTTCTTCAAGCTCTCTGTATACGGTGCTCTCGCAACACCTTTTTCGGTAATAATAGCAGTAACAAGATCGTTCGGCGTAACGTCGAAGGCGTAGTTTGAGACCGAGCATTCGTCGGGGGCGAGTTGGATGTCGCGGACGTGTGTGACTTCGCGTTCGTCGCGTTCCTCGATGGGGATATCGTCGCCGGTCGGGCAGTTGAGATCAACTGTCGAGAGCGGCGCGGCGACGTAGAATGGGATGCCGTGGCGTCGAGCTAAAACGGCGACCATGTATGTGCCGATCTTGTTGGCGACATCTCCGTTTGCGGCAATGCGGTCGGATCCGACGACTACCGCATGCACGCCGCCTTTTTTCATTATATGGCCGCTCATGTTATCGGTGATGAGCGTGACTGGGATGTCGTCTTCCATCAGTTCCCAGGCCGTCAGACGTGCTCCCTGCAAATAAGGCCGTGTTTCGTCGGCGATGACCGAGATCGTTTTGCCCTGATCGACCGCACCGCGAATCACGCCCAACGCTGTTCCCCAAACGCCTCCGGTCGCCAATGCTCCCGCGTTGCAGTGCGTCAACACGGTCGAGTTNNGCAACTCACCGCCAAATTTGGCAATAAGTCTTTGCGATTCAATATCTTCGTCATGGATCGTCTTTGCTTCGTCAAGCAAGGTCTGCTTGATCTCGCTGACCGACCTCCTTTCGCCTTTCGCCGTTTGGAATGTGCGTTTCATGCGGTCGATCGCCCAGAANNCAGAAAAGATTGACCGCCGTCGGACGTGTCTTTGCCAGAACATCGGAGACGTAATCAAGCTCGTCCTCGAGATCCGCGACATTTGTGCCGACAAAAAGCTTTGCACCCAACGCCACGCCGTACGCCGCGGAAACGCCGATCGCAGGTGCCCCGCGGACAACCATGTCCTTGATGCCGGCCGCGACATCGTTGTACGTCCGCAGCGTCAGCCACTTTTCCTCAGTCGGCAACAATCGCTGATCGAGCATCAATACGCCTTCGTCGGACCATTTAACGGGAATAATCTTTAGCTTCATAAGAATGTTCAGAGTTCACGCTTTAGCNNCAAGCTGAAGCTTGAACTCTAAACGAAGAATCTTACGGAAAAACCGCGGTTCAAACAAGACAAGCTGATGGAATCAGACAAGGCGTTGTAAAATAATCGAATGTACAGCGAATTTCTCGATTGGCGATTGATTGTCAAAATCGGCGATATCACAGAAGAGAACGTTGACGCAATAGT
>DLHV01000100.1:18004-18890 GCA_002483395.1 Chloracidobacterium sp. UBA7659 | reverse complement strand
TGCTAACGCGCGGGCTTCTGCAATATGATTTGCGCAAAAACTGGAGGTACCTGATATGAGCACAGCAACATCACCGGAAATGGAAACGTTGAAATCCCGCCTTAAATCCACTTGGGAGGCGGGCGATTTTTCTCAGATCGCAAAGCACATCGAATCGGCGGCCGACGAGTTTGTCGGGCGGTTGAATATTCAGCCGGGGATGAAGGTCCTGGATGTCGCCTGCGGCAGCGGGAATTTGGCGGTTGTCGCGGCCACAAAACGAGCCGATGTTACGGGTATTGACATTGCGGATAACCTGATCAAAACGGCAAAGAAGCGGGCTGAACTGCTTGGGTTAAATATCAAGTTTGAACAAGGGGATGCCGAGGCTTTGCCTTATGATGATGACTCGTTCGACGTGGTTATGACGATGTACGGAGCGATGTTCGCGCCGCGACCGGACGTTACCGCTTCGGAGCTTCTACGGGTTTGCAAACCGGGCGGCATCGTCGCTATGGCAAATTGGACGCCAGCGGGTTTCGTCGGCCAGATGTTCAAGCTTGGCGGCAAATATGTTCCGCCGCCCGATATGCCTTCCCCGGTCCTTTGGGGCGTACCTGATATCGTCCGCGAACGTTTTGGCGACGGCGTAAGCGACCTGAAAATGACGCCGCAAATGGCCGATTTCGAATACGATATGTCACCCGCTGAGGTCGTCGAACTTTTCCGAACCTACTTCGGCCCAACCGTAATGGCCTTTAAGGCTATCACGCCAGAAAATCACGAGGCATATCGGAGCGACCTGGAAACGCTCTGGGCCGAACACAACACCGCAAACGACGGAACTACGCAGGTAAGCGGCGAGTTTTTGGAAGTGATCGCTACGAAGAAATAGTTGGCATTTTAC
>DLHV01000100.1:2971-17979 GCA_002483395.1 Chloracidobacterium sp. UBA7659 | reverse complement strand
CCGTTTACAATCTCATTAACGCCAATCTTTCGACTACCCTTCCCTTCACCAGATGTTCTTCGATAATTTCGGAGACATCCTCCGCCGTGACCTGGCCGTACAGTGTGCCGTCCGGATGGACCATCACCGCCGTCCCTATTGAGCAAAACCCGATCGAATCACAGTCCGTCAACAGGACCTCGCCCATCGGGTTTCGGCCCTTGATTCCTTGCCCTGCCGCAGGCCTTTTGCTTCGAGAATGCGGGCGAACTCGGCCTTTACTTCCTCGCCGCCAACCGCCGAACAGGATTTCCCCGTGCAGACAAATACCTGTCGCTTTATCGGCGCCTTCAGCATCGGTGCGAGCTTTTCAAGCTGCTCGCGGTCGTCTATGAATTTCTTCGCGCTCATTATTATTATTTTGCCACGAAACACCGGTGTTTCGCATCGAAGAAACTTGTGTTTGTGGTAGAATCTCTGTTCGATATCTGGCGATATTGACATGCAATGGCGGTAGGAATAATTATTCACATCTCGGTCGGGTCGGAAAAACGAACCGAATTTTTCTCCGAAGACCGCCTGAGTATCGGTTCGGATGAAAANNTCACCGAAGACCGTCTGAGTATCGGGTCGGATGAAAACTGCGATCTTCAAATTCACACACAGCAGCTCGAATCGGCGGGCATGTGGGTCGAATTGGAGAACACTGATGGTGTGTTCCGCATTACAAAGTTCGACCCTTCGCTGACATTCACCATAAACGAAAAACCTATTCGCCGCTTTATCGCCATCTCGGACGGCGACGTGTTGAAAATCGCGAAAACCGACATTTCCTTTTCGTTCTTTTCGTTGACCGAAAAGCCGTCGCTGATCACCACGAATCGCGACCAGCCGCACATCGCACAGTTTATCGAAGAGGCCGCCCTTGAATCCGCCGTCTCGCCAAAGCGGGATGACGCAAAGACATTCTTGCGCGAATTTACGCGCGAGTTGGCGCGCGAGGTGTCGTGGACTTCAAAATTGATAACCCTTGTTTTGGCGATCGGCTTTATCACCGGCGTTCTGTATCTCGGCTTCGCGGTAAATCGGGAATTAAAAGAAAGCCGCGAGGTGGCCGAAAGACAGGCCGGCGTTATTGAACGGCTCGAGCAGAAACTGGGCGAGGCAAGCAATCAACTCGGCGAACTCGACAAGACCAACAAGGACATCATCAAAACCGTCTCGCTCGCCCAAAATCTTCGCGTCGAATATGGCAACGGCGTCTGTCTGATCATCGGCGTTTACGATCTCGTCGACCGGCAAACCGGAAAAACGCTGCGTTATCAGGATCCGCAAGCTTTTCGTTCCAACCCTTATGAACCGGCACCGGCTGAAGAACAGACACAACCGGTTTCCAGACCGCCCTCTTTCCTCACCACGGAAGGAAGCGGCAGCCCGGTCGAGTACGATTTTATCGGAACGGGATTTCACGTCGGCGGCGGCTATATCGTCACGAACCGCCACGTGCTCCAGCCGTGGACCGAGGACGATTTGGTAAAGCAGATGATACGCGATTCGAACGGCCGGGCGAGGATAAAGCGGCTTATCATCTATTTTCCTAATTACCCTCAGCCTTTTCCGCTGAAGGTCCGAGAGACATCCGGCCGAGAAGACCTTGCCGTTGCTACGATTGATCCCACTATTCTGCCTGCCGATGTTCCGGTGCTGCCTTTGGAAACCGATTCCGAAGCTTCGACGATCGGAAAAACGGTCGTTACAATGGGTTACCCGAGCGGCCCTGACAGGCTATTGGCAATGGTCGACGATGACGAAGCGAAGTCGATCAATCAGCGTTTTGGCAATTCGCGGCAGAATTTGATCAACTTCCTTGCTCAATCGAAAAAGATCGTGCCGCTCACGACGCAGGGAGCTATCACCGATCTCGACACGCGCCGTATCGTCCACGACGCAAAAACAGCCGAGGGCGGCTCCGGTGCTCCGCTTTTTGGACAGACCGGTAAGGTGATCGGCGTTAATTTTGGCGTGTTTACCGAAAATACCGCGGCGAATATGGCAGTTCCAATCCGTTTCGCAATCGAGCTGTTGCGAAAAGCGGGATGGAAAACGGTAGAAGAACTTCAGCAGGAGGCTAACCAGTTGAACCAGGTCGCCGCTGCTAACTCGAATTCCGCGCCGCAGCCGGCAAAGCCGCAGTAATGCGCGGGGGCAAAGCCACCCTTCCCGACCTGCAACCGGGGTTGGGTTGAATTGTCTTAACATGGCTTGATAATAATGTAAGTTGGTTTTCAGAATATACCCAAATCAATTTGCAGGTTTGGAAGGGTTGCTCTGCACCCGCTCCTCCTAACAGTTTGAACCAAGGTAGCAGCTAATGAATGGCTTAGTTTTCACCAACATGCTTCACCGGCCAGCCCGGACGTTCGTCAGCATTTTCGGCATTGCGATCGGCGTGCTGCTGATCGTCTTTACCGTCGGGCTGNNGACGCGCGAAGCAAATGTCGGAGCGGAGATTTTCTTCCGCGCGTCAGGCTCGATCGGCATGAGCGGCTCGGAATCGTTCCGGCTACCGGTTTCGATGGCAACGGATGTACTTAAAGTTGAGGGCGTGCGATCTGCCGTCGCGATCGGGCAAAATTCGGTCGATGCAGCGGACAACAACTCCGGCAAGCGGCTTGTCGATGGCGTGAACTTTGACGAATACGCCGCAATTTCCGGATTGCGCGTTGTCGAAGGCCGTGCGTTTCAAAACGGCTCGGACGAAGCGATCATCGACACGGCGTGGCAAAGGCAGAAAAAACTCAAGATGGGCGATTCTATACCATTATATGAACGGCATTTTACTGTCGTCGGAACATACGAACCGGCCGGCGGCGCTCGGCTGAAAATTCCGCTCTCGACAATGCAGTCCCAACTCGGCAGCGAAGAAAAGGCATCGTCGATCTTAATCGCGGTAAAGCCCGGCTTTACGGCCGATCAGGTTGCCCAAAACCTTCAGGAAGGCTTTCCGGAAAATCAGATCATCCTCACGCGCGATCTGGAAGAACTTTACATGGCCGGCTTCCCCGCTCTGGACATTTTCCTGAACGTCTTCATCGGCGTTGCCGCCGTGATCAGCGCCCTGGTTATTTTGCTGACGATGTACACGACCGTCACCGAACGAACTCGCCAGATCGGAATCATGAAATCACTCGGAATGAGCAATCCGAAGATCGGCTGGACGATTACCCAGGAGGCTCTTTTGATCAGCCTGTTCGGGATAATTCTCGGGATCGTGCTGACCGTCGCTTTGCGTTTCGTTATCGGGGAATTCGCTACGCTGGAGGTCGAACTTAGCCCGCTCGTCGTATTCCTGACGTTTATTGTCGGCCTCATCGGCGGAGCGATTGGCGGCCTATATCCAGCAATGCGCGCGGCGAGATTGGACGCTGTCGAAGCATTAAGCTACGAATAATTCTGGATACCACAGGCGATTTTTCCGTTTTAGAGCGTTGATGTGTGTTAAATTCATCGCTTCAATACCATGACCAACAAGTTGTCGGAAAAAACCAGTCTTTCGTTCATCGGCTGCGGCGTAATGGCCGAGTCGATCGTTGCCGGGCTTATGCGGGAAAATATTATCGCTCCTTCGCGGATCGCCGCCAGCCATCCGCGAGCGGACCGGCGTGCCGAGTTGGAGACGAAATACGGGATTAAGGTTTTCGCCGGTAATGCGGATGCCGCAAATGCGTTTTCGGACTCGGAATCCGTTGTCATTTTGTGTGTCAAGCCGCAGCGTTTCAGCGGCGTATTAAAGGACCTTGCCGGCTCGATCAAGCCCGAACAGCTTGTCATCTCGATCGTCGCCGGAGCGAACATCGAGGCGATTTCACAAACGCTGAATAACCACCTGGTCGTTCGGGCGATGCCGAACACGCCTTCGCAGATCGGCGCTGGAATGACGGCCTGGACATGCTCGCCGGACGTTGACGAAGATCACAAAAAGCAGGTGAAGATAATGCTCTCGGCTTTGGGCAAGGAGCTTTTTGTCGAGACGGAGAACATGATCGATATGGCAACCAGCTTGAGTGCGACCGGCCCAACCTATATTTTCATGGTCATGGAAGCGATGACCGACGCCGGCGTGCATCTTGGATTTTCGCGTGAAATATCCAAAGAGCTGGTACAGCAGACAATGCTCGGATCGGTACAGTTTGCCATCGAATCCCAAAAACATCCCGCCGAACTTCGCAACATGGTTACATCACCGGGCGGAACCTCAGCCGAAGCGATATACCAAATGGAAAAAGGCGCTTTGCGTACCGTTTTGTCCAAAGCCATTTACGGCGCCTACAAACGCGCCGTCGAATTAGGCAAACGCAAATGACTGGAGCGCAAGAATCCCTGCTTGCATCAGTTGGTTGGATCGAAGCTCCGTGGGAGCGATCTGTTTGTAGAACACGCACACAAAAGTGTGTTCAGCCCCGTCGGGGCGACCTGTTTTGGTATGATTCAACAGGTCGCGGCTTAACTAATCATTGCTCTTTTCCGCTACAAACAGATTGCTCCTATGGAGCTAAAATCTCTACGCTACCGGCTGATTACGGGCATTGATGTTCGTCTGTTCGGCCATAACAAGCCTTTCGCCGTCAACATCTGCGGATGGCCGTTCGGGTTTCGGCAGAAACAACACCACAACTAACGCAAGCAAAGACATAAACGCTCCGACCCAGAATACAGGGTGTATCGACGACGCCATCGCCTGCTGGAGAATGGCCAATGTCTCTTTTGGCAGCAATGCTTTTGCGGTCGGCTCGATCAACGCGTTCGGATTTGCCGCAAACTCCGCCGCTTGTTCGTGCGAAATACCGCTGTCGCCAGCCTCGACCACATTATGAAGCTGGCTTGCCAGCCCCGCCGTCAGTACGGCTCCCATCACGGCCACGCCTAAAGCACCGCCGATCGAACGCGAAAATTGATTCAGGGAAGTGGCTATACCGAGTTTGGTTCGTTCGACGGCTTGTTGAACGGCGATCAGGAGAGTGAGCATGGTCAATCCAAGCCCGGCCCCGATGAGCATCAGGTTCGGATAAAGCCAAAAGGGCGGAGTATCACGCTGGAACATAGCGAGCAACACAAAAGCGACGGTCAAGACGACAAACCCCGCGATTGTGATCCCGCGATAACCGACCTTTAGCATCAAACGGCCGCCGACAACGGACATCGTTACCCAGCTCAACATCAGCGGCGTGAGCAGTGACCCGGCCTCGGTCGCCGTAAATCCGAGCGAGCCCTGGGCAAAAAGCGGTATGAAAGAGATGGCACCGAACATCGCGATGCCGCCGAGAAAGCCGGCAATGACTGAGATCAGGACCGTACGGTTGCGGAACAGTTCGAACGGAATTATCGGATCGGCGGCCCGCTTCTCCACCTGGATAAATGCAAGAAGAAGAACGACAGCCGCCCCGAAAACAAGTACGTTCAAGGGCGAGAAAAGAGTCGCCAGCGAGCCACCGCCCTCGACCATGACAAGCATTAAAAGGCTGATTGCCGCCATCAGCGAAAGAGCCCCAGCGTAATCGATCGTCGGCTTCCGCCCGAGTTTCGGCTCTTTTAGTGCTATTCCGATTATCAGTGCGGCGATCACACCAATGGGAAGATTCACCCAAAATACCCATCGCCAGGAGACCTGATCAGTGATGAATCCGCCAACGACTGGGCCGATTACGCTCGAAAGTCCCCAAACGCCNNTGCCTGCATTTTTGCACGTTCTTCAAGCGTGAACGTATCGCCGATGATGGTCATACCGAGCGGCACGAGCGCCCCGGCTCCGAGGCCCTGGATCGCCCTAAATATGATCAACTGCGTCATCGACTCCGAAAAACCGGACAACAGCGTTCCAAGCAGGAACATCCCGATTCCGATCTGGTACATCACCCGGCGTCCGTAAAGGTCGGAGAGTTTGCCCCAGACCGGTACCGTCACCGTTGACGTAACAAGATAAGCCGAAAAAACCCAGCTGTATCGATTCAATCCGCCAAGTGACGCAATAACGGTTGGCATTGCGGTTCCGACAACGGTCGCTTCGAGCGCGGCGATGAACATGCCGGTCATAACGCCTGCGGTCACCGCCCAACGCCGCTTTGCCGACATCTCCAAAAGCGGCTTCGCGAACTGCCCGGTTTGAATTTTGCTGCTATCGTCCACGTTTTATTTTCTCGGCCCCAAATTCCGCCCGGTCCTTTTCACCAAGCTCACCAATCCTCGTCATCAAAAAATCAGAGATCTCCTTGTGCGTTCGCACCGAATCTCGCTTTTCATAGAATTCGCCCAGGTCGATCGGCTCCCCGAACCATATCCGCACTTTTTCTCCGCCCGTCCAGTTTCCCAATATCTGTTTTGCAAGCTCATTTCGCAGACCGGTGATAAAAACCGGTACGACTTGCGGCTGGGCCTCATATATTACCTTACCGATGCCTGGTTGTGCCGGCAGAAAACTGTACGGATCGCCATTAAAGTTTCTCTTCCCTTCCGGGTGAAAACCGATTACATGGCCGCGGCCATACCGGCAAATGTGCGTCAACTCGCGGACCGAAAATTTGTCGAAAGCCCGCTTGTTCGCCTCTTTCTGCTCGCGAAAAAAAGGCGGGTACATCGCCCACCATCCCATTACGAGATTTACGAACCATCCAATCGGATTGTCATAAAAAAACTTCGCCCTCACCGGAAAAAAAAGCGTGATCGGCCGGTTGGTTCGGCGAAAAAGCACGCTCGACACGGTGTACATATCGAAGAACGAGCGGTGATTTGCAACCAGGATCAGCGGACGATCTACATTCGTTTGCTCGACATTCTCCACCCCGCGGACATTCATCAGGTTGTAGGTTGCAAGATAGATCCACCATGACCCGACATGCCGCTGGCAAAACGTCCAGAACCGCTTCCAACCGCCGCGATTCATCCTCCGCACAAGCCGAAACGCGAAGCGCTCGACCGTTCCGAGCACTGCGATCTCCTCCACTGTCGGCATGGGATTATCGGTTCTTACGTCCATTTCCCTTGATTGTGTCGCCGGAGCGATCTCGTTCTGCATAGAAATTAAAGGGATATTTTAGCATTGAGGGCCGAACGGGCGAACCCGCACGCGACTGGAAAATGATAGACATTGGACATTTTTTTCGATATTATAATATTTTCCGAAGCCCGGTCGACACTTCGACCACATGCGTACAATTTATTCGCTCGAACCACTCCGCGGCATCGCTCGAATCTTATTGCTACCTAAAGCCCGGTTAATATTTTTACAAAAACCTGTAAGGAGATTTCCCCATGTTTAAGAGGTCCTATTGCCCGGTTTTCTTATTCCTGATTCTTATGCTTACCGTCTCCGGCTTTGCCCAGACAAAACGGTCCGGTGACGGAGTGTGGAAGGAGATCGACGATGCCGCCGGCTCGCTGCGTTCGGCGGAGCGTCAGATCGTGCCGGATAATTACAAGACATTTCGTCTGGACAAGACGATGCTGCGAACGATTCTAAGTTCTGCTCCGGAAGAATTTTCCGATCCGTTCGGGATGTCGAACTCGATCTTAACGCTTCCGATGCCCGACGGCAGCTTTGAGCGGTTCCGGATCGAGCATTCGCTTATCGTTGAACCTCTATTGTTGGAGAAATTTCCCGAACTTGGCTTCACGTATCGCGGCCAGGGTATAGATGATCCCACGGCGACGGTACGACTCGATTTGCTGCCGAGCGGATTTCATTCGATGATCCTCTCACCGCGCGGCACCGTCATGGTTGACCCTTATGCTAAGAACGACACGGTCAATTACATAAGTTACTACAAGCGCGATGTTAGGCGCTCGACAGGTTTTTCATGCGACGTCGATACCCAGCACGCTATCGAATCGATCTCCAAGCCGCGAAAAACTGGTCTTAAAGAGTTCATCCCGGATTTTGCATCTGCTGCCCCAGAGGTTACCTCAGGCACCCAGCTTCGAACTTATCGACTCGCGTTGGCGGCAACGGGCGAATATACGACGGCGGTCGGCGGCGGAACTGTCGCCGGTGCCCTGGCGGCACAAGTGCTGATCATGAACCGTGTCAATGGTGTATATGAGCGCGATCTGGCGATACGTATGGTCATTATCGGCAATAATAACCTGATTGTTTACACGGATGGAGCAACCGATCCGTACACGAATAATAACGGTTCGACTATGCTTGGTGAGAATCAGACGAATGTGGATACCGTTATTATGTCGGCGAACTATGATATCGGTCATGTTTTCAGCACGGGCGGCGGTGGCGTCGCCGGCGTTGGCGTACCATGCGGATCGAGCAAGGCTCGCGGCGTGACGGGACTTTCGAATCCGGTCGGCGATGCCTTCGCAATAGATTTCGTCGCCCATGAAATGGGTCACCAATGGGGCGCCTTTCACACCTTCAACGGCGGAACGGGAAACTGCAGCGGCGGTAATCGCACCGCCGGCAGCGCTTATGAGCCGGGCAGCGGTATTACCATCATGGCGTATGCCGGTATTTGCGGCAGCCAGGATTTGGCGGGAAACAGCATTGATTCGTTCCACGTAAAGAGCCTGGAGGATATCGTAGCCTACAGCCAGACCGGTAACGGCAATACGTGCGCGAACACGACAGCCACCGGAAATACGCCGCCTGCGGTAACGAGTGTCGGCGGAGCCAGTTTCAATGTCCCGAAGCAAACACCGTTCACGCTAACCGCTTCTGCTACCGATGCGAACGGAGATACCGTGACGTACGACTGGCAGGAATATGACCTTGGTCCGCAAACATCATCCGTGCCTAACTCCGATTCGGACGGAAGTGCCAAACCGATCTTCCGACCCTTCAGTCCGACGACCTTTCCGGCGCGCACTTTTCCGTCATCGCAGTACATCTTGGCGAACTCAAACGTGCCGCCAAGTACGACGGGCGGCTTTCTGACGGGCGAACTTTTGCCGGCCATCGCGCGGACCATGACTTTCCAGGTCATTGCCCGTGACAACCGGGCAAACGGCGGCGGCATCAACACGGCTACCGTAAACGTTGTTGTAGCTGGGACGGGTCCGTTCAATGTTACCGCTCCGAACACTAATACGACATGGTTTCTGAATTCGAACCCGGTGGTTACATGGAATGTGGGCGGATCGGATGTCGCACCGATAAACGCTGCGAACGTACGGATTTTACTTTCGACCGACGGCGGCGTCACCTTCCCGACTGTTCTGCTCGCAAGCACGCCGAATGACGGTTCGGAAGCGGTAGTCTCGCCGTCGATCAATACCTCCACAGCCCGCGTCAGGATCGAACCGATCGGCGGTATCTTCTTCGACGTCAGCGACTCGAACTTTATGATATCGTCCACCGCGGTGATGAATGGCACACTAGCCGGAAGAATTGCGACAGCAGGTGGACGCGGGCTCGCTCGAGTTTACGTTACGCTGACCGGTGGCCCGTCGTCGATCACTCAGACGGTGCTCACGAGTTCTTTCGGATACTACCAGTTCGAGAACATTTCGTTCGGGACGTACACAATAACCCCGGCGCCGCGAAAGGGTAAGACGTACACGCCGCCAAGTATCGTCCGCGATCACCAAAGCGCAGCTACGGACGTTAACTTTACAGTCCAATAGGACCCCTCAACGAACCGGACTGATATAAATTCGTTGCAAGCAAAGTCGCGTCAGAACCGGCGGAAAGCTTATCGACCTTTCCGCTTTTTTCAATTGGAACCGGTCGCCAAGCGCGTTTGAAATTCAGATTGAGTTTTGGCAGTATTGTCGGACATGGATTTCGAAATAATTAGCGCTTTGGAGGAAACCGAAACTATCGGTNNATCGCCGCCGGTGTTGGGGTTCGTGACCGCCAACGCCTTTGGAAAAGGTACGGCAAAGGCCGTTGGCGGAAGCGAAAAGGCATTGCACAAGTTCGCCTTCTGAGTGGTAAGATACGTCTAGCGGAGATTCATTGGTACGAGGCCCACGGCATCGGCAAACGTGAATTTAAATTGAAACTTCCATTTCTGGATTAATAATGAAAAAGAACGGAAAACTACAATTTGCAATATGCCTGAACAACGAGGGCTATCCTGCTTCGCTTGAAGTTGGAAAACTCTATCGCGTCATCGCCGACGAAGAAGCCGCCAAAGAGAATTACCTGCGTGTAATTGATGAAAGCGGCGAAGATTACGCGTTCGCCGCAAATCGCTTTCATTTGGTCGATCTACCTCAATCGGTAAAAAGGACGCTGCTACCCAGATTGGAGCAGGTCTAATTTTTTAGTTGCCGCCCAATTATTCGATATTGAAATACTTAGCTTCGGCATGATGAACGATGATCGCCGATGTCGATTGCTCCGGGTCAAGCTGAAATTCTTCAGTTAGTTCGACGCCGATTCTTTCGGGCTGCAGAAGCTCAAACAGCTTCTCCTGATCTTCCAGCCGCGGACACGCCGGGTAACCAAAACTGTACCGCGAGCCTTGATATCCATGATGAAACAGCTTCACCAGTTCCGCNNTCCTTGTCCGCAAATCCAAGTTCGGTACGAATGCGTTTGTGCCACATCTCGGCCAACGCCTCGGCAGCTTCAACCGAGAGGCCGTGGAACAGCAAATAATCGGTGTAGTTGTCCGATTTGAAAAGCTTGGCCGAATGCTCGCTCGCCTTGCGTCCCATCGTAACAAGCTGAAACGCAACAATGTCGATCCTGTCAGAACCGCCTGCGTTAGCGGGCGGTGCAGTCCCTGCTATCAAATCAATATCCTGGAATGTCGAGTCTCGACCACCCGCTAACGCAGGCGGTTCTGACTTGACTGGGGCAAAATAGTCGGCAAGACAAAGGTTTTTGCCGCCGCGTTGATCAACCGGTTGGCGTGGAAACGTAAAACGCATCCGTTCGGTCTTTTCGTCGTCTTGATAGATGATCAGATCGTTTCCGCTCGACCGGCATGGAAAATAGCCGTAAACAAGCTTTGCTTCAAGGAGCTTTTCGCGAATCGCCTGGGCTTTTACCCCGGCGAATTTCGGATAGACGGTCTCTTGCAATATCGCCTCGTATTCTTCCGTTGACCGCTTGCCCTGCTTGTATTGCCATTGGCCTTTAAAAAGAGCAGTTTCGTTGATAAAAGAAAAAACCTTGTTCAGATCAGTGATCTCAACGACCTTTGATCCATAGAAAGGAGGAGCCGGGATCGCAGCGTCCGTCGAAACATCCGACCGGGTCGTATGCGTTGTATCGCCCATTGAGCGTATCGACACACGCGCCACCGCCTTGCCGAGTTTGGCGTCTTCTCCAACCAGATCTTCCGCGTCGGTTACGGTTTCGATCTGTTCGGTTAGACCACCCGCTAACGCAGGCGGTTCTGCCCCGTTGCCCGCCGCAGCCGCTCTTGATTCCGCATTTCGCATTCCGCGTTCCGCACTCGTCAAAAGGTCCATCGTATGCAGGCCGTCAAACGCATCCCGGGCGTAAAAAAGCTCACCGTCGTAAAGCGGAATGAGATCGTTATCGACATACCTGCGATTCAGCGCCGCACCGCCCAGAATAACAGGTACGTTAATTCCCCGCTCGTTCATTATTTCCAGATTGTCGCGCATGACAAGCGTCGATTTCACAAGCAAACCGCTCATTCCCACCGCGTCCGCTTTCGTTTCCGCCAGCGATTCCAGAATGCTGTCGATAGGCTGTTTTATCCCCAAATTTACGACCTTGTAGCCGTTGTTCGTCAAAATAATATCGACCAGATTCTTTCCGATATCGTGCACATCGCCCTTCACGGTCGCAAGCANNTCGCCCTTCACGGTCGCCAGCACAAGTGTTCCCTTGTTTGTTGATTCGGCCTTCTCCATAAAAGGCTCCAGGAACTTGACCGCCGCCTTCATCGCCTCGGCCGACTGCAGCACAAACGGCAATTGCATCTGCCCGCTGCCGAAAAGATCGCCGACCGTTTTCATTCCGTCAAGCAGAATCGTGTTGATAATTTCGAGCGGCGGATATTGCTCGAGCGCAGCTTTCAGCGAATCATCCAAACCNNCAAACCGATCTTTTCGCCGTCGATAATATGATGCTTCAGCCTTTCCTCGATCGGAAGATTGGCGATATCCGGCTTCATCGAAGTCGCCGTCTTGCCTTCGAACAGCGTCGTAAATTCCGTCAGCGGATCGTAGATGCAGATCGCGTTCGGAGCGGGGACACTCTTGTCNNNGGGACAAGAGTGTCCCCGCTCCATTTTCGCCGGTCGTAGATCAGGTCCAGAGCGACCTCGATCTCCTGCTCATTAAACCTATTCAGCGGCAGAATCTTCGAAGCATTTACGATCGCGGAGTTCATCCCGGCCTCAACGCACTCGTGCAAAAAGATCGAATTCAGCACGATCCGCGAAGCCGGATTCAGCCCAAACGAAATGTTCGACACACCCAAAATGATATTCGCTTCCGGCAACTGAGCGTGAATTTCTTTGATCGCCGCGATAGTCTGCTCGGCATTCCTTCGGTCCTCTTCGATGCCCGTTGAGATCGGCAATGCCAGGGGATCGAAGAAAATATCGTGCGGCTCGATGCCAAATTCCGTTGCCTGTTTGAAGGCTCGCAAAGCGATCCGCAATTTGTCCTCAGATGTCCGGGCCATACCCGCTTCGTCGATCAACCCGATGACAACGCCAGCGCCGTATTCCTTCGCCAGCTCCAAAACCTTTAGAAAACGCGGCTCGCCGTCCTCGTAGTTTGTCGAATTGAGCAGACACTTGCCGCCCGCGTGCTGCAGGCCGGCCTCCATCTTTTCCCACTCGGTCGAATCGAGCATTATCGGGATCTTGACGTTCGTCACCAGCCGCGAAACAAGCTCGTTCATATCGGTAACGCCGTCGCGCCCGACAAAATCGACGTTCACATCCAGAATATGGGCGCCTTCCTTCTCCTGCGACTTCGCAAGATTTACAAGCCCGTCCCAATTCTCCACTTCCAGCAAATCACGCATCTTCTTCGACCCCGAAGCATTCACCCGCTCGCCCACGATCAAAAACGAAGCGTCCTGAGAATAAGGCTGCTGAAAATAGATAGACGAAGCCGCCGGCGTCGATTTTGGATTTCGCACCTTTGGCGAAATCCCTTCTAGCCTTTCGACAACCATCTTCAAATGCTCCGGCGACGTCCCGCAGCATCCGCCGACAATATTCGCGCCGTAATCCTTTGCAAAATGCTCCACCTGCGCCGCAAAGCTCTCCGGCGTTTCGTCATAGTGCTGCTTGCCGTCCTTCACCTCGGGCAGTCCCGCGTTCGGCAGCACGGACACCGGCAGCGTCGAATTTTCGCAGAGATATTTAAAGCTCTCGGCCATCTGCTTCGGCCCGGTGCCGCAGTTCATTCCGATGACATCGATCGGAAACGGATCGAGCGCCGTCAACGCCGCTGCGATCTCGGTCCCGTTCAGCATCGTCCCGAACGTTTCGATCGTCACCTGTGCGATCACCGGAATTCGTACTTTATTCTTCTCAAAAAGCTCAAAGATCGCAGCGAGCGCAGCTTTTGTCTGAAGTAAATCCTGACATGTCTCGACGATCAACAGGTCGCTGCCGCCGTCAACCAATCCCCGCACTTGTTCGCGGTAGGCATTCTTTAAATCTTTGTAAGTAATGTGCCCCAGCGTCGGCAGCTTCGTTCCCGGCCCGATAGAACCCGCCACAAAACGCGGCTTCTCCTTTGTCGAAAAATCGCCTGCAACCCGCTTTGCCAGCTCCGCGGCCCGCCGGTTCACGTCATAAGTCTTCTCCGCGATCCCAAACTCCGACAGCACGACCTCGCTGCCGCCAAAGCTGTTTGTCTCGATAACGTCGCACCCGACTTCAAGAAAACTTGTATGCACTTTCTCTATGGCGTCGGGCCGCGTGTACAGTAAATTCTCTGAACAATTCTCAAAATTCGCCCCGCCCCAGTCGTCAAGCGAGAGATTCAGCGACTGAAGATAGGTCCCCATCGCCCCGTCGAAGATGACGATCTTTTGTTTTAATAGATCGAGAAAATTGCTCATAAAACTACCGGATTAAAACTCTTTTGGCCTCGCTGACGTTTTCTGTGATGAGTTTCCTCATTTTGTTTATCTCTGCCGCGTTGCGAAAGAACCCCTTGGGGATTGGAAAAAATACGTTTCGTAGTGTGAAGAATAAAAAATCAGCTTCTATTTCCTGAATCCTAAAAAAGCCGCTCCAACTAGTCTGCACTGACGTCGAATCCGATTCCACGTTCATTCCGTTACGACTGAACGAAAACCGCTTCCGCTCATTTGTCGATGCCATAATAGCTGCCTGTCTTCGAATCTTTCGAAAAAGGTGCCATCGGATATATATGGAGATAAAAAAAGGACTTAAGATTGGCACGAAAATGAGTAAGGGAACCTCAGGTCGTGACGATGTCACAAAAATCGCGCCGAAGAAAAACAGAACCACCGACACAACTCCGACAACAGCCCAAGTAGTCAATGAGGTCTTGTTAAACCAAAACCATGTTCTGCGATAATCTTCGTCGGTGATCCGGACATCAATTTCAATCGTTCCACCATTCATAATTCTGGAATTGCCAAAAATCAAAAAAACCCTGCGCCGCACAAGCACAGAGTTTTCTTATAAAAAATATTCAGTTGAAACTCTTAGCTTTTTAGCGATTTTTATTGTGGTCGCAAGTCGCCCTAACTCACCACATAAGCTGATACTGAGTTTAACGGGATAACGGTCCGCAGTCAACCCGACCGCCTGTATTTCAGGCTTTCGCAGTCATAAACGTATCGCAGGGCTTCGGACTCCTCATCGACAAAAAAAGATTGCTTTTATAAATGTGAAGGGCGTGAACAAGAAAAATCTGCGTTTGCGGGATAAGTTGGGACGTTATGCTATCTCACCCGCCGGCTCGCCGCATGCTATCCTAGCTGTCTCCCGTAATTTCAGAATAACAGGGAAGGTGCCCGTGTCAGTGTGCCGTCGCACATAGCGTCGATTTAAAGTAGAGATGGCCGGGGATCTCTTCAACCCCGGCCATGCTCATTGCGT
>DLHV01000100.1:0-2919 GCA_002483395.1 Chloracidobacterium sp. UBA7659 | reverse complement strand
TTCCGCTGACGGGGTGGTTCTCTATGCCCGCGAACCGAACTACCCGCCCACTTCCGAAGGCCGATCCGGCCATCCTAAACGTACCAAAAGAAAGAACCGGCCGGCAGCACTTGCGGTATTGACGCTATTTCTTGATCGCGGCCTTGAATTGGGCTTCGTACTGCGCGATCGCCTGCATCACATTGGGATTGTNNGATCCTTGTACTTCGTTTTGAGCATGTCGAAGGCTTCCTGGCCGCGCGGGTCGGCGATCTGGATCAGGGCCTCGACGCTATTAATAAGGCTCTGGGTGTTGTTCGCGTCATAGGCTTTTTTGAACTGCTCGAAGATCAACGGATATGCACGCGGGTTGCCTTTGCCGGTCGCGCCGATCACCGACGCGGCAGCGGTTCTTATATAAAGCGGCTGATTCTTATCGGTAACGGTCTTGTAGCCGATATCGAATGCACGTTTATCTCCAAGCTCGGCAAGGCCGTTGAACGCGGCGATCTGAATACGGCCCTTCCACGACGGCGTGTTTGTGAGTTTTAAAAGTGCGTCGTATGCACGCGCGTCACCAGTTTTAGCAAGGGCAAGTGCAGATGCATCAATGACACCGTAGCTTCGGTCACTCAGATTTGCCAAATACATTTCAACGCCTTGCCGATAACGATGTGTCGCAAGCCCGCGAAGCGCAGATATTCGAACCTGATTGTTAGTGTCCTTTGCTGCAGCCACAACTTCGGCTAGATAATTAGGAGCAGAGGGGGCTGAACCGGCTGCTGGAGCTGGCGGTGGAGGCCAAGAAGTGACAATCTCTACAGCATCTCGCCGTATTCCCCAAAACTTGTCATTTGTTATTGCAGACTTGATAGCCCTAATGGCTTCGATACTGCTTTTTTGTTCTAACATACTGAGAGCCCAGCGACGGCCCAAAACATCCTTGTCGTTCTGAAGTTGGTAAATAAGGTCGTCGACCGATTTCTCGAACTTCATTTCCTTGAGCAGTGTGCCTTCGTAATCGAAATTAACAAGCTTCGGCTTAGCCGCCGAGTCAAATGTAAAGACATTCTCGGCCTGCGGCTTGAGCCAGACAGTTTCGACCCGCCCGTCGATCTCGACATCGACCTTGCTCTGGAAAAATTCGACCTGCGGATATTCGTTCGTCAGATCAGGCTTCTGTGTTTGCTTTACATTGAGCGTCAGCTTCTTCGCAGCATCGTCGTAACTCTGAGTGATTTCAAATATCGGGTGGCCCATCCGATACAGCCATTGGTCAAAGAACCAGTCCATCGATTGCCCGCTCGATTCCTCTACCGCGATCCGAAGGTCCTCGGTAGAAACCGGCTGATGGGCATTGGTGGTCAGATAATTGTTAAGTGATTTGTAAAAGAGTTTGTCGCCCAAGTGCTTTCGCAGCATGTGCAGAACCGAACCGCCGCCCGGATACGCGTAGTTGTCAAACATCGCATCCTTGTTGGCGTAATATTTTGTTACGATCGGCCGGCGGTTTCCTTCTTTCCACGAATCGAGCACATTGTTTTGATTGCTCCTGATATCGGAATAGAGGAACTCGTCGTGGCCCTTCAGCCGTTCATCCCACATCGCCTGCATATATGTCGCAAAGCTCTCGTTAAGCCAGATCTGTCCCCAATCGCGGCACGTGACATAATCGCCAAACCACTGATGCGCAAGTTCGTGCGACTGCAGCGATTCGCTGTCCGTATCGAGAAGCTCCCGTTCGTCGTGGATCATCTCCTCGATCTGCGTCGTGGCCGAAATGTTCTCCATACCGCCGCCGAAATCTTCGACAAATGTCTGAGCATATTTGGCGTAGGGATACTTTACGCCGGTAATTTCGGAGAAGAATTTGATCGTGTCTGGGAGATTTTTGACGGTTGCGGCAACTTCCTTCGCCTCGGTCGTATAACCGTAGTTATAAACCGGGATCCCGCCAGCGTTCTGCTCGACTATCTTGTAATCGCCAACGACTATCGACGTCAAATAGTTCGTGTATGGAACATCCATTTTCCAATGAAACGTCCGCGTGTTGTCGGCGTTCTCCTTTGTCTCGACCAGTTTGCCGTTCGAGACAACGGTGAACGGCTTGTCGACCGTCGCCCGCAGCTCCGTAGTGCGAAAATCGTTCGGCGTATCGTATGACGGAAACCAGTACCGGTTGAATTCACTCTCGCCCTGCGACCAGATCTGTCTCGGCTTGTTCGGATCGTCCGCGCTCGGCTTGATAAACCGCAGCCCGCGGCCAAAGCTTCCGATCGCCGTATCCGAATCGGCCGTGTTCACGTAATTTGTCCGGTAGCTGACCTTTACCTTTATATCCTCGCCCGCCGGATAGATGCGGCCAAGCAAAACTTCGAGATTATCGTTGTCCTTCTTGCCGTCGTAGTTATATTTCAGCACCGTACCATCGGCCAAGGCGACCGATTCGATCGTCATCGAAGCGGCGTCGAGCGGAAACCGGTCGGTATCGGCAAATGGGGCAAGTGTGATAACGGTCGAGCCGATGGCCTGGTCTTTTTCCCAATCGAAACGCAGGTCGATCGAAATATCTCTTATATCGATCGTCCGACTCCTGATCCAATTAACGGGCGGAAGCTTTGTCGTTTCGGCTGGCTGAAAGATATTGAACTGCGGCATCGGGCGGGCCGACACGGCCGACGCCGATCCGATCAAAAATATTAAGAATAGAACGACGAACTCACGGGCAGATATTTTCTTAAACATAGGGTAGAAAGAAGGTCTAAATTTTCTGTATTTCTCAGGCAAAGGGTTTTTTACGCTGGAAACATGCCTCTTGTTTCACAAAAAAAGAACCGCCCGCCGCGATATGCACGGCGGGCGGTCGATCAAATTTCCCTCTGAGCGCTATTTCCAGGGCATAGGTCTTTTGTATCGGCGGTTGTAGTACTGGCTGTACCC
>DLHV01000227.1:182-7387 GCA_002483395.1 Chloracidobacterium sp. UBA7659 | reverse complement strand
AAAAGAGTGGCGGGCAAGCCCGCTTCTAAACGGGGAATTGTCTTTACTATTCCTTGTCCGCTTTTGAAAGATCCAACGTGATCGCAAGCCTGTACACGGCGGCATTGTCGACCTGAATCTCCTTTGTCCCCGACACGCCTTTATAAGAAGCAGTCACACGGAATTTGGCGGCACTATCGGGCTGCCGGATCGTGAACTCCCCGCTGACGTTCGTGTACGTGCTGCCAAGACGTTTTGATGAACCATCAGAGTTGATCTTTTCGATCTCGACCCTGGCTCCGGTCACGCTGGTTCCTTCGCGAAAGAAAACACTCCCTTTTAGTATGACCTGTGTACCCTGATCGATATTCAAAATCAGCCGGTCGCCAAGATCGCGAACTTTGTTTTTCTTCACTTCAACGTTGTAGAGGATGCCCGAGCTGTAGCCTTTCGCGTCGATTACTAAATTGTAGCTTCCGGGTTCGATGCCTTCGATCACGAAATTTCCGCTGCTGTTGGCGTTTACGCTTTTAAGGTCTTTTCCGTCTTTTCGAACCGTCACATTGGCGTTTGCAATGCCGTTGCCGCTGTTCGTCCTGATCTTGCCTTTTAAACCGCCGGTCTGTGCCGAAACTGCCGCAGAGCACGCGACGGTTAACAGCAGCAGATGCCCTAATGTCAATTTTATTGGATTAGTTAGCAACATTCTTTGATTGACCCGCAGAGTCTTTTCTGAACTCGGCGGCTACATCATTGATGATGTCATCGAGCGTCCGGGTTGGCTTGTAACCGATCAATCTTCCGGCTTTTGCAAGACTCGGCACGCGGCGCTGCATATCCTCGAACCCTTCGCCGTACGCTTCGTCGTATGGTACAAACCGGATTTTGCTGCTGCTGGCGGCCAAAAGGATCGCTTTGTCGGCAAGCTGTTTTATCGTGACTTCTTCGTCATTGCCGAGATTTATCACCTGACCGAAACAAGCCGTGTTATCAAGCAGCTTGGTCAAGCCCTCGACAATATCAAGGACGTGGCCGAAGCATCTGGATTGAGTGCCGTCGCCGTGGACCTCGATAGTTTCATTCGTTAAAGCGGCTTCGACGAAACGCGGAACAACCATTCCGTATTGGCCGGTTTGACGCGGGCCGACCGTATTGAACAGGCGAACCACTACGACCGGCAAACGAGTTTCCTTCCAATGAGCAAGAGCAAGGAACTCGTCGAGCGTTTTAGCACAAGCGTAAGCCCAGCGGTGTTTGTCAGTCGGACCGGTGAGTAAGTCGTCGTCTTCCTTAAAAGGAACGGTAGCGGATTTGCCATAGACTTCGGATGTACTCGGGATTAGGACACGTTTCCGGTAACGCGAGCAGAAACCCAACACGACGTCGGTGCCGCGGAAGATCGTCTCGATCGTTTTCACGGGATGTTCCATGATCAATCTTACGCCAACGGCGCTTGCCATATGGTAAACGTGGTCCGTTTCGCGAATCAGTTCTTCCATCAGCTTTTCGTTCAAAACGGTGTCGATGATGAGACGAAAATGCTTGGTACCTTCGAGATGCTCGACGTTTGAATAACGCCCGGTTGACAGGTCGTCGATGACCGTTATGTCGTGTCCCTGCCCGATCAATTTATCGGCAAGATGGCTTCCGACGAAACCAGCTCCGCCTGTGATGAGAATTTTCATTTTCCGTTATTTGTTTTCGAGTTTTTCAATCCGGTTGAGCTGCGATTTGGACGCTTCATTAAGTTTGTCTATTTCCTGTTCGTTCTTTAGCTGAGCATCGATCAATGCGTTCAGCTTGAAATCGAAATCAGCGCGCGCCTCGCGAACGGTATTAAAGTACTTTTCGAGCCGATCATCATGACTTACGAGCAGGTCCTTCATGATCAAAATTGCCTCTTCAACACGCCTTACTCTTTCTTCTACGCTCATAAATGATTTGTTTACAATTTTACCAGAAGTAGTCAGACTTTCAGTCTTGTCGAGAAATATAGCACGGTTTTCTTCAATCCCTCCGCTAACGGCACCGTTGGCGACCAGCCTAATAAAGCTTTCGCCCTTTCGATATTCGGCTGCCTTTGTTTTGGGTCGTCCGCTGGTAATGGAAGGTATTTTACCCGAATTTCCGTACCTATGGTTTTACCGATCTCCTCGGCCAACTCGTTCATGGTGAACTCGCCCGGATTCCCGATGTTGACCGGCATCTGAATATCGTTCGCCTCAGCATTCATCAGCCGGATCAGCCCATCGACCAGATCGCTCACGTAACAAAAAGAACGCGTCTGGCTGCCGTCGCCATAGATCGTCAATTCCTCGCCGCGAAGGGCCTGAACAATGAAATTCGAAACCACGCGGCCATCGTTTTCCATCATTCGCTCGCCGTAAGTATTGAAAATGCGGACGATACGCGTATCGACGCCGTTCTGGCGGTGGTAGTCCATCATCAGGGTCTCGGCGACACGCTTGCCTTCATCGTAACAGCTTCGGAGGCCGATCGGGTTGACGTTGCCGAAATAATCTTCGGTTTGGGGATGGACGAGCGGATCGCCGTACACTTCCGATGTCGATGCCTGAAGTATGCGGGCCTTAACACGCTTCGCCATGCCGAGCATGTTGATCGTGCCCATAACGCTGGTCTTTACTGTCTTTACCGGGTTGTACTGATAGTGGACCGGCGATGCAGGACAGGCGAGGTTGTAGATCTGATCGACTTCCAGAAGGATCGGCTCGGTGACATCATGGCGTATAAGCTCGAAGCTTTTGTTGTCCAAAAGATGAACAATATTCGCCTTGCTGCCCGTAAAGAAATTGTCGAGACATACTACTTCATGCCCTTCCGCGAGGAGCCTCTCGCAAAGATGCGAGCCGATAAAACCGGCACCGCCGGTGACGAGTATTCTCATAAGGTGTTTTACCACAGAGGTGCAGAGACACAGAGAAGATATTTTGCCGCCGATTAACGCGGATCAAGCGGATAAACACTGAAAAAAGTCTTCGCCAATTAATCCCGACATATATCCGCGTCATCTGCGTAAATCTGCGGCTAATCTCTCGTCCTAACTCTCTGTGTCTCTGTGTCTCCGTGGTGA
The DNA here is from genome assembly GCA_002483395.1 of Chloracidobacterium sp. UBA7659. GTDB lineage: Bacteria > Acidobacteriota > Blastocatellia > Pyrinomonadales > Pyrinomonadaceae > OLB17. The sequence goes on along the minus strand of DLHV01000227.1, from coordinate 4,317 downwards.
AAAATTCATTTTAGATGTTTTTCGAAGAAAGCAAAAATCCGCTCGTATTCATCCGTCCAGCTTTCCGGCCTTACAAATCCGTGATTTTCCGAAGGATACAGCATAGCTTCAAAGTATTTTGTTTTGCCAAGCCTGATAAGCTTTTCGATCATCTGCACGGAATCCTGAACATGGACATTATCATCCGACATTCCGTGGAGGATCAGCAAAGGCCTCTCAAGCTTGTCGGCATATGTGATCGGCGAACTGCGTTTGTATGCTTCGGGATTCTTGTCGGGGAATCCAAGCCGCTGGGCGGTATAACCGGGATTTGCCGCGAAATAATTCTTCCAATCCATCACCGGCCTTAGAGCAGCAGCCGCGATCTTGTCCGGTGCCCGCGTCGCCAGCATCGCCGCCATAAACCCGCCGTAGCTTCCGCCGTAAGCACCAACTTTTGCCGGATTCACCGCATAGTTCTTGACCATAAAATCGATCGCGTCGATATGGTCGTCATAGTCCTTGCCGCCGAGAAAATCGTAAACATCCGTCCGCCAATCCCGCCCATATCCCGCCGATCCGCGATAGTCGATGTCTAGGACGACGTAGCCCTTCTCCACCAGCATCTCGTTGAACATGAACTCTCGGTAATAGTTGTTAGAGTCAGCCGTTGAAACGAAACCGGGACGGTGTTCNNTATGACTTGCAAATCGCCGCTGTGTAGAGATCGGACGGCCCGTCCCATTTTGAACTGTCGAACAATAGGATCGGCGAGCCCTCGATGGAAACCTGCGGATTCACTCTCATTGCCTCGTCGCCAGTCGCGAAAATTGAAATTGACCCGTCCACGGGATCAGCAACGTAAAATTCACGGCTCACGGTTGATTTCTGAGTTGAGTTGAAGAGGATTTTTCCATCAACCCATTTCGCCCACTCCANNATCTGCGTGATGGCGACATTTGATGAATAGCCGGGATCGCCTTCTCCGCGAATTACGCCGGTCGGGTTCGGCTCGGGTTTGAGTTGTTCCAGCTTGGCGAGGTAAAGATGATTGAAACCGTCCCGCTCAGACCCAAAGAAAAGCTGCGAAGGATCTTTTGGATTTGGTTCAAAAATGACGGAAAGAGAAGCCTGCCATTTGTCGTCCGTTTCCTCGGTGACGAGAATGATCTGCTCGGCCTTGCTGCCGACGTTGTGAACATAATAAAGTTGGCGGCGTTTTGTGTCTTTATCGACGCGGTCGACGATCAGGCTTCGTCCGTCGGCGGTCCAAACCATCCGCCGGAAATTGCTGACTCCTTCCGGCTTTGGCAGCTTGATCTCGAACGGCGTATCGCGACTGCCGTCGGCGGGCGTTACGAATAACTTCTGTTCCGACCAACCGCGGCGAGGATTATTTGCACCGACGAACTCCGGAAGGTAGTTCGGCACCACCAACGCCCGCTGTTTTGAACCATCTGACACCACGTAGGCAACGAGCGTCCCGGCCTTGTTCGGCGTTATACTTCCGACTGACACAAAATTCTGCTGATTTGCCTCTTTTGTGATCTGTGTAATTGTCGAATCGGCCATGTTGAGCACAAACGCATTTCCTGATTGGGAAAACAGAATCCGCTCGTTATCCAGAAAACGGGCACCGGATTCCGGCGATTGCGTCTTCGTAAAGCGTTTCGGATTATCTTTCCGGACTGCCTCTTTGAAATCCATACGAGCAACATTGATTCGATTTTCGACACCTAAAATCTCATCGGTTTGCTTCATGAAGTTTTCATTTTGTTTTAACACCGGATAGTTTTCAGTGAGACTGCGTATTCTATCTAGCTGATTTGTCAATGCATTGTCCGAAGCGATCGCCGATTGTCTCTCTTGAAGAGTTTTTGAGCCGTTTGCAGTTACCGTCAGCAAACTCAATAGTCTTATTTGTGCGTCTGACAGTTGTCGATAGAGCTCCGTCTCTTGAATGCCGGCGTCTTGCATTGACTTTATGAGTGACGGAACCAAATTGGCACGACGAATCATACCGGCTGCGTAATCGGCCCATTTCGACTGAACACGGGCGGCTTGATCGCCCGTAAATTCGGTTTCTAAGTCCAATACGTAAACATCGCCGCCGTACGAAAACACGAGCTTCTTCGAATCCGGCGACCACTCAAAACCGCCAAGCTGGTCTTCGCGGGCCTTTACAAATTCGTCGCGGATCTCGACGCCGTAATTCAGCTTACTTTCCGGCTGTGGCGTTCGCGTCGGTACTGGAAGGTCGCTGTTTCGCAATATCACGCTTGGTGTGCCGCCGCTGGTTGAAACAAGGTAAAGATCGCGAGGCATTTTGCCCTCGGCATTCCAGAGATAGACGACCTTCGTCCCATCCGGCGACAACTTTTCGCCCTCAACCCGCATCCCGGCGATCGAAGGCTCAGCCATAATGTCGCGGACGGTGAGCGTTTGAGCCGAAATGCACTGGACGAGCAAAAAGGCTAAGATAATCAAACGACAAAATACTATCAGCGAAGGTTTCTTGTTCATGTTTAGGGTAGTTTTTCGAAAAATGAGTATAGGCGATTTCGTATAATAAGCGATAGAGGAAAATCAATATGAGCTCGTCATCTGCACGCAAGACACGGCAGGAAATACTTGCCGAGATCAAGGCCGCACATGAAAAGCGGCACGCGTTGGCTACGACGCTTCTTCAAACGATAAAGGAACGCAGGTCTGAAATTCAGAGCAAACTTGATTGGTTCAAGAAGGAAGAGCCAGATCTTGTTTATCGCTTTTACCATCAGAGTTTCAAGGTGTTCATTATGGTCGACCTGATTCGAAGCTCCACCGAACTGTTTAACAGTCTGGCTCCGGACTCGACAAGGCTTAATAGCGATTTCGTTGCAATCACTCGCAAGGCCATCGGCAAGAAATTCGATCCGGCCCGAACAAACCAAAACTGGGTTGAAGAAACGCTCCCGATACTGCAAGGCTTCTGGCATGCGAAGTATTTCCTTGAACAAATGATTGTCGCTGCTGATGAACTGGACGAGGCACCACCAATATTGCCGAGCGGTTGGGCCGCGGTGCTTTATCTCTACAATCTTCGCTGAATCTCCCCGCTCTCTGGAGGCAAGCGAGACGCTCGCGCTCCATTCACGGCAATTCCATTGCCGCTGCACGTTTTTCGGACTTTTGGGCTTCTGTCAGGCGGCCGTACTCGTAGATCGCGTTTTCCCAGGTTCCGTACATTGGATTCGGCAACACGATGAACTTTTTGCCCCATTCATTTTTGGCCTTGTCCGTTTCCGCAAAGCGGTCGGCGACGGACTTGCGTTCGAAGGCGCTTGTGAAATCGTCTAGATTATCGCCGGCGAGCAGCACTATCCGGTACTTTGCGGCGACGGTTGCACGCCTCGCGTCCTTGCTCGATTCTTTCGTGCGGAGCATCACGTTGTCTACCGAGACATCCTTAAGGCCGGCCTTTTGGAGATTTTCGATCGTGGCGGCCTTTTGCACTTCGTCGCGGTTTGAAATGTAAAAGACCTTAACGCCTTTCGACACGGCGTAATTGAGAAATTCGACCGAGCCCGGCACGGCTTTGGCCTTTCGCATTTCGCCCCAGGCGTACCAATCTTTCAGGTTGAAGCCAATGCCGTTTTTCGCGGAATAAGCTTGGGCGGGCGAATTGTCCAACACAGTTTCGTCGATATCGACGACGATCGCACGAGGCATTTTCCTCTCGGTTTTAGGCAGCTTCCTAACATTTTTCGTGTCGAGATCCGCATTAAGCCGCCATTGCGCCAGATTGAACGCCTGGTAGCAAAGTGCCCGGTATTCGGCTGCCTTCTGTTGGTAGAGAATGGCGGCGACTTGATAATCGAGATTTACGCGTTCGACCCCCGGTGCCTGTGCGGAGGACGCCGTGCTGAAATGGGACGATACAACACCGGCCACAATCAGTGCCAGACTGACTAAATATTTTCTCGGTCTCATAAAGAAGATTTGGCGAGCTAAGTTGAATCGATTATAAAGTACATATGCCAAAAAAGCCGAAGGAAGATTGCAAAGAGGCCGATGAACCGCTCGAAGCCGAAGATAATAATGTATGGAGGGAGGACCAAAAGAACCATCGATACTATTACGATGACGCCCACGGATACGAGATGTACGTGGAAGA
>DLHV01000227.1:0-156 GCA_002483395.1 Chloracidobacterium sp. UBA7659 | reverse complement strand
AAAAAATTTATTTCTTCGGCCGCTCGTTCACTTTCAGGACGCGTTTTCGCAGGCGGATAGATTTGGGCGTCACCTCGATCAATTCGTCATCGGCGATAAATTCCAGAGCTCGTTCCAGCGACATATCTCGAACCGGCACGAGACGCATCGCTTCGT
>DLHV01000176.1 GCA_002483395.1 Chloracidobacterium sp. UBA7659 | reverse complement strand
TTCAATTGTTAAGGATCGACTAACTAATAATGTTTTTCCGACAGGCACTACATCCGATCATCTGGTTAACCTTTACTCATCTCCTTCGCGGTCTTCAGAAATGCTTCCGCCGCATGGGACAGAACCGAATTCCGCCGGTAAACGATATTGAGTTTTCGTTCAAATTTCATTTCGGCCACGGACAATCCAACAAGTTGGCCGTTTGCGGTTTCAACTTTAGCTGCAAGCTTTGGCACTAGGGCAACCCCGGCTCCGGTCTCGACCAGCCGCTTAATAGCTTCAAGCGATGGCAGCTCAACCGCAATATTTAGCGTCGTTTTGTTCTTTTCAAATGTCTCGATGACCTTGTGCCGGTACGGCGAAACCGCGTTATGAGCGATAAATATTTCATCGCCAAGCTCCTTGACCGACACTGATTTGCGGGCGGCAAACCGATGTGTTGGGGCGACAATCAGCATCAATTCGTCGGTCAGGATCGAAACCGATCGTAATGATTCATCATTCGGCTTAAAGGAAATGACGCCAAGTTCAACTTCCCGCGCAGTTATTTCTTTCGGAATTCGGCTGGCTACGCCGCGTTGGACCTCGATCTTGATATTCGGGTGACGTTCGCGAAATTCACGAATGACCGGCAAAAGGCAAAAAACAGTGTGCTCGTTGGCAGAGATCGTCACTTTTCCTTTGTGCAGCCCGCGCAATTCCTTGATCGCATTGTTTGCCGTGTGCCGAAGGTTCAGCATTTGGCGAGCATACCCGACCAGGACCTCGCCAGCGTATGTGAGCGTTCCGTCCTTGGAAGAGCGATCGAACAGCGTTTCGCCGATCTCGGTCTCGAGCCGCCTAATCGCCTGGCTGACAGCCGGCTGTGTTCGATCGAGTATCTCCGCCGCCCGCGAAAAGCTCTTTTCACGAGCCACCGTAACTAAAACTTCAAGCTGATTAATATCCATAAGAAATTTTCTACGACAAAGAGTAATAAAACACAGACTAATATCAGCATAACATTTATTCAGAGCGATGATTTGTACATTACAATATATTATGTAAAAAGTGAATATATAATATTGACTTTGACCGATCCGGCAATATAAGATTTCGCGTGGAGTGGCTTTTTTTGATCGGTCCACTCATTTTTTGCTTGACGGAGAAGTTTATGAAGGCTGAAAAAATTGCAATTTTCGACACGACATTGCGGGACGGCGAACAGTCGCCTGGCTGTTCGATGTATCTTGATGAAAAGACAAAGATGGCTCGTCAGCTTGAGCTCTTGGGCGTCGATGTCATCGAGGCCGGTTTTCCAATAGCGTCGGAAGGCGATTTTCAGGCCGTTCGCGCCGTGTCGCTGGAATGCGAAAATGCGACGATCGCTGCGCTAGCAAGGACAGTCGCCGAGGATGTCTATCGTGCGGCCGATGCTTTGAAAGGTGCAAAACGATCGCGCATACACACATTTGTTGCCACGTCGGACATACATCTGCAGTATAAGCTTAAGAAACCGCGTGCAGAAGTTCTGCAAATGACTAAGAATGCGGTTCGGCTCGCCAGCGGCCTGGCGGACGAAGTCGAGTTTTCGGCTGAAGATGCAACGAGGAGCGATGTCGATTTCATCTGTGAGGTTCTTGGTGTCGCGGTTGACGAAGGTGCTACGATCTTGAACATACCGGATACGGTTGGGTACACGCTTCCGACTGAGTACGCCAATCTGATCAGAACGGTAAAGGAACGCGTGGTCGGCGATAAAAACGTAACGATCAGCGTGCATTGCCATAACGATCTCGGCCTCGCGGTCGCAAACAGCCTGGCGGCGATCGACGCAGGGGCCAGACAGATTGAATGTACGATCAACGGCATCGGCGAACGTGCAGGAAATGCGTCGTTGGAAGAAGTAATCATGGCCTGTGCCGTTAGAGCCGACAAGATCCCGTACGAAAATAATATCGACACAACGCAGCTATACCCGGCCAGCGAACTGCTGTCATCCATCATAAGTTTCGGCGTCCAGCCGAACAAAGCAATCGTCGGGCGCAACGCATTTGCACACGAAGCCGGCATTCATCAACATGGAGTTTTGAGCAACCCGCTTTGCTACGAGATAATGACGCCGGAATCGGTCGGCATCCCAAAGAACGATATCGTGCTCGGAAAACATTCGGGGCGGCACGCATTGTCATCGCGGTATGAAGAAATGGGTTTCAGCTTCGACCCGGATGAGATCGCGGAAATATACTCCCGCTTTGTCACGCTTGCCGACCGCAAGAAAAATATCTACGATCAGGATCTGCTTGGTATCGTTCGCGACTCCAATATGGCGGTCCTCGCCGCTTAGATTTGGATCTTTTTATGAAAATTACAGTATTACCTGGAGATGGGATCGGTGTTGAGGTAACACGCGAAGCGATACGCGTCTTAAAAGACGTGGCAGTCGGTTTCGATCTTGTGATCGAAACCGACGAGCATCTTATCGGCGGAGCCGCGATCCGTGAAGCAAGTTCGCCGCTACCCGAACGGACGCTCGACTCATGTCTGAACAGCGACGCTGTCCTGCTAGGGGCCGTAGGCTCGCCCGAATTTGACGATCTATTGCCCGAGCATCGGCCCGAGATCGGACTTCTCGGTCTGCGAAAGGCACTGGGCGGCTTTGCCAATTTGCGCCCGGCAAAGGCAATTCCAGCATTGATCGACTCTTCCCCTCTGCGGCCCGAAGTTTTCGCCGGAACCGATCTTTTGATTGTCCGCGAACTTCTGGGCGGGTTATATTTCGGAACACCGCGGGCGTTTAACGCCGACAGGACCGAGGCATTCAATACAATGCGATACTCGGTTGCGGAGGTCGAACGAGTTGCACGAGTCGCGTTCCAATCGGCACTTGGCCGGAGGCGCAAGGTAACGTCGGTCGATAAAGCCAATGTCCTCGAAACATCACAGCTATGGCGCGAAACCGTGAACCGTGTAGCGGGCGAGTTTCCGATGGTCGAGTTGGATCATCTTTTTGTCGACGCATGTGCAATGCACCTCGTCACCGATCCGACGCGTTTTGACGTGATCCTGACCGAAAATTTGTTTGGCGACATATTGTCCGACGAAGCCGCTGTTCTTACCGGATCGCTCGGGATGCTGGCGTCCGCGACTATTGGATCCGACATCGGGCTTTACGAGCCGGTGCACGGTTCGGCCCCGCAAATCGCGGGAATGAATATCGCTAATCCGATCGGTGCGATAGCATCTGTCGCGATGCTTTTGCGTTACTCGGCCAAGAACGATCTCGCGGCGGTGGCTGTTGACGATGCAATTGCGAAGGTCCTTGACGAGGGCTATCGGACTGCTGACATTGCTCCTGAAAACTGCGCCAAGGTAGTCTCGACGACAGAGATGGGCAAACTTGTCAGCGGCTACGCAGTAGAAAACGCTAACATCGGCAATGCATTTCACGCTGTGTAAGCACGATGAAAACGCTTTACGATAAAATCTGGGAATCTCATCTCGTCCATGAGGAAGCGGACAAACCGTCGCTCTTATATGTGGATCTCCATCTGATCCATGAGGTCACTTCGCCACAGGCTTTTGAAGGTTTGAGACTTGCGGGCCGAAAGGTTCGCCGGCCGGATCTCACCTTTGCGACCATAGATCACGCGATTCCGACGAAGAATCGAAACCTTCCGTTCAAGGATCCGATCGCAGCTCAGCAGGTCGAAACTCTCAGGGCAAATTGTAGTGAATTCGGCGTAAAACTATACGATCTGGATGCGATCGAGCAAGGAATCATTCACGTATTCGGTCCGGAACAGGGCCTTACACAGCCGGGAATGACAATCGTTTG
>DLHV01000216.1:4890-7254 GCA_002483395.1 Chloracidobacterium sp. UBA7659 | reverse complement strand
GAAGGCAGATGGTATATCAAGAACTCAACTTTTGTTGAAGGTTCCACCGATGCCACCGTCATACTTGGTGCTTCGACGGATACCGCCCTTGAGGGTGCCGAGTACCTTTTCTAGGAAGATGAGTTGATTAGGCTGCCGGACGACCGGCAGAATAAATAACCAACGGAAGGGGCGTGAGCGATCACGCTCCTTTTTACGTTTGCGTTACGCTAGTCACTTTATTCTGCTTGTTTTTGAAACAAAGATTGTGGTGATCAGATCAATCTTGCCTGCTCGGCCCGGCGAACGGCTTCGAGCCGCGTGTGTGCGCCGAGTTTTCGCAGGATGTGCTTTACATGATTGTTGACCGTTGTTTTGCTAATGAAAAGATCGGCGGCAATCTTCGCGGTTGTTTCACCTTTAGCCACCAGCCGCAAAATTTCCGTTTCTCGCTTGGAAAGGTCCGTAAAGTTCGTCGGCGTTCGTTTTGCCGATAGAATTTCGCCGACATTGATCGCGGGTAAATTTGTCTCGCTAACGACGAAATCGCGCATCAGCAGCTCGAACCGTTTTTGCAGATCGGCGGGACGGGCAATGTGGATCGTATAAGGAGAGTTTGATTCGGCCGCTTCGACTATCAAAACCGAAACGTTGCACCACCGCTGCTCGCCACGTGCCGATACCTGAATGTCGTAACTCTTCAACGGCTGGTGATTTCGTGCCTGCTGCTGGATAAAGCAGTCCTTTTCGCAGGCTCGGCCGCATTCATCGATACCATGGACGACCTCGCTGCAAAAACGGCCTACCGCCTCCCTTTCAGAAATGCCGAAAAGCTCGGACGCAGATCGATTCCAGGCGGCGATCAAACCGTTCGGATCGATAGCAAAAGCCGGATCGGCGGTGCCTTCAACAAGTTTTTTGATCCCTCCAAGCCTCATTGGTCAAATCGATCAAAAAAATGATCGGAAATGATTATTGTCCGACATTGCCCTTAAAGGCAAATATTAAAGCGGAGAAAATAATCCGCATTGCAGGCAATAGTCTGATGGTCTTCTCAAAAGGCACGGGGTACGGGATCAGGGCGTTAGCGTATTTGGCGCGGCAGACCGACTTACGCCTTTGCGGTCTGAACGAGATTGCTGTCAGCGAGAAAATACCGCCCGTTTATTTGAGAAAGCTTCTTGCGGAGTTGCGTCGTCACCGCCTGGTGCGGTCGGTGAAGGGAGTTCACGGAGGCTATTTGCTGGCTCGGGACCCGCAAAACATAACACTTTGGGATGTTTTCAGCGTTCTTGACCAGGATCCGTATCTGGACGAATGCATTCTTTGCCACTCGCGGGACGAGAGTCCGTCATGTCCCTTTTGCGGCGAATGGAAGCGAATTCGTGATGATCTGATCGTTCACTTGAAAGGCAAGACAATTGCCGATTTTGCGACGTATTCAACGGCGGTTTGAAATCGATGACCTTAACGTGGATCGCCATTATTGCAAGTCTTTTTATGGGAGCCGGTGCGGCCTTCATCTTTATCTTTGCGGTCAAGCGTGATTATTTTCGGGACATCGAAGAAACAAAATACCAGGTCTTCTGGTCCGACATAGAGGAACTGGTTAACGNNAGTCGAGGAGGACAACAGCAATGAGCGATAAATACGACGCTCAAAATTCAACAGAAAGCGGCGAGCCGATATCGCGGCGGAAGGTGTTGGCGTGGCTTACAAGCATGGGACTTTTAGGTTCGGGAATAGTAACGGTTTTTTCCAATCTTGTCTTTATAAAGCCGCGGGCGACATATGGTCAGCCGAGCCGATTCAGCATTGGAACGCCGGATGATTTTCCCCCCGGGACAAGGATCGCCTTCGGTACGCAAAAGGTTGCGATCATTCGAGAGGGCAACAAGATGGCGGCGATCTCGACCACCTGTACACATCTCGGCTGTATTGTCGGCGTTGCCGATACCGGTTTCGCGTGTCCGTGTCACGGCTCTCGTTACGATCAGGACGGAAATGTGACGGGCGGCCCGGCGCCGAAGCCTTTGCCGTGGTTCGAGCTTACATTGGCTCCGAATGGCGAGCTGGAAATCGACAAGAGCAAAGAAATAACTGCCGGAAAATGGTTTAACGTATGAGCGAAAATAGCCAAAAGACGACGATTTTAGGTGTATTGAAAAACATGCCGGCGGCCGCCTGGTCGTCCGTTTTTCGTCACAACCTCCCCCACACCGATCTCGGGCGTTCGCAGACAAGCTTTACCAATTTCTTTTTGCACATCCACCCGGTGAAGGTTCACCGAAACACGATAAGGCCGTGGTTCACGATGGGTCTGGGTCTGATTAGCCTCTTTCTGTTTCTTATTCTGACGGTGACGGGCGTGCTGCTGATGTTCTA
>DLHV01000216.1:418-4845 GCA_002483395.1 Chloracidobacterium sp. UBA7659 | reverse complement strand
AAATATGCATCGGTGGTCGGCCCACGGAATGGTTGCGGCTGTCTTTTTACACATGTGCCGCGTGTTCTTTACCGGTTCCTATAAAAAGCCGCGTGAGTTCAATTGGGTGCTCGGCGTCGGCCTTTTCCTCTTGACTTTATTCCTTAGCTTTACGGGATATTTGCTTCCGTGGGATCAGCTTGCTTTTTGGGCGATCACCGTCGGCACCGCGATCGCGGGCTACGCACCGGTTTTTGGCGAGCAGATCCGATTTTTGCTTCTGGGCGATACAACGGTCGGCCAGGAAGCGTTACTTAGATTTTACGTTCTCCACGTTGCGGTTTTGCCGCTTGTGATGGCATTGATGATCGCGGTGCACTTCTGGCGGATACGAAAGGACGGCGGGCTTTCGCGTCCCGCGGACGCAGACATCGTAACACAACCCGAATCACCGCCGCTACCGGCACTGGCGGCAGTGGCCGCTGCTCCCGCGCTGGCCCTGGCGAGCGTTCCAGTCGGTATCAATGTGATCGAGAAAAAGCGGTACGGCATTCAAGGCATGGTTCGCGGCCCGTTTACAAAGGTCGGCAATGTGCCGGACAACTCGGTCTTCAGCTATCCAAATCTGCTGCTTGCCGAATTGTTCGTTTTTATCCTGACGGTTTTGGGCGTCCTGGTAGTGTCGTTCTTCTTCAACGCCCCGTTAGAAGAGCCGGTAAACATGCTTCATCCGCCAAATCCCGCAAAGGCGCCGTGGTATTTTCTCGGCCTGCAGGAAATGGTCAGCTACTCGGCATTTTGGGGTGGCGTCGGGATACCGGCGATTGAGGTGTTGATCCTTTTGCTGGTGCCCTATTTTGACAGGGCTCAAAAGGGAATCGGCAAATGGTTTTCGCGCGAACGGCTTTTGGCAAACATCCTGTTTCTGACTTTTGCAATAGTCAACGTCGTTCTCATCATTATTGGAACATTTTTCCGTGGTCAGAATTGGGAGTTTGTGTCGCCGTTTTAGGGCGGGTCGAGGGTTGATGGTATGAAGATGCGTTTATCGTTGGCGGTTGCGAGCTTGGCGATTCTGGTCGTACACGGCATGGTCTTTTATCAGCAGTTCTTCCATAAATGGGAGAACTATCAAACTTCATATTTTGATCAGGCACGAACTCTTTCAAAAACGGATGCAGAGCGTGAAGCGCTCGCGGGCCGCAGCCCGAAGATCGAACAGATCATAGTTACGCAATTCGGCAATGAGCGGGTCGATCGCTGCACGACATGTCATATTGCGTCCGACGACCCGCGGTTCAAAGATTCGCCGCATCCATACAAAACGCATCCTTACTCCGAAGAGTTGGGCGACAAGCTGGTCGACGGAAAATGGGAAAGGCGACATAAGTTCTCGGATATAGGCTGCACGGTGTGTCATGACGGCCAAGGCCGGGGCCTTAAGGAATTTTATGCTCACGGCGAAGATGAATTCTGGCCGGAGCCAATGCTGGGGTATGTCGCGCAGGAAAACTGGAGGGCGGATTTCAAAGACAAGCTAAAGGGTAAAGAGTACATGCAGGCAAACTGTGCTCAATGCCACACGGACAAAGATTTTAAGAGCACGCCGCTGGTCAACAAGGGACGCGAGCTTTTCACACAGAAAAATTGTTACGGGTGTCATCGGATCGAAGGAATATCGAACGGCACACTGGGACCCGACCTGACCGAGGTCGGCAAGAAATGGAAGATCGATTACATATGGGAATCGGTCGTTGACCCGCGTGCAAACAGCGCGACTTCGTTCATGCCGAAATTTAACTTGAAGGATGACGAGGTTAAGGCCCTGGTCACATTCCTGAAAAGCCGCCGCGGTTTTAATTTCTCGGAAACAACGCTCGATCGCTATCGGGCGACACTGAACAAGGGACAGATCGCGCCACAGGCGCCACAGATGCCGGGAAGCCCAGCGGCTGTTGTCCCGGTTTCCGGTGATGTTATTAAACAAGGCGAGCAGCTTATCAGCGAACGAGCGTGCGTGGCATGTCACAAGCTCGGCGACAAGGATGGAGGCATAGCACCGGACCTGTCGTTCGAAGGATTGATGAAAGACGACAAATGGATCGTTGCTCATTTCAAGGATCCGCGTTCCGTTGTCCCCGACTCGATAATGCCTACTTTTGCCTTCGGCGACAATGAGTACAAAGCCATGTCTGCCTATTTGATCAGTCTCAATAAGGCCCCGAATCTTAACAATCCGCAGGAGATCTACCAGAACTTATGCATTCGGTGCCACGGCGAAAAAGGCGATGGTGCCGGAATGATCGCGACGTATCTCGATCCGTATCCGCGTGATTTTACCAACGCCGGATTTATGAACAGCAAGACGGATGAACGGTTGGTCGAATCGATCAAAAACGGTGTTGGTGGTACCTCGATGCCGGCTTGGGGCAAAGTCTTGAATGACGAACAGATAAAAGGGGTCCTGGCTTACGTCATTCAGAATTTCACAAAAGAAGAGCGAAGAGTGGTCAAGCCACGCGACGTTCCAGACCAGAATCCGATCGCGATGTCAACGGAGTCAATCGCACGAGGGGAACAGACTTTCATGATGCGTTGCGTCGGTTGTCACGGAAGGAAGGCTGATGGCAAAGGGCCGAATTCGTTGGATATACTACCGCGGCCGCGTAACCTGCTCAATTGGCAGTTTGTTAATCACACGTCGGACAGGCGAATGTTCGAGTCGATTCTTTACGGAGTTCAGGGTTCCGCGATGCCGCCGTGGATCGACTACGGGTTGACCAAAGATGATGTCGGCGATCTGGTCAATTACATTAGGAGCCTGAATCAGAACAAGAAAGATCCGGCCGCGACGAACCTAGTCGCATTAGGCCACTAAAAAGGAAACGGAGGCGATATGCAAGAGAAGGAAATTATTCAGGACGCAGGCGAGATACCTGTCTTGGAGTCGGCAAAATATTCGGAGTCGACCCACGAAGATCTAACCGCGAAGCTGTTTTTGATCAGCTCGATCGTATATTTTTTCATTGTTGGAATTATTGCGTTAATAATTGCGGCTAAATTCGTGATGCCTTCGTTCCTCGGAACGATCCCGCAATTGACATACGGCCGGCTTCGCCCGCTCCACGTCAACGGGATGCTTTTCGGATGGCTGCTGACGTGCGACATGGCCCTGATGTACTACATCGTGCCGAGACTTTGCGGCGTGAAATTGTGGAGCGAAAAGCTCGGGGTCGCAACGAATATTTTGTGGAACGTGATCATTCTCGGCGCGGTTGTTTCGCTGCTGATGGGATGGAACCAGGGTTGGGAATATGCCGAACTTCCGCTACCCCTTGATGTCGGCGTTGTCGTCGCCTGGCTAATGTTCGGAGCGAACCTCTTTTTAACCATTGCCAACCGAAAATATCAGGCGATGTACGTTTCGCTCTGGTACGCGATGGGAACGATCCTTTGGACCGCATTCGTTTATCTGACCGGGAATTTTGCAACACTCTTCACGACCGGTGTTAATCAGGCAAACCTGAATTGGATGTACGTTCACAATGCGGTGGGCCTGATCTTCACGCCAGTGGGGTTAGCAATCGCGTATTACTTCATTCCGAAGACCTCGAATACGCCTCTATACAGCCACAAGCTTTCTATGATCGGCTTCTGGTCGTTGGCATTCGTCTATGTTTGGACCGGAGCCCACCACATGATCCACGGGCCGATCTCGCAATGGCTGCAAACCATCACGATCGTATTTTCAGTTATGCTTCTGATCCCGGTTTGGGCGGCGGTGTATAACTTCGTCACGACGATGAAAGGGCAATGGCATCAATTGCGGGACAACGTTTCTTTGAAGTTTTTAATGTCGGGCGTTGTCTTCTACACACTAACTTGTTTTCAAGGCCCGATGCACGCCTTGCGGTCGGTCAATGCAATCGTTTCAAAGACCGACTGGATCCCTGGTCACGCACACATGGCTGTTTTGGGTGCGTTTTCGTTTTTCGCCATCGCCGGTGTTTATTACATCGTGCCGCAGATCTACAAGACCGAACTTTATTCTAAGTCCCTCGCAAACTGGAGTTTCTGGCTGTTTCTGATCGGCGGCCTCGGCTTCTTTGTAACGCTTTGGCTTGGCGGATTCTGGCAGGGCTGGCAATGGAACAACCCGGCAATTCCGTTTATCGACACGGTCATTGCATTGAAGCCCATTTGGCACACTCGCCTTGCGTCGGGATTTCTGATGTTCGGTGGAATTGTGACCTTCGCCTATAACATTCTCGCAACGATCATCGGTGCAAAGGGACAGGAGGTTAACGCACAAACTGCGACAGCTTCGACTTAACGGCGGACTGAATGATCGCAGACGGAGGAAATTATGTTACATAAAGCTGATTACAACGCCGCGTTTTTCGTTGGCGCCGCATTGGTGATGTTCTTTATCGGCGGGCTCCTGACAA
>DLHV01000216.1:0-385 GCA_002483395.1 Chloracidobacterium sp. UBA7659 | reverse complement strand
ACTCAGAGAGTTGAACGCACAGGAATTGCAAGGACGAGCGATCTACGTGAGGGAAGGCTGCTGGTATTGCCATACACAGCAGGTGCGCACGTTGCTGGCCGATACAAAGCGTTACGGATGGCGCGGTGTTGACGCGCCGATCTCGACACCGGATGAGTTTGTTTACGACAACCCGCACCTTTTCGGAACAAAGCGGACCGGACCGGATCTCGCCCGTGTCGGCGGTAAATACNNGGTTCGATCATGCCGCCGTTCCCCTGGATCGCAAATGATCCGCAGGAATTTGGAGCCCTGGTCGCATATATCCAGACACTTGGCAGAGCGAAGAACTGGCGGCCTGACAATGATTTTGAAAAGTAGGAGGTTAGAGTTACGCCTTCAGGCG
>DLHV01000093.1 GCA_002483395.1 Chloracidobacterium sp. UBA7659 | reverse complement strand
TTGATAATTACCGGAGTAACTAGCGGCGATAATATTAGCTCAACCCATTCGGATATGATCTCGAGATTTACCCGCTTGTTCAGAAAGAACGACGGGGACGAACAACGCGCCTTTCAAACGAGAGTTCTCTCGCTTCTGCGGGAACTTCATCCCGACAAAACATTCTCGAAATCCGCCGATCCGTTGATAGTAATGCTTGATGAGCAAACACTTGGGTTAACCAATATTCGTGCCAAGTATTTGCTCAGTTCACAAACCGATGGTGACCTTCGCGAGATTGTCGCGGAGCACATACAAAACGTGCTTGAGGGCATGATTCTGGCAGAACGCGAGGAGCTTGACTGGGAACGGGCGAAAGGGCTGCTCAAACCGCAGCTGATGCCGGGAGAGTTTTTAGAAAGGATGCCGTTAATTTCAAAGCCATTTGGCGATGAGATCGTCCTTGGATTTGTGCTCGATTCTGAAAAGGCATACAGTTACGTGTCCAAAGCCGATGCCGATCGATGGGGTGTACACGATCCTGAAATATACGATGTTGCTCTCGACAATTTGAGCAAAGCATCAAAAGGCCTGGAGTTGGCTGTATTTCCTGGGTCGAACGGTTTTGTTGTCGTGAACAGCATGGACGGATTCGATGCCGTTCGAATAGTCTTGCCGGAATTTCGCGAAATCTTCAGCGAAAACATTGGCACTCCGTTTTACTTTGGTGTTCCGAACCGTGACTTTCTTATTTGTTGGGCGAAAAACAGTGATGCGGAATTTCAATGCCGAATGCGATCACAGATTTCCCAGGATTTTGATGAGCGTCCGTATCCGCTCAGCAGGTCTGTTTTCGAGGCATTAGAGGACGGCCAGTTCAGGCAGGTCGAGAATGTTGGTGTTGATCCCAGGGTTGCCTCGGCGGAGAATAATTAGACGCAGACATTTGCAACGATAAAAAAGAGTAACTAGTGCGATGACGCGAGATTTCAACATATTGATCGAAGAGGACGAAAACGGAGTCTTGGTGGCGTCGGTTCCAGAGCTTCGAGGGTGTCATACGCAGGCGAATTCACTTGACGAACTGATGCTTCGAATTCGCGAAGCCATAGAGCTATGCCTTGAGGTTGAAGGGAGTTCGATTCCTTTACCTAAATTCGTCGGGATTCAACGGCTGACACTCGAGGTATGACGAATTCCAAGTTTTGATGGGCGAAAACTCATAAAGGTTCTGGGACGATTTGGTTTGAAGTTTTGAGAATAAAGGGCAGCCATCATTTTCTACGTCATCCGGACGGCCGAGTAACTGTTGTTCCCGTCCACGCAAAAGAAACAATCGGCATCGGCCTATTCCATAAGATTCTCAAGGATTGCGAACTATCGGTCGAACAGTTTCTCGATCAAATCTAAGAATGCAGACATTTGCAACAATCAAACAAGAAGTCCTTCCGCAACTAACGGTCCGTAAGATCTTCGGCTTGATCAAAACGGAGATGGCGTTGGTCGAAGCGGAATTCGCGCGGCAGGCTAATTCCAACATCCAGGTTATAAATTACCTTGGGGAATACGTCCGTTCGTCGGGCGGAAAGCGGGTGCGGCCGGCACTTCTGATCCTGGCAAATTACGCGTCGGGGGGGGACGCGTCGGCCGAAGGCGTAATACGTCTGGCGACCGTCATGGAAATGCTTCACACGGCTACGCTGGTGCATGACGACATCATCGACAATGCCGATATCCGGCGCAGCAAGGCTTCGGTGAATGTACGGTTCGGAAATCAGATAGCGGTCCTTATGGGCGACTGGCTGTACATGTCCGCGTTTGAAACGTCGTTGAAAGAACGTTCGCTGGGGATTCTTGAGATCCTCACGCATCTTACGCGAAAGATGACCGAAGGCGAGTTGATCCAACTCACGATGATCGGGAATACCGATATTACCGAGGAAGAATATTTCGATATTCTTCGCAGAAAAACGGCCTATCTCTTTTCCGGCTGTTGCGAAATCGGAGGTATTCTTGCTGGTGCGAGCCCGGAACACCAAGCGGCGCTTCGCGATTACGGCATGAATCTGGGGATAGCCTTCCAGCTTGCCGACGACCTGCTCGATTTTACCGCCGACGAACAGGCGTTGGGAAAGGCCGCCGGTGCCGATCTTCTCGAAGGCAAACTCACGCTTCCATTGATTCTCATTTGTAAACAGCACCCCGAACTTAAGGCAGAGCTCAGGCAAATTATTTCCGACCGATCGTATTTAAATGGTTCGCGTGCGAGGCTCATGGAAAGGCTTAATTCAAACCAGACCGCCGAAAAGACCCGCTCCATCGCTCTCAGTTTTGCGGAGAGTGCTAGAAAAAATCTTGAAGTTTTGCCGAAATCAAAGTATTCTCTTGCATTGGGAGAGATTCCTAATTTCGTGATCGAAAGGAACAACTAGGTTTTGAGACGATGTTTGCTCTCGAATAATCCTGTTTCGCCCTGGCCGCAAATCACATAACACCAACATGTTAGACCCAAATGTTATAGCAGCACTTGAGACGCATTTACGTGAAGCCCGTAATAAGCAGAGCCGTCTGGTGTCTCGTCTGCGCGAGCTGGAAAATGAGGCCGATTTGATCCGTGAGGAAATTGCCGAAATCGACAATTATGGCGAGCAGATGACATCGACCATCGATTCGCTTTTGGCCATGATGAGTTCGGGGGGAAGCATTGCGAAAGCCGCAAAGAAAAGCTCTATCGAAAGTGAGCTACCGCGCTTGCCCGAGGTACGGAATGCCAGGCCGCAAATCAACTCCAGCCTGAGTAAGACGATTGGAGGCCATCGCAACAGTTCGGTCACATATCTGAACCAAAACCGCGGCCTTACCGCGAGAACCAATACTATCGAGCCAATAAGCCATCGCTTCGCCGATCGAACGATCACACAGGCATGTACGCTGCTGCTTCGCGAATCGGGAGTGCCGCTTCATGTGAACGAACTTTACAATTTGCTCGTTGCGGGCGGAATGGAGTTCAAAGGCAATAATCCGACGATATCGGTGGCTGTTTCGCTCAATAGAAACCGCCGTTTTCGCAAGGTCGGCCCCGGTACATTCGATCTCATCATGCGCGAGGCGTCGCAGACTCAGGCTGCTTCATAGCTGCCAAAACCGGGTAGTGGTCACTTTTGCAGCTGTTCACTTCCACCGGGGTCTTGTCGCCTGTTAAAACACATTTTCGCATTCTTTGCGTTCTTCGCGTCTTTGCGTGAGAAAGATTTTCCGCTAAGTCACCAAGCTGCAAAATTTTTAAGCAGCAACATAATGTAGACACTACGCCAAACTGGATTTTCTGTTCAGGTTTGCTTCTCTTGTAGTATAATTTCATCAATTTGAACCGACTTTAGCGGTTTTTTTACGAACGGATTTTTTTACCAGCAGATTTCCGGGAAATCGGCGACTTCGTATTTAAAAGCAGATGAGAATTACTGTTATCGCGGCTGTGTTGTTAGTTTTATTGACTGGATCGTTTTTTGGTGTCGATGCGCAGA
>DLHV01000225.1:8611-21481 GCA_002483395.1 Chloracidobacterium sp. UBA7659 | reverse complement strand
CCTTCGTAAGGAGGGGAGCCAGAACCGTCGTCGTGCGGAGGGGAGTTTTCTGGACCGATCTCAGTATTGAGCAGGAACTTCACACCCATCACGGCAATATGCTCGGCTTCGTCGAGCGAAACCAGCTGCGGCATTTTGTATTCAGCCATTCCGTAGGTGTCGAGGCCGCCGGCGAGCGGTTTTCGCTCGTAGACGGTGACATCGTGGCCGAGCCGGGCAAGGTATGCGGCGCAGGAAAGCCCCGCCGGGCCGGAGCCGACGACGCCGACTGATTTACCGTTCGGCTCGCCTTTCGTAAAGATCTGCCGGTCGCTTTTCAACGCGAAATCGGTAGCGTATCGCTGAAGACGGCCGATCTCGATCGGCTTTTGCAAAAGCGTCTTTTCTACGCAGGCTCCTTCGCACAATATTTCGACCGGGCAAACTCGGGCGCACGTTGCTCCGATCGGATTTGCGTCGAAAATGACGCGTGCCGAGCCGTGCAGATTTTCGCTGGCGATCTTCTTGATAAAAGACGGCACGTCGATATGCGTCGGGCAGGCGTGCATGCAGGGAGCGTCGTAACAATACAGGCAGCGGTTCGCCTCAACCCCGGCTTCAGCCGCGGTCATGGCGGGGNNCTCGATCTGGGTGATATCGAGCGGTGAACAGTATTTTTCAGGCATAACTAATCTATAGTTCCGCGTCGGCTTCTATTTCTATCAGCATATCTGGGTCGATCAATTTCGAAACTTCGACCATCGTTGTAGCAGGCATCACGTGGCCGAGCATTTCGCCGTGTGCACGCCCATATTCTTCCCAGCGAGAAATATCTGTGACAAACATCCGCGTCCTGACGATATTTTCGAGTCCCGCTCCGAGGGCGACCAGTGCACGTTCGATGTTCTTGAATATTTGGACGGTCTGCGAATAGGCATCGCCGACGCCGACTATTTCACCATTTTCGCCCGTCGCCGTCGTACCGGTCACATAGATCCGGTCGCCAACTCGCAAGGCACGGGAATAGCCGACTATCGATTCCCACTTCACGCCCGACGAGTATCTTTGTCTATGCTGCATTTATCTAATCTTTAAGAAATACTCGCCGTTAAAACGATAGGTTATAAACTTGTCCGTGACGCGGCCCTGCGGCGTCTTCTCATCTTCGATGACGACCGGAAAGCGAAACTCGCGTTTTGTTTCATCGAAGAAAAATAGCTTGATCGGACGTTCAGGCCGGTTTACGACAGAGAAAAAGTCGTATTGAAATCCTATCGAGTTTGTTAGGCCACTCTTGGTGCGTATTGCCTTCACATTTGAATTAAGTTTCTCTCCGTCAATCCGGAAGATCGACAAATTCTGAACAGCTAGTGATGTAGAACAGATTGCTGTGGAGTTCGCAAGATATATCCGCCTATCTACCGCACCGACATCAAAGATTTGATGATAAAATGGCTGGCACACATTTCCTTCGGATGATTCTGGGGTCAATGCGTGCACGGTTCTATACCGACCGCGATACTGAAAAACGTTTTCAAACCACTGGGCACTGCCACCCGAAATCGTATCCCATGAATAAATACGCAGCCTGCCGTCATCCGAGGTCGTTATGAACATCTTTTCTTTCAACTTAGGAAATCTATATCGCAAGATGTCAATACGTCGACCATAGCGCGTAAGCTTTCGTCTTAGTATCTCGTTTTCTTTTTCAAGCCTTTCGTAATTTCGGCTATCACCATAACCGTATTTGCTGATATTTTCCAGATGTCCTAGTAGTTCGCGCTCGACTGACGCCGGCGTTTGGGTGAACACGGAACCGGCCGCAAAAAGAATGGCGAAAATAACAAGTCTCATGAGTAAGCGTTTAGCAGGCTAGTCCGCAACTATCGGTCCATAAAGATCCGGCCGCCGGTCGCGGAAGAACTGCCATGTGTTGCGGACCTCGCGGATCTTGTCCATGTCGAGATCGGCGACGATAAGTTCGTCCTGGTCGCGTGTTCCAACGGCGAGCATCTGGCCGCGAGGGTCGCAGAAATAGCTCTGGCCGTAAAATTCGCCGATGTTCCACGGGGCTTCGGTGCCGACGCGGTTTATCGCCCCGACAAAGTAGCCATTCGCAACGGCGTGAGCCGGCTGTTCGAGCTTCCAGAGATATTCGCTCAAGCCGGCGACGGTTGCCGACGGGTTAAAAATTATCTCGGCGCCATTCAATCCCAAACACCGAGCGCCTTCGGGAAAGTGCCGGTCGTAGCAAATGTAAACGCCGATGCGCGCGTACGCCGTGTCGAAGCACGGATAGCCGAGATTGCCCGGGCGAAAATAAAATTTTTCCCAAAACCCCGGTGCAACGTGCGGAATATGCGTCTTTCGGTACTTGCCGAGATATGTGCCGTCGGCGTCTATCACAGCCGCGCTGTTATAGTAAATGCCGGTCTGTTCTTCTTCATAGATCGGTACGATCATTACCATGCCGTGCTGTTTAGCCACTTCCTGCATCAGCTTAACTGTAGGGCCGTCCGGGATTTTTTCGACAGCCTCGTACCAGCGCGTTTGCTGCTCCGCGCAGAAATACGGCGTGGTGAATATCTCCTGAAAACAGAGCATCTGTACGCCCTTTTGTGCGGCATCCTCGACGAGCTTCATCTGGTTGTCGATGTTCGCTTTTTTTATCCGCTCGATCGGCGCGTCAGCCGATTCTTGATTATGTGCCTGTATGAGGCCGCCTTTTACTATTCTTGCCATTAAAACGATCTCCTATGTCCCCAATTGCTTTAACCTGTTGAGTTCCTGTGGAAGATCACTGAGGTCGTCTAAAATCCTTGAGACTTCTCCTTTTCTTCCGACCCAGATGCCCCATACAGTGGGCGTTCCGATAATTCCACGTTTATGCGTTCCCACCGCGATCATTACGCTGACCTCAATGCGACCGATCGTCGCCGAAGCCTTGTACGCAAATCGGAAAGTCTTTCTGACGGCCGGAACCGTCCTGCTCGCCGCAATCATTTACTTCCCATTCGATCTTCTGCGACTTTCCGATCACCTGACCAATCCATTGCGAAAATGACCTGGTTGACAATCGTTTGTCGAGGCGCGACACCTGTAGATTTTTTATTATCTTTATCGCTTTCGCGTCGCGTGTTTTGCTCTGCGCCCAAATCTCTGGAGCGAAAACGAAGGCCACCATGACAATGATCGATCCAAAAATAATTCTCATTTGTCTTTTTTCCGCAATCGGCTCAGCTCATCCAATTTACGCCCGCTTCAGGGTTCCACTTGGTCGTGGTCTTTTTCAGCTTCGTCCAAAACTCGATCGAGCTTTTTCCCGTAATGTCGTTCGCGCCGAAACGCGATTCGTTCCAGCCGCCGAATGAAAACGGCTCACGGGGGACGGGTACGCCGATATTGACGCCGATCATACCTGCACTTGCGTGTTCCATCACATAACGGGCCACGCCGCCGCTTTGCGTGAACACGGACGCGGCGTTTCCATACGGATTGGCGTTTTCGATCTTTATCGCTTCGTCGAGAGTATCGGTATGCATGATCGAGATCACGGGGCCGAAAATTTCTTCGGTGGCGACGGACATGCCAGGCGTTACGCGATCGATGACAGTCGGCCCGACGTATGTTCCATTTTCTTTGCCTTCGACCACGGCGCCGCGGCCGTCAACAAGGATCTTCGCACCGTCGCGTTCGGCCTCTGAAATATAAGTTTCAATGCGTTCCTTTGCCGCCTTTGAGATCACGGCGCCTAGATTTTTCCCCGGAACGATCTTGCGTGCCTCATCGCAGATCTGGTCGATAATCGGATCGACATTGCCAACCGCCAGCATCGCTGACGCCGCCATGCACCGCTGTCCGGCGCATCCCGACATGGATGCCGTCACATTTGTTGCAGTCATCGATGGATTTGCATCAGGCAAAACGAAAAGATGATTCTTCGCCCCGCCGAGAGCGATGCAGCGTTTTAGAGCGTTCGTGCTTCGCTGATAAACGAGCTTCGCCACCTTAGTCGAGCCGACAAAACTCACGGCCTCAATGTCCGCGTGGTCGCAGATGCCTTCAACAATCTCCTTGCCGCCGTTTATGACATTAAAAACTCCGTCCGGCAGACCCGCTTCTTTCAGCAATTCGGCCATTCGCTGACACGACATCGGCACGAGCTCGCTTGGCTTCATAATCATCGCGTTGCCGAGCACGAGCGCGTTTGGCATCGTCCAATTTGGCACCATCAGTGGAAAATTGAATGGCACGATCGACGCGACGACGCCCAGCGGAAAATGCTCCGTGCGGCACTCGACGCCCTTTGAAACTTCGAGAATCTCGCCCGCGACCAATTGCGGCATTGAGCAGGCGAACTCAGTCAACTCAATCGATTTTTCGACCTCGGCCTTTGCCTCGTCCCAGGTTTTGCCGTTTTCTTCCGAAACGAGAGCCGTCAATTCATCAAAGCTCTTTTCCAAAAGCTGGCGATATCGAAAAAACACCTGGACACGCTCTTTTATCGGTGTCCTGCTCCAACCCTCAAATGCCGCTTTCGCGGATTTGACCGTACGGTTTAGCTCTTCGGCGGTGGACATCGGCACCTGCGAAAGCAAATTTCCGTCGATCGGTGAGATCACGTCAAGTGATTCGCCCGAAGAACTCTCGACAAACTCGCCGTTGTAATAATTCTTGATCTTGCTATATTTCATACTTGCTGCCGCTGTTGTCATATTAAATCTCCTCCTCGGCCGCCACCTCTGTTTTCGTTGGTGGCAT
The DNA here is from genome assembly GCA_002483395.1 of Chloracidobacterium sp. UBA7659. Lineage (GTDB taxonomy): Bacteria > Acidobacteriota > Blastocatellia > Pyrinomonadales > Pyrinomonadaceae > OLB17. The sequence goes on along the minus strand of DLHV01000225.1, from coordinate 16,741 downwards.
CGCGGCCATCAGTGCCCAATGGACGAAAAACGCGACGCCGAAACCGACAAACCACGCGTAATCGTACAATGGTCGAAACATAGGAATTATCAGCCCTATCCAGGCAAAAAAGCAACCCAGTAAAGTAGGNNAACGGCCCGCCAATTCCAGCCTCGATAAATTCCTTTGGTACGGTACAAATCGCCAAGAATCAGGCTCTTACGACGAACAAGCCAGTAGTCGGCGATGAGCACGCCGGCGATCGAGCCCAACCCTCCCGAATAACCCACGAGCCAGCCGAAAATATAACCGCTCGGATCGGCAAGCAACCGCCATGGCTGGATCAAAATACCGATTATTCCCGTGATCAAGCCGCCCGTACGGAAAGAAACAAACCGCGGAAATACGTTTGCAAAATCGTTTGCTGGTGAGACTACATTGGCCGCGATGTTGACGGCCAGCGTAGCAACCACGACGGTAAACATCGAGATCGCAATGACCAGTGGCTGCGAAAACTGCCCTACAAGTTTTATTGGGTCCCAAAGTTCGTCGGGTTTCATTTGCGGGAAAACAACCACTGCGGCCGAGGTGATCAAAATACCCATCGCAGCAAAAACCGTCATTGTCGTTGGTAGTGCAACCACCTGCCCGACCGCCTGTTCGCGTTGGCTGTGTCCAAACCGCGTAAAATCGGGCATATTCAGCGAGAGAGTGGCCCAAAAGCCGATCATGCCAGTCAGCGACGGCACGAAAACCGGCCAAAACTCGCCGAACGTCCTGAATTTATCTTCTTCGTGCAGCAAAAACCCGACTTCGCCCGCCTGATATAATATCCACGCAAGCAATATCCCGGTCATGACCAAAACAAAAGGGGCCGCCCAGTTTTCGACTATTCGCAGCAAATTCATTCCGCGATAAATGATGAAAATATTCAGTCCCCAAAAGAGCAGGAACGAGAGCCATTCGGTTAATGTGTGCCCGCCGCCATAATTGATGTCCGACCCAAACATGTGCCAGCCGGGAATGATCGCACTTAACAAAGTATGCAAAGCCTGGCCACCGATCCATGCCTGGATCCCGAACCAGCCGCAGGCGACAAATGCGCGCATCAAGGCGGGAAGGTTCGAACCGTATGCGCCGTAGGCCGCGCGTGCAAATACCGGAAACGGTATGCCGTATTTGGTGCCGGGATGAGAATTTAGCAAGATCGGCGCGAGCACGATGATGTTGCCGAGGAGAATTGTGAACAAAGCCTGCCACCAGTTCATCCCGGCCGATATCAGGCCCGAAGCCATCATATAGGTCGGGATGCAATGGGCCATCGAGACCCACAGCGCCGCGTAGTTATACGTCGTCCAGTTGCGCTTCGCCACCGGCACCGGAGCGAGGTCTTCGTTGTAGAGCGGCGAAGATTCGATACCGCGAAGGGCTTCCTCTCTTAACTCGATGCGGCCGTCTTCGTGTTGGATGGTTTCGGTCATAAGCCTATTCAGGAAAAGCAAGCCGTTTCAATCTTGTGGTCAAATCGAGAACATAATCTCGTAATTCGGTGACTGAAACATTGCCCGGCGGATTGAGATTATCGCCAAACTTGATTTGATTCAAAACCCAGGCAAGCTGTGCCGGCGTCAAGCCAGTATCCTTTTGCTGTGCCGCCAAAAGAGCATTTTCAAGATCGAATCCGGCCTTTTCGAGCTCGCGCACATCTACCAGATCACGTAATTCAGAGCGTGATAATAAAGCGCAGAGTTTGTTTGCTAAGATCTCATCCGGTGAATCAATACGAATGCCCTTTATCTCGCGTTTTTCGCTTTCCAATTGGAAAACATATTCGCGGATCAAATCGACGACGATAGCTTCATCGCCGCGTTTTACCAGTAAACGGCGAAAGTCGGGCGCGGTTTGAATCGGCTCGGTTGTTGCACCCAAGCCGCGAGCAACGTCCCGGACGATCGCAAATCCATTTTCAATTTCATTTTCAAGCGTAAATAGATCTAGGTCGTTCGTTTCCCGATGTCCGAGATAAAAGCCGGCTAGCGCCGCTCCACCCGTCAAATAAAAGCGATTTTCGCGGCTGAAAAATTCGTGAAGAAAGTCGTTCTGTAAATTGTTAAGAGTGCTTTTCGCCAACCAAACCTTCCTTCTCCCAGAATTCAAACAAAAACTTCCAAAACTCGCGCCTGCGGCCAAGATGCGGCGATAACTCTGCCCAATCGCGAGCAACATCCCGCGGCGTCGTAAATTTCCACACGTCAGTATCGCGGGCTTCGCGCAAAACCTTGCCTAACAATCGTATGCGTTCCGGCGAACGAATTGCTAAACGCCGTTTTAGCTCGGCAACAGTCATCGGCTCGTCCCACAAAAAATAAGGTACGGATGAAGGCAAATCTAAATCTGTTGAAAGAAGATTGTTCATTTGATTCTCGATTCAGATAATTCTACCAACCTTATAACGGAAAACCGACCTTCTTTAGCAACTCGTTAAACCGCGGATCGCCGCGAAGAGGATCGAGGCGAGGATCGACCTTAAGAACACCAACGAAGGATTCTCTCCGGCCGCAACTGACTTGTCCAGAACCTCGCCTGCATTCCGACACCGCTTCATAATTGCCAGGCCGTCATTCTACTCCGGAAGACCGATCGCTCCAAGTATTTCCTGAAATCGCGGATCGTCCCGAAGGCTGTCAAAACGCGGGTCGGCCTTCGTCATAACGATGTGAGATTCACGTTTTGCTAGTGATGCGTCGAGTTCGGCGAAAGCTCCGTCCTTATCGCCAAGCGTCGCAAAAAAGACCGCGATTATGTAAGAGGAAAACGTCATCGGCGTATCCGGGCTTGTCATAGCACGAAGAAATGATTCCCATCCGCCCGCAAAACCCTCACGGATATAAACGGCATTTTGCGGAAAGCCCGTAACTTCACTGCATTTTGCGTAAGCCTCGGCGCTCATCGCATACTCACCTTTCATCTGGTATACGAAGGCCAAACTAAGATAGGCAACCCCAAAATTCGAATCCAGATCCAGCGTCGTCGTTGCTCGTTCGAGAGCGTGGTCATATTGTCGGGCGAGAAACAGGCAGAAGCTGTAGATCCAATTCCCGACGACGGAAAGCGGATCTACTTCGAGCATCTTCTGAAACTGGAGCTCCGCCTCGTCATGCCGTTCAAGCTCGGTCAGCAAAATTCCGTAAGATTGCCGCGGGATCGGATTGTTCGGGCTAAGGTCGATCGCACGCTGAAATTCACGCTCGGCACCAGCGAAATCGTACTCGTAGTCCTGAAGGACCATACCGAGCGAACAATGAGCTTCGGCCAGACCTGCATCGAGCGAAAGGGCTCTCAATGCGGCTTCCTTGGCCTTCGGCATCGCTTCGTGCGGCGGAACAGGGCCCATTTCGGTCAGCATGATGAATGCGTCCGCAAGTCCGGCGTGAGCCGGAGCGAAATCGGGTTCGAGGGCGATCGCTTCATTGAAGCATTCAACTGACCGGTATGTATTCTCCGTCGTAAATTTGTTTAAGAAGAAACGGCCCCGAAGGTATGAATGATAAACATCCGTGTTTGCCGTCGGGTGCCGAAGCATCTCTGCCTTTGTATGTCCCAGCAGCTTTGATTTTAAGGCCTCAACAACAGACAGCGTGATCTCGTCCTGCATCTTAAAGACATCGCCCATCTCGCGGTCGTACTTTTGCGACCAGACGTGATAGCCGTCGGCGGTGTTGATAAGTTGAACGGTTATCCGCAGCATTTCACCTGACTTTCGAACGCTGCCTTCGAGTATCGTATTTACGTTCAGCACATTGCCGATGTGACCAATATCGAGATTTTTCCCTTTGAATGAAAACGCCGACGTGCGGGCAACGACCTTAAGATCTTCTATCTGGGCCAATGCGTTGATCATCTCTTCGGCAAGACCGTCGCAGAAATACTCGTTCTCCGCGTCGGCACTCAGGTTTGCAAACGGCAGCACGGCGATTGAGTTCAATTGCCTGGTGACGGCTTCGTGAAAGGCGGCGCCGCTGGCGGATGAACCACTAAAATTAAAGACCTTGGTTTGCGATTCACCCGGTATAAATTCGGGAGTCACAACCTCGGTCGGATAATCCGAAATTCCCGGTTCGTCCACCAACCACGCCCCATCATCGAGGCAGAAATTCAGCCCGTCATCGTAATAATCGCGTCTGCATTCAGGGCATCTTTTCATAAATTGACTCTGCATATGCCAATGCGAATTTTGGATCAATGGCGGTCGCCTGGCCGAAATGTTCAATGGATTTCTGAGCATCTTTCGCCGTGCGCCTACTCAAATAGAATCGCCCTTTCAAATACAGTTGATAGGCCTCGTTATTTTCCGTGTAGTGTTTGGTCAAGCCTTTTGTATCATCGCCTGAAAGTTTCAGTTGCAGCTTTTGCGTAATTGTTGTCGCGATCTCTCGCTGCGTGGCCAACAGGTCCGCCATTTTTCGATCATACTGTTCGGCCCATATCAGCTTCTTAGTGCGAGAGTCGATCAATTGCACACTGATAGATAGGTCGTCGCCGCGCTGAGTCAATCGTCCCGACATGATCGCATCTACCTCAAGTTCCTTTGCGATCTGGGCAACATCCGTTTCTTTACCCTTGTATCTCATTACCGAACTGGTTGGGCTCACTTTTAGATTCGGCAGTTGAGAAAGGCGGTAGATCAACGAATCAGCCAGCCCGTCAGAGAGATAATCCGTATCCGCACTTCCGCTACGGTTCTCGAACGGGAGCACCGCGATGGAGTTTATCTGCTCTGATGTGCCTGGTTTGAAATATCGATATCCAATGAATCCGCCAAGGATAATTATTGCCAGCAAAAACAGTGCGGCCAGCAGGCGTTTATCCAACCCGCGAGGCTTTGGAACAATATCGCCCGTCCCGGTCGGCAAGACCGCCGTCTGATCAGTCATGTGTATCTGTGCACGCGTCGGCGCCTCGCCCGGTGCAGCCGTCGAGTGCAATATCGCCGTCGCCGGTTCGTCACCGAACTGGCCGCCCGCTGACGCAGGCGGTTCCGACAAGTTCGCCGGGCCTTCAAGAAGCGCATTTCCATCATCGAGACAATACAGCAGCGTGTCGTCGTAATAATNNCATTCAGGGCATCGTTTCATAGTATCGGCGTCGGGTGACAAAGTGTGCCCGCGGGTCCTAATAATTGCTTGCCAAATTCAAACAACTATAGACTCAAAAGGACTTTTTCTTCAACTGCCATTTTGTGCGGGTGTATGCAATATCGAATCCATTTTTCTGCGCGTTCTTTTGCGACTGGCCGCCGGGGAGCGCTCCCATAACGGCGAGGGTGCAGCCACGCTCGCGGGCAAAACGCAGACGGGCGTCAAGAAGCGCGCTTTGTGCTCCTCTGTTTCGACCCTCCGGGACAGTACTGGCACCGGCAAGCACGCATACGTCATCGTAAATAAAAAGCATGCCTGTCGCGATCGCTTTGCCGTCGAGTTCGGCAATGAACGGATGAGAACCGGCCGTCTGGGCGCTTATCTGTCCGAACCGGAACATAAAATCGGCCAGGCCTTCCATCTCCGTGCTCCAACCGCCCGCCGAAGTCTTCGCCCACAGATCGACCTCGCCGGCCTGGATAACTCTCGTTACCATTCGCGAATTCACGGATGGCAGATTCAAATCATCTGAATCCATCGTCCTGCACATCACGCTTGTAAGCTCGATCGGTTGATAACCGCGTCCGTTNNGCGGGCTTACTTCATGGAAAATCGGGGCATCGCGTTCCGTGAAAAACCGCTCCAACTTTTCCATTTCGACCCCGGTGATCTCATCGAAAAGCCCGAGGCCAAACGTCTGTGTACACGGGGATTCGACGCCGTCGAACATTGCATACGCTCCACCGACCTCGATCCACGCCGCCCCGGTTTCGGGTGACAACCTGGCGCGTGTTTCAACGAAATCGGCGTTGGCACTGGCTTCGGCACGTTCAAGTTTTTGAGACAGGCTCTTGTCGGAAAGAATCATTTTTGAATCTTAACGTAGGTCCTGCGTTTCAGGAACTGCTGGGCAATGCTCGTGTTGATTTTTGGTATCAGAAACGATGATAGAAGCGCCTCGCAGATCGTCCACCTTATCCGGATTGTTTGTCAGCAGAACGACGGACTTAACTTTTAGCTCATTAAAAATATCAGCCGCCGGGCGAAAGCTTCTCGCATCCGCCGCGTAACCGCTTTTTCATACGCTTCGCTTTGGCTAAGTCCGGCCTTCTTGAACGGGATGCTTTTGATCAAAGCGAGAAGTGTCCACACCGAATCGACCATCTCAGAATTCGATCGCCGCCTGTGCTGCCGCTAAGCGTGCTATCGGCACGCGGAAAGGGGAACAGCTCACATAATCCATCCCGAGCCTGTGACAGAATTTTACACTATCCGGGTCGCCGCCGTGTTCACCGCAGATGCCGACTTTCAACTTTGGTTTTACCTGGCGCCCACGCTCTATGCCCATTCGGATAAGTTCGCCAATGCCGTCAGTATCAATGGTTTGAAACGGATCGTATGGCAAGATTTTCAAATCGAGGTATTTCGGCAGAAAGCCTCCTATATCATCACGGCTGAAACCGAAGCTCATCTGTGTCAGGTCATTGGTTCCGTAGCTAAAGAAATCCGCAACCTGTGCCATCAATCCCGCCCTGATCGCCGCTCTCGGCGTTTCGATCATTGTGCCGTAGAGACACGGTATCTTCTTAAGCTTGTGCTTTTCGCAAACCTCCTTATATACCTGGTCGACGATCTTCTTTTGGTGAGATAGCTCGTTGAAGGTGCATGTAACCGGCACCATTATTTCGGGTAAGGCTTTTTCCCCTGCCTTAATCAATTCCGCCGCTGCTTCAAGTATCGCCTTGACCTGCATTTCCGTTATTTCCGGATAACTGATACCGAGCCTAACGCCACGATGGCCGAGCATCGGGTTGTTTTCATGCAGGGCAATCACTCTCCGTTTCAAAACGCTGATGCTGATCCCGAGCACTCTACTTAACTCCAGCAGTTTCTCTTTGTCATGCGGTACAAATTCGTGCAGGGGCGGATCGAGCAGACGGATCGTTACAGGGCGCCCATTCATGACCCTCAGCGTGTCTTTAACGTCCTCCTTGACATATTTGTACAACTCGTTCAATGCACCTTTTCGTTCTTTCTCTGATTTGCTGACTATCATTTTACGGAGGAGGAATAGCGGCTGTTCGCCACCCTCGCCGTAGAACATATGCTCCGTTCTGAATAGCCCGATTCCCTCCGCCCCGAACTTGAGCGCCTGCGCGGCATCCTCCGGCGTCTCGGCATTGGCCCGCACACCCATTACTTTTACTTTGTCTACAAGCTTCATCAGGTCCTTGTACGATTGATTCTTGTCGAGGTCGATAGCGACGAGAGCCATACTCCCCTCGTAAACCAGCCCTTTTGTACCGTTCAGGCTGAGCCAGTCGCCTTCGTGGATGATCGCGCCGTTTTTAGTTTTGAATGTTTTTGCATCATGGTTGATCTCGATATCACCGCAGCCAACGATGCAGCATTTGCCCCAGCCTCTTGCCACCAAAGCTGCATGAGATGTCATGCCGCCCTTGGTAGTTAGAATAGCCGCCGACTTGTGCATGCCATCGACGTCTTCGGGTGAGGTTTCCTCGCGAACGAGAATCACCTTCTCTCCTTTTTTCGCCCATGCCACTGCGTCCTGCGAAGAGAGGACGACACGGCCTTTTGCTCCTCCGGGCCCGGCCGGAAGCCCTTTGGCGATCGACTTTGTGATCAGCTCAATCTTCGGGTCGAGCATAGGCAGCAGCAATTCGACCAATTGATTCGGGGCGACGCGCATGACCGCGGTTTTCATATCGATCAGTTTTTCGGCGTGCATTTCGGTTGCCATCCTTACCGCCGCCACGCCGTTCCTCTTGCCGACGCGGCATTGCAGCATATAGAGTTTTCCTTTCTCGATGGTGAACTCGATATCCTGCATATCCCGGTAATGAGCCTCGAGCCTTTTCTGGAATTCAAAAAGCTCCTTATAAAGCTCGGGCATTAGTTTCTCAAGCGTTTTGAACCGCTTGCTCTGTGTGTTCTTCGAGTATTCATTGATCGGAGCCGGCGTTCGAGTTCCGGCGACCACATCCTCGCCCTG
>DLHV01000225.1:5973-8569 GCA_002483395.1 Chloracidobacterium sp. UBA7659 | reverse complement strand
TTGCCGAATACCATCGCCTGCACATTCACCGCTGTGCCCCACTCATCCGGTATATTTTCGATGGCGCGATACTCGACCGCGCGCTTGCCGTTCCAACTGTTGAATACGGCTCCGATCGCTCCCCACATCTGTTCGCACGGGTCTTCTGGAAAATCAGTTCCCAACACCTTCTTCACCGTTTTCTTAAAATCCGCCACGAGTGCTTTCAATTCGGGCACGGTAAGGTCGGTGTCGCTCGCGTAGCTCTGCCGCTGTTTGATGTTTTCGAGCTTTTCATCAAGCAGCTTTCTTACACCTTTGCCTCCTTTCGGTTCGATTCCCGCACCTTTCTCCATTACGACATCGGCGTACATCATGATCAGCCGCCTGTAGGCGTCGTATGCGAACCGCTCATCGCCGCTTTGCTCAATAAGGCCCCGAATTGTCTTTTCATTCAGCCCCACGTTCAGCACCGTTTCCATCATCCCGGGCATCGAACGTCTGGCTCCCGAGCGGATGGAAACCAACAACGGATTCTTCGCGTCGCCAAATTTCTTGCCGGTCAGTTTCTCAATTCTGCACAAGGCTTCCCCAGCCTCAGCTTTTAATGTCTTCGGGTAGGTCTTCTTGTGCTCATTCAAATAGGTACAAACTTCCGTGGTCACGGTAAAACCGGGCGGAACCGGCAGTTTCAGCAAGATTAGCTCCCTTGCCGCCGAGAAGATTCTTCATTGATTCATTTCCATCGGCCCTACCGCCGCCAAAGAAATAAACGTATTTGCGCGTTTTTGTGGATGTTGCCATAAGTCCAAAGATTCACTCCTGTGACGAGAGTAAGCCCGCTTGCCCGTTCTGTGTATGACCTACGTCACATCCAAACGTTTTTGTATTTAGGCGGTCTTTTGATAATAACAGCTAATCGGAAATAGCCATTGGCTATGACATCCGGCGTNNCTGCTCGATAGGCTAGTATGAGAAATCATCTGAATAATTCGAAATTGATTTGCTCTCGAAAATTCGGTTACGAGAATGTTTCAACCTGAGACATCACCTCATTTGCACCAAAGTACCGATCGGCGCTTGATCGGGCTGGAAATCACCCATTCCTTTTCTGTACCCAAGCCGGAGAACGATCGCCAATATCACTTTCAGTCGGCAGATCTGATTCCGAAAACCGGGTAGTAACAAACCGACGCAGTCTATCTTAGTCCGTAGTTTTTCACAGGACCTTGAGGAGGATTGAATCATGCTAAAGAATTTGACTATCGCTTTTACTGCTTTGTTTATGTTCATGGTTATGCCTGCATTTGCAGATCCGGGCTGCAGGAACGGCAAGTTTGTCGGATCATATACCCTCGGCAACCCCTCGGTCGACCTTTTCGGCGACGGGACGGTCATCCATAGCTTCGTTTACCAGTTAAACCTGCGTAGTGACGGAACTGTTGACCAATATTGGACGGGTTTTCCGGACTACTTTATCAATCTGGGAACCGGTTCGCCCTGGATCGGAAGTTGGACCTGCCGGCAAGACGGAAAGCTGGTGGTAAATGTGATCAGGGCGACCTACCTGCCGACGACGCCTTCAGCCAATGCTCCGAACCCGGATGTTCAGCTAGTCAATCACGTAAGGAGTACCTATCTCTTTTCCGTAATAGATGACAATACGATCAGACGCATCCAGGCCCGCGCAAGAGTTTATACGCCCGCACAGGACCCGACCGATGCGACCGGCGGAACATTGGGTACATTGAATATGAGCCTGGTCGAATACAAGAGGCTGGTCGCAACCGACGCAGACCTATTGGCACCTTAAACAGAGAAAATCACTCTGCGGCGAAGGTTTCTTCCGCGACCTGTAGGAGCAATTGGCGGTATGTACGAAGCATGCCGCCATTAGATTTTCTGTTTTCAAGGAGGTAGGGCGTCGCGTCGCAGTTGATCTGAACTAGTCAAGATTTAATCTGACATTCTTACTTGAAACAGATTGGAGCATGCTCCAATCTGTTTCAAAGGCAGACAAAAAGGAGAATGTTAGAGATGAACATACAGCAGAAAATAATCAAGAACAAATTAGGAGTCCTGAATCTGGCCGAGACTTTGGGAAATGTTTCGAAGGCATGCAAAGTGATGGGCTATTCGCGGGACAGTTTTTACCGGTTTAAGGAGTTGTATGAGGCGGGTGGCGAGCTTGCCTTGCAGGAGATCTCACGGCGGAAAGCGATCTTAAAGAACCGCGTCGAACCGGAGATAGAAGAAGCGGTGGTGGCAATGGCCATCGAGCAGCCGGCATACGGGCAGGTGCGGGTTTCAAACGAGATGAGGAAGGCCGGCCAGTTTATCAGTCATGGCGGAGTGCGTTGCGTTTGGCTCAGGCACGATCTGGAGAGTTTCAAGAAGCGTCTGAAAGCCCTGGAGGCAAAAGTGGCTCAGGAAGGACTGATTCTAACCGAAGCTCAGGTAGTTGCACTTGAGCGGGCCAAACAGGAAAAGCAGGCTCACGGCGAGATCGAGACGGAGCATCCGGGCTATCTTGGGTCCAGGACACATTCTACGTCGGGAACATGAAGGGCGTCGGACGTATCTACCAGCAGACCTTTATCGACACGTATTCGCGCGT
>DLHV01000225.1:0-5880 GCA_002483395.1 Chloracidobacterium sp. UBA7659 | reverse complement strand
TGCGGCAACCGCGAGCATCACGAATACCAGCTTTATCTTTCGATCGAAGATGTCGATCACACGAAAACAAAAGCCAGGTCGCTGCAGACCAACGGCATCTGCGAACGGTTTCACAAAACCATCCTCAACGAGTTCTACCAGATTGCCTTTCGCAAGAAGCTGTATCACAATCTGGAAGAGCTGCAGCGAGACGCCGACGAATGGATCAGCCATTACAACACCGAGCGGCCCCATTCTGGCAAATACTGTTACGGCAATACCCCAATGGAAACTTTTCAGGAGTCAAAACACCTGGCAAAAGAAAAAGAGTTGGACAACGAAAAATGGTGGTCGCACGATCCAGCAAATCGTACACCCTTCCCGCCGGATAGTGGTTGGCCGGCGAGGGAGGTGTAGAAACCGTAAACCGCCACGGCCACCAGCACGGCCAGATACATTACAAAACTGGTGGCGTAGGTCATCCGCCCGATAGACCTCGCCCATCCCGCCTTTGCCCGCCAGCCCCACGGTCCGATAACGCCCAGCCAGCATCGTCCCAGGCACAAAGCGTGCGTCGTCTATCGAATCAAACGAGTTTAAGGTCTATTTTTCACTCGCCTCACCCGACGGCTCCAACATCTGCGTCGCCGAGTCGAACGAAAATCCACACGCAGGACATGTAGAAACTCCGCCGCGGATGTCTTCGTGGCATTTAGGGCATTTCATTATTCGTAGAGTCTAGCGCAAAGAGCCCGCACGTAACGAATGCTGCTACTACCCAGCTGGTTGCAGTTCAATGACAGGCACAGAGACGAGATGAGTTGTCTGTTGCGTTTTGGTCATTTCGTGCTGCATTTCGCTGACCGATTTTGCCGAAAAATACCGCTCACCGCATTTTTGACAGACTCTGGCTGAGACGTTCTCAAAGATAAAATGTTGTCCGCGCCGGTGGCGATAAACCGTTACCAGTTTTTCTACATCCGGCAAAATTGCGTTGCAGTATTCACAAAAATCTTTTTCCATAATTATTCACCGATTTGATACACAGTAATTATACGCAACAAGCCGGACGGCAGAAATCGACAAACAACTTCCAACGAGCGAATCCGGTCTTGCGTGTTACCAAGCACGACAAAACGAATACCACGCGGATCATCGGTTAATTCCGAGCTGATTTCGCCGTGCAAGACCCCATATTTTACATCCGATTCATCAAGATCGTCCTCATCCATTTCTTCCAAAGCATGAACGGTAAATTCATACCGCCCTTAGCGAATCGCACGTCTTATTCGTTTGATTCCCATCAGCTTAAACCTTCACACACTCGCCGCGTTTTAGAAATTGTCCGTCGCCGGCCTTGCCTTTGTGCTCGCCGTTCTCGATGACAACGCGGCCGCGCGAGAGGACGGTCTCGACTTTGCCTTTCACGCGCCAGCCTTCGTAAGACGAGTAATCGACGTTCATGTGCTCGTTTTCGACGCCAAATGTGTGTTCCTTTTCAGGATCGAAAATCACAATGTCGGCGTCCGAGCCGACGGCGATTGTTCCTTTTTTCGGGAAAAGTCCGAACATTTTCGCGGCGGCGGCCGATGTCAGCTCGACAAAACGATTCAAAGAAATTCGATTTTCGGCGACTCCGCCGTTATAGATCAAAGACATTCGATTTTCGACGCCGGGCGCGCCGTTCGGGATTTTTGAAAAATCATCGACGCCCAGTTCCTTTTGCTCTTTCATGCAGAACGGACAGTGATCCGTCGAGATAACTTGAAGATCGTCCATTTTCAGGCCTTTCCACAGTTCGGCGTGATTGTGTTTTTCACGAAGCGGCGGCGTCATCACATNNTTTCGCACCATCCCAACCGTCGCCGTAATCGTCAATGGAATGAAACAGATATTGCGGGCAAGTCTCGGCAAACGCCGGAATTCCGCGATCGCGGGCTTGGCGAACTTGATTGAGCGCGTCGGTACAGCTCAAATGCACGATGTAAACTGGCGACTCTGCCATCTCGGCAATTGCGATCGCACGATGAACGCCCTCTGCCTCGGCGATGGTCGGACGCGTCAGAGCGTGATATTTCGGAGCGGTTCGTCCATCAGCCAGAAAGCGTTTGATGATCTCGTTGATGACGATGCCGTTCTCGGCGTGCATACAGATGAGGCCGCCGCGTTTGCCGGCTGCCGACATCGCACGAAAGATCGTCGCGTCGTCCGCCAAAAACACGCCCGGATACGCCATAAACAGCTTGAACGAAGTGATTCCCTCGTCCATCAGCTTGTACATCTCTTTCTCATCGCCGTCCTCAAACTCGGTCGTGATGAGATGAAACCCGTAGTCGATCGCCGTCTTGCCCTCGGCTTTTTTGTGCCACGCATCGACGCCCGCGGTCATCGATTCGCCCTTCGTCTGCACCGCAAAATCAATGATCGTCGTCGTCCCGCCAAACGCNNGCGCGCGTCCCCGTAAAAAAATCGTCGCTTGACGAAGTCCCGCCAAACGGCAGCTCCATATGCGTATGCGGATCGATCCCGCCGGGAATCACGAGCTTGCCCGAAGCGTCCAGCACAACATCCGCCTCCATATCCAGCCGCTTGCCGATAGTCGTCACAGTCTCGCCGTCAATAAAAATATCCGCCAGATAGTCGTCAACCGCAGTTACAACCCGGCCGTTTTTGATCAGTGTTTTCATCGTCTTAATACCTTTCTTTTAGCGTTAGTGGAATGTCGTTGTCCTAGTCTAGCGTTGAGTGAAGTGTGGGTGCGACGTTCCTTGCGCAAAGCATCCGACCGTCTCAAACTGCCGTCGTAACTACTCAACGTTTTCATCTTCTATACCAAGTAATTCACGGAGCTTGGGAATAAATTGGTAGTCATAGCGTGGGTTTAGTTCTGATAAAGACTCGTAAGTATCAAGAGACTTCTCAAGACAGCAGAGGCCAAGGTTTTCACAAGCCCATAAGAAGGCTAGGTTATCTGCCCAATACTTAGTGATCAAATCTGTACCCCGCTCAAATTCAGCCGGTAAGCAAGCCAAGCCGATTGCAACAGTCCTCTCAAAAAAAGAAATTGCGCTGTCCAAATCACCCTGATCTCTAAACATTAAGCCCAATTTATTGATGGCGGGAAGATATTCTGGGCAAGATTCGATTATCTCAAAGCAAACTTTCGCCGCCTCTTCGATATTGCCTTCACGTTCAAATGCTTCGGCCTTGTCTAATCTGCGATCAAAAAATTCCCACTCAGGCGGACGATTAAATGCCCAATCGTTAGGATTTTGCTGTTCGAGTTTAAGATATTTTGGTTTATCCATTTTCGTCGTTGATAAATACACCAATTTCCGTGCGCCGTTCCTGTTCGGCATTACTCCTTTGCAAGTTTTTCGATAGATGCTCTAAAGTCCTGCATTCCGACGGTCAGATTTTGGAGATCAACCGGCGTATCATCCGCATTTACGACAAATGCCTCGACGTCCCTCATTCGACGCAAGGCATTTAACGCAGCCTCACGAACGATAAACTGAATCTCTGCCCCAGAGCAACCAACAATATAAGAAACTAAGTCTTCTAGAACAACAGTACTGTCGAGCGGCATGTTGCGCGTTGCGATCTTTAGGATTTTAGAACACCCAGAAGCATCGGGTTTAGAAATTTCAAACTTAAAGTCGAATCGACCGGGTCGTAGAAGTGCAGGGTCGATCAGTTCCGGGCGGTTTGTGGACGCTAGAACGGTTACGTTGTCGTAACTCTCCATTCCATCCATCAAAGTGAGCAATTGATTTACGAATCGGGCGTCGATTCGATTAGTTTCATCACCGGATCTAGTTTGTGCAACAGAATCTATCTCATCGAAAAAAATAATCGACGGCTGGAGGTCGCGTGCTTCAAGAAACACTTTCCGAAGATTTTCTTCCGATTGACCGTGCCATTTGGTGATAAGTTCCGGTCCGGCAATTGGAATGAAATGAGCTTGAACTTCGTTAGCAATCGCTTTTGCAATAAGCGTCTTGCCATTTCCTGGTGGCCCATAAAGCAGAACACCTTTGTGCGGTACAATCCCAAGGTGACGATAGACTTCTGGATGTTTGAGTGGTAATTCAATTACTTCTCGAATTTGATGAACAATTTTCTCGATTCCCCCAATGTCCTCAAACGTAACGTTCGGAATAAATCGATTCAGCTTTTCTGGTTCCTCGTCGATTCCATCGTCCTCGAAAGCGGAGAGACTATACGAAAATCCTGCATTTCTTTTGGTAGAAACATGGGAAATGCCAACGGCGCGTTGTTCAATAGTATTCCCAACGAAGTCTTCTTGGTAGTCGATTTTCCAGCTTTTGCTATCGCTTGGATCGATTGTATCAGGCAGTTGATCTACGATTTCGTGTGCTTTGTTAAGGGAAAAGACAGTGCAATAAGACAGTCGTTTTTCTTCCGCCTCGATTCCTAATCGTTCCTTGAGTGCGATCTTGTTTACGTGCCAGATGCCGTCGTTATCAAAGCTACCGAACTTGTACCAATAATCATCGTTCGAATAATAGTAGCTATCGCGGCCTATATGTCGTTTTACATTCGTCAGGAATTTACACCCCCAGCCTTCATAAGCTCCGTTAAGGTTGCAATATGACTCCTTTGCAAATGAAAGCTCATAACCATCGGAGCATTTAATAACGTCTCGGTATCTTTTGAGTACATCGTAGGGTTGAATTTCTCTTCCATTAAGCGTTGTGCTACTCGAACGCCAACCCGAGATCATGAAGGTGAGTTTCCCGAATAAATCATAGTGTTTGAGGAGTTCTTCTACCTCGGCTTGAATTACGTTGACAGGGTTTTCATCGGTAGCTTCGACGAAATTCGAGAATTTCTTGGCGAGAGATACCGCCTGTTTGTAGTTAACAGAACGCGACCTGCCAAATTTTATTTCAAAATCCTGGTTCATCTCCTCTATTTAGATAATCGACTCTATATGCGCCCACATTTCACTCAACGCAAAACCGCGAACCACAACGGCCCGCTCTATATTTTCTAACAAAGAGCAACATCTAACGCCTCGATTACCTTGTCGGTCGACTCGGTCGTCGAATTGAGTAACGCACCTAAGGCGTTTTCTTCTTCGCCGGACTCTTGTATTCGCTCTTTTTCTTGAGGCCCAGTGCCTGTATTTCGTTTGAGCTGTCGCCGAATCCTTTTGGGCTAAAGCCACCCAAATTTTATACTCCTTTTCCACTAAAGCTAGTGGCAATTTAAAAGATAAAATCAATTGTTTTTACTTTCTTTACATTGCCGCCAGATTCTTGGTCTTTAAATTGCCTCCAGCTTTAGCTGGAGGAAAACTTGCAAAAAGGAGTTAGGCTTTAGCCGAAATTAAAGAAAGCAGTTCCTTATCGTCTTCAGCCACATCAACTATGCCTTGGGTCAAAGTTTGGCTACATTTTGTCTGGTCAACCAAAGAGAGATTCCCTTATCTCACTGATGAGATCCGAAACAAAGTTTTTGACCACATCAGACAAAATGCGAGAGAGAAAGGGATACATATTGATTTTATAAATGGCTATCTTGAGCATGTTCATTGCCTGATCTCGCTCGGAACAGACCAGACCATCGTAAAGCTGATGCAGCTAATCAAAGGCGAATCATCATTCTGGATCAACAAGAACAAACTGACAAAGGCAAGATTCGAATGGCAGGATGAGTATTTTGTGGTTTCGGTAAATGAAGCTACATTGCCGAAAGTAAGAAAATATATTGCAAATCAAGAAGAGCATCACAAGAAAGTTTCTTTTGATGATGAGTTTGAAAATTTCTTGTTGAGAGCAGGGTTTCAGAAGTTCAAAGATTAGTGGTTGTATGTTTTCTTTATCTGGTTCTTTAAATTGCCACTAGCTTTTTAAATTGCCTCCAGCTTTAGCT
>DLHV01000055.1 GCA_002483395.1 Chloracidobacterium sp. UBA7659 | reverse complement strand
CCGAAAGCCATTGTAAAAAATATCGCTAAAATTAAAATGAAGAATCTCATATTACCTCCAAGTCAAAAAAAGTAGTCAAATTCGACAGGTTGCTTTTGCATGACTCGCCCCCCCCCCTTAAACTATATTACTACATAGTTATTTAGTTAGCAAACATGGTTTTCCGATTTTATCAATTTGTTTCATCGCCGATTGAATGAATAATGTCGGAATGCGGCGGATAAAGCCTGAAATTGTTGTAAAATACAATCCGCTTCCCACGTTTCGGCTTCGTGGACAAGAATTTGCTTGGGATCGCCTTCCGTGACAATTTGAATCACGTCCAACCAGGCATTTATCAGTTTTGTCTCGGCGAGTTCTTGAATGTCGCGGATAACGATTCGATTATTCGCATTATTTCGGTCGTCGAACCGGCTCCTCCAATGGCAGCAAAACCTTTCGCCGTTTCGTATCAGTTTTATGCCGAAGTCGAGGCGGATATGACCAAAAAGGCGGAGGAAACAGTGGCACAGACAGCCTCGAATGATACGCGAAAGACTAAAAGATAAGTTGCCGCAGATTCAAACTGAGGTTATCAAAGGAAACGCAAAATCGGCGATTGTCGAAGATTCCAGAAGATTTGAAGCGGATTTGATTGTGGTCGGCTCACACGGTTACGGCTTTTTGGAACGAGTATTTCTAGGTTCCGTTTCCAATGCGGTTGTTCATCGTGCTCAATGCTCTGAAGATCGATGCAGTTCGGGGATTTGTAATGGTGTCGTACATAGCAATCCTAAATGTGATCCGTTACGCGGATTTCGTGGCGAATGATATCAAAGCACGTAGGAGCATTTACTATCATACGAACCCGTGCGTTCGCATAAAGGTTTGGCAGTGGTTCCAGACCTGTGTCGAAACCGCGGCATCGGCGGCAAAGGTGATATTCGTCATGCCATCAACCCCGCCTTCGTCGATGCGGTCCGACATCCGCTGGCCGGGGACGGGCGTCCAGGGCAGGCCACCCATGCCGCCGTGAGTGCACATGAAGGAGAAGGCATTCGGAAAAACTGTGGGCCGCCGGTAACGAAGGCCGTCATTGTCAAAGCTCTCGCGTGAACCCGACCGCGGATCGCGGACCACGTGATATACGAACCCGACATTGTTCGGTATCTCGTCGGCGTCGATAGCCAGGTGCCGGTCGACGCAATCGAAGAGCAGGATCGCCCGTACGTCAATGCGTTCCCGCTGCAATCGGCCCGCAAGTGCTACAACACCCGCGGCACCACGGCTGTAGCCGGTAAGCAGAACCGGTTCCATCACGCGTGCAGCCCTGCGGGCTCTTATGAACTGCAGGCCGCCGTTGATCGCATCCATCAAACCTCCGCCGAGCGCAACCGGTCCGCGAAAGTATGCTTTGTTTGGCCCACCGTTCCGGCAAAGACGGCTGACAAAACTGTTTGCAAAAGTTACGTCATACTCCCGATCTCGTCCCGACCCCGGAAGAAAAGCACTCCCTGTTCCGTCGATCCCTACCACAATTGCCATAATTTAATTATTCCCTCCAAAAGAAACCGTCGTAGTAAATATATCATCTCATCCTACAAATAGATTTTTGCTTGGCAAAAAAATCAGAAAATTGAGGCGGCCATAAAACCACGGTCGGGACGGCGCAGCCGAAACGGTGGAAGAGTTAATGGGGTAAAATGAGCCGCGATCCGCCGCATTAACTCGTTCAACCAATACGTAGTAACCGGATAATGTATGCAAAATGCGTAGCCTTAGCTCGCGCGTAAATCACGCAAAAGATGCAAAAAAAGGGATCGTAAGTCTTACTCACCCTTTTTTGTAAGTGCTGTTGAATTGGCCTGCATGCGAAACCCGCACGCTTTCTAGTTATATCCCGAAACTGCCGCCCGTGCGGCAGTCGAGCGTCGCGGATGGTCGATGTCGGAAAAGTTCTGAAGTTCCAGGTCCTCATCGTTGCCTATTCTCACATCAGCATTTCGGACGTTTTCCGAGAAACGAAGCCCGGTCAATTGCTCGAGTTTCGCGACCGAAACCTGAAAGTTGTTATGGTTACCGATCGGTAGTTCCTCGAACGGTATGTTCTTAGCATATTGCTTCTGGCTGACAATATATGCGCTCGAATAGAGTTTGTTGCTATCGGCAACGACGACGAGTTTCCAATATGCCTGCGGGATTTTCGTTCCGCGATGTTCTTCGTCGTCATCCGCAAAGATCGGGCCGTTGAAAACCGAAGCTTTTACATCCTCCTCGTCCGTATTGTAAAGAATGTAATTTTCTAATCCTTGCCAAAGATCCTGGCCCTGGTTAAAGCCTTTGTATTGTGGGCTGCAATTCGTCCAGTGAAATGTATCGTCGTTTGCCAATTCAGCAATGTCCTCATTGCCCCAAACCGGATCGAGGCGGCGCACAAGATGTCCTCGGTCGAAATAGTTCTTGCCCGGCACCGGCTCGTTACCGTACAGCTCGTCGCCCAATTGAAGAGATTCGTCGAGCCGCGGATCATAAAACCATTTGTCTGTTCCCCGATTCAGGTTTTTCCAGCGTTTGCCGTCGATATTGACCGCAGAATAAAAGGCCATTCGCCGGTCAACATTTATCAGCACTGAAAAATGGGTGTATTTCAATATATTGTCCGACGTACCGGCNNGGCGACATCGCCAAAGAGTTCTACCGCCGCGGAATGATCCGGCAGCGGCACATCTTCTAAGAGAAAGTTGGGACGGTAGCCGGTTCGTCCGTCGTAATAATCGAGCGGCCGAACATTTTTTGTCGGTTTTTTCGCCTCGAGCAATGTACCGGCTTCAGCTGCTCGTTCGATGCTGACGAATTCAAAACGCGGGCCGTTTACACTTGATCGGGGAGTCGTTCCTTCAAATACGCGCACACCGGTTGCATCGTCTAGAAAGTCCTTAATCAGCAAAGACGGCTGGGTGTTCGCTCCGGCGTATTCGCTCATAATCGACGCAACAATTTTGCTGGTACGGACCCCTTCGTTTGCCACCCAATTTGCTTTATCATCCGACATCGTTTCGAACACTTCACGCGTAACCCAAGTGTTGTCGGCCAATTGATACATCGTGGTACCGTTTTCTTGTTTTGTGTGAGGAACCCCGCGGTGATGCAAGGCAACAACCTGCCAGTTTTCATTCAACGCTGGTGCGCCCGAAGAGCCGGGGGCGGTATCGCTTGCGTACCATAGGAAATTATCAAGGACAATGTCGGCGTTGTCGCCAATCTTCAACACTTCGTTCTCGCGGATAGCAATAAACTTTTCGTCTCCGTTCGGATGTTGGATGATCGTCACGAACAAACCCTCGTCTGTTTTAAAGGTTTGCGGGTCGAGACGAAGAAAGCCGTAGTCCGACAATCTTCCCGTGCCGTCTTCAGAAGTCTCTTCGACCGCGACAAGCGTGTAATCGAGCTTCGTTTTGTCGCTGGTGACAAATCCCAGGTCCGGCGCAAACCGAAACTGTTTTCCCTGCCTCAGCATTCCCGTTATATCGGATTCGTAACCGAAACCCGCGGCAGACCGCCTAGCCTCATCCTTTGATCCGATAACGTGATTGTTGGTCAGTAATAGTCGCGGTGTTACCGTAAATCCGGTGCCCCAGCCGCCGCCATTGCCAAAAGGGTCAGCGACCCTGATCCGGCACACCGCGCGGGCAGCCAACAAACCCCGCTCTAAATAGTTGATCCGCAACATGTCGTTGCGTCCTATTATTCGTTCAAAATCTCTTGCCGTTACGCCATTGCCGCTCGCGGCCATGTGTTCGACCCGCTTTGCGAGCTTTTCGAGGTCATCCGTCGCCGATCTTTCGCGGATCGCTGAGACCGTTTGCTTGCGTTCGTCAAGTTGAACACATAATGTTTCGTCGTAGTTTTTCTGCAATAATTCTGCGTTCATAGACCTGCCTCCAGTGGAACATAGTTCCTTTGTTTATTTTTGATTAAAGAGTTGCGGAGTTCGAAAACACTTCAAAGCCGCAACGTGGTAGTTTGCCTCCGGAATTTCCCGGTTTTACGACATCCCCAGATTCGAAAACGAAACGAACAGTAATATTGCGAACTATAATGCAGCTTTTGTTAAGTGGACGAGTGCGTTTTGATTTTTTGCCTACTTGGGTGATTTTTTCTTGATCAGATTAGCAACTGCCTTTGTGTACTTAACACCTCCTTATTCAAACTTTTTCGAGCCTATAGACGTCTAAACGATAGAATGTGGATCGGTTTCGCGTTCGGTGGTGTTTGGAGTAGTATTTCTTAGTGGTTTTTGCGATGTTTGCGCGATTGAATGTTTATAAGCCTGTCGGATGAACAGCTTGTCGAGCTTGCGGTTTCGGAGGATTCTGAAGCGTTCGGCGAAATCGTCAGGAGATGGGAGCGAAAAATCTTCGCCCTGTGCTTTGGTATGCTCGCACGTGAGGACGAAGCCCGCGATGCCGCTCAGGAAACGTTCATTGCCGCATACAGGAATTTGTCAAAGTTTCGGGGGGAGGCCAAAGTTTCATCATGGCTGCACAGAATTGCGGTAAATCAGTGTTTGACAACAAAACGGCGGGCAAAAACGCGGTCCGAAGATTTTCTGGACGAAGAAAAGCACGAAGAAGAGCGGTACTTCGTCGCACCGGAAAAAGCATCACCTTCGCTAAAGATAGAAGCCAATGAGCGGCTGACATTGGTTCGCCAGGCGGTAACGTCACTTCCCTCCGATCTTCGGCAAGTCATCGTAATGAAAGAATTTGAGGAAATGACGTTCCAGGAGATATCGGAAACACTCGAAGTACCGTTAAGCACGGTAAAAAGCCGCCTTTACACGGCGTTGAAGCAATTGCGGATGAAATTAGAACGAGTGCCGCTTGAAATAGCGTGATAAAAGGCATGACGAACTTGAATGACATAAAAATCGAAACCTGCTCGTCTTCGAGCGAGTTGGTTGCTTATCTATACGATGAGCTGAATCCGTCTGAACGGAACGCATTCGAAACGCATCTCGCCGATTGCGGCCCGTGTACCGACGAGTTTGCCGACCTCTCGTTCGCACGCCTTGGCGTTTACGAATGGCATCGCGATGAATTCGCAAGCATGGCAACGCCGCGTTTTGTCATTCCTTACGCCAAGGCCGAAGCGAAAGTGTCGTGGTTCGATAGCCTGAGAGGGTTATTTGTTTCACACGGCCAGTGGGCGACCGCGGGCGGCGCATTTGCATTGGTGGCCATCGTCCTTGGTACCGTGTTTGTTTTGTCTATGAATAAGACCGACGAGTATGCCGCTAATAAAGGCCAATCCAGCGATATTACTACGGTTCCGCCGACAGGCAAGGATTTGCCGACCGGGACTACCGACATGGCAACGTCACGCGAAAACCCTAAAATTGTCAAGATATCGACGGACGGAAAAAGCCCGAAAACGGCAAGCACGGTAAACAGACGGACTATTAATACTCCTGTACGCAGAATTAGCCAGCCGGTGCGTGCCAAAGCCCCGAGGCTTAACGATTTTGACGACGAAGATGACACTACGCTTCGTCTCGGCGATCTGCTTGCCGAGATAGATACGCGAAGGTAGTTGAGAGGATATATGATTCGAACATTGAAAACCCCCAAGCTTTCAATTTTTCTCGCACTGGTTTTTTGCCTGCCCATGGCGGCTTTGGCTCAGGATCAGCGGCCCCCGATGCCGCCGCCCGATGCCCAACCCAGCCAACCTGGTCCGCAGGGCGAGCCCAAGCCCGATCTCTGGCGCNNATCGGGCTATCCCGTGAACAAATCCAGGCGATCCGCAAACTGAATGCCGAGCGCAAACCCGTCGAGCAGGTAGCCCGACGCCGATTTCAAGATGCAAACCGCGAGTTAAATATGGCGATCTATGCCGACAGCACAAGCGATGAGACGGTCCAGGCTCGTCTCAAGGAATTTCAGGCCGCGCAGTCAGAACTCGCCCGTATCAAGTTTTCCAATGAGCTGGCGGTCCGCAGATTGTTGACGCCGGACCAGCTAAATAAGTTTCGAGCGCTGCGGCAAAGATTTGCCGCAGCCCGCGAAAATATTGAAAAACGAGGGGAGGCCCCGCTTGGCCGCCCCGGTCTTCGCCGCATGAGACGNNAATTAGCCCGCACACAAAGAAGAGACGCACGTGTCAGCCGATCATAAATCATGGTCGGCTTTCTTTGTTTGTCGATTTGCGGCGTTCGTTGTAACCTTTTTCAAAATTGTATTTTTCGTTGACGAATCGACTGCTTCTAAATGAATCCGCTTACAAAATTTCTGTTTGAGCTTCAGGAGATCAGTTTGCTGATTTGGAGCGTGGTTTCCGACCTATTCAAAAAACCGCGCTACTTTTCCGAGATGATCCGACAAATGGACATCATTGGCGTCGGTTCGCTGCCGATCGTTCTGCTTACAGGGTTTTTCACCGGCGGCGTATTGGTTTTACAGACGTTTCCGACTCTGCAGTATTACGGAATTCAAAACGAAGCTGGACGGTCCGTCGCCGTTTCGCTTATTCGGGAACTCGGGCCCGTTTTGACGGCGTTGATGGTTTCCGGACGTATAGGATCGGCCATCTCGGCCGAGCTTGGCTCGATGGTCGTCTCGCAGCAGATCGACGCAATGCGTGCGCTAGGCACTGACCCGGTCAAAAAGCTCGTCGCACCGCGGGTTATTGCGTTGGTTTTTATGCTTCCGCTCTTGACCGTCGCTTCGGACATTTTCGGCATAGTCGGTGGCGGCTCGGTCGCCTCCTATATTTTCGACCAAAGCTACGACGTTTTTATAAACTCGGTACGTAACGGTATCACTTCAAGAGACTTGATTGGCGGTATGATTAAGCCGTTCTTCTTCGGCTTGATCATCGGCGGGATCTCATGCCATAAAGGTTTGAGCACGACCGGCGGAACGGTTGGCGTCGGCCGTTCTACGATCAATGCGGTCGTGCTCTCGTCGATCTGGGTCATCATATTCGACTTCTTTCTTGCAAAGGCGATCCAGTCGATACTTGGCGTTGGCGTGATATAGAATTAACGATCATCAAAATTTATGGTTTCTGCATATCGCGGCGAAATTGATCAAATAGTCGAGAGAATTCCGGAACAGCGTGAACTGGAAGATGCCGTCAATGAACCTGACCGCGTCGTGCCGGCGATCGAATTTCGCAATGTCCATCTGGCTTTTGATGAGAAACGCATTCTGGACGGAATTAGCTTTACGGTGCGCCGCGGCGAGACAAAAGTGATCCTTGGACGCAGCGGCGGCGGCAAATCCACCATAATCCGGCTTGTGCTTGGGCTTTTGAAGCCTGACGCGGGCCAAATATTTATCGACGGCGAAGAGATCACCGCATACGACGAGCAGGACATGATGGATGTCCGGCAGAAGATAGGAATGGTCTTTCAGGAAGGAGCACTGTTCGATTCCCTGTCTGTCTATGACAACGTCGCTTACCGGCTCAATGAGCAGTCGGTTGAGGAGGACGAGATCGAACACGAGGTCCGCCGTATGCTCCAGTTCGTTGATCTGGAGGATGCGATTGACAAAATGCCCATTGAGCTTTCAGGCGGTATGCGGCGCCGTGTCGGCATTGCTCGAGCCCTGATCGGCGATCCGCAGATAGTGCTTTTCGATGAACCGACTGCCGGTCTTGACCCGCCGACCGCCCGGACGATCTGCGAGCTTGCGATAAAGCTCCGCGACCTACAGGACGTCTCGTCCATTTTCGTCACTCACGAAATGAACAACGTGGGATATTTGTCTTCCGAGTATGCCGTCGTCGATGAAGGTGGGCATGTAATGTTCGAAAAAGAAGGTCAAACGCTTTGTTTGATCAACACTGAAGTGATAATGTTGCGGGACGGAAAGATAATTTTCAGTGGCTCCGACGAGACATTACATTCGAGCCCGGATCCGTATATTCAGAGGTTCATCCACGGGAAGTAGTAATACGTTGAAATGGTTGAAACAAAGAAAAAATTAACATTTAGCACGGTCCGAGTCGGCATTTTTGTTCTGTTTGGGCTTGCTGTGCTTGCTTTCCTCATCCTCAATTCGACCGGTGATTTTAACCCGTTCGAAAAGAAGCTCAGGTTAAAAGCCCGATTTGCCGCGGCCGATGGACTGCGAGAGGGTTCCGAGGTGCAGCTTGCAGGCGTAAGGATCGGCAAGGTGGAAAGGGTCGATTTTCTCCCGCCCGACAGCCCTGAAGAGTTTAAGATCGAGGCCGTAATGGTCGTTGACAACGAGCTCAGCGGCCGCCCGATCACCGAACGCATCCGGACCGATTCGAATGCCCAGTTGATCGCCACATCGCTTTTGGGAAACGACAAGAGCATTAATATTTCACCCGGAACCTCGAAAGGATCGCCCGTTTCGGAGAACGCAATACTCGATTCGCGCGTTGCAATCTCGATAAACCAATTGACACAAACCGGAAACGAGCTTCTCGGACAGATCAACAAAATTGCGATTCCCGCAAACGAGATCTTGAACAAAGCAAACCAGGGCGAAGGAACGCTTGGCAGCATTGTTAATGACCCGTCACTTTACCGGAATCTGGACGCAACGGTTTCCGAAACAAAGATGACAATGGCAAAGCTTCAGACGACGCTTGAAAAGGTAAACAGCGGTGACGGCTCAGCCGGAAAACTGTTGAATGACCCTGAGCTTTACAACAACCTGAACCGTACAGTCGCCCAACTCGAAAGCATCTCGGCCGACATAAAAGCCGGACGCGGTACAGCCGGAAAATTTATCACCGACGACGCTCTCTACAACGAGACGAAAGCTGCGATTACCGACCTTCGCACCTCAGCCGCAAAGATCAGCAGCATCGCCGACGATTTTAAGCTCATTTCGGCCGATCTGTCGGCCGGACGCGGCACGGCCGGCAAATTCCTCAAAGACGAAAAACTTTACGAGGACGCGAAAGATACGCTCGCGAGATTTAATTCAACGGCCACCCGCATTGAGCAAATTCTCGCCGACGCTCAGGCCGGCAAAGGTACCATCGGAAAACTCGTCACCGACGAAACGCTTTATAACAGCATCAACCAGACGGCAGCTAACGTAAATCAACTCTCCAGCGAAAGCACCAAACTCATTTACGATTTTCGCCAAAACCCGAAGAAATATCTCCGCATAAAAGTCAGTTTGTTCTAGTCATCAACCACTGGCCGAAAGGCGCCCTACGGGCGGAACGCGACCGTAAGGAAGCGTGCATACGGGCGCCCACGTGGCGACAGACTTTCGCACTATGGCGATGCATGCACGCTCGTTCACACTCGCGTTTCTGCCCGAGGCGAAGCAAAACGCGAAGACAACTTGCACCTTTCATTATACATCTATACACTACTTATGCATCGATGATGCATAAAGATTTGTAAGTATGCAGAAAGTACAGCGACAAGACGCGTTATTGAATTTGATATCGGCCGAGCGGATCGCCAGCCAGGGCGAGCTCGCAAAACGGCTTCGTTCGCGCAATTTCGACGTGACTCAGGCGAGTATCTCGCGTGATCTGGATGAGCTCGGAGTTATCAAAGCGTCCGGCATCTATACGGTGCCCAAGAAAGTAGGCGGAGCGGCGGCTTTCGGCCTTGCCAGCCTGGAAACTGCCGGTGAGAGCCTGGTGGTTGCTAAATGCGATTCGGGTTTGGCATCAGCGGCGGCGGTTAGGATCGACGCTGCGCGGATTCCGGAGATAATTGGCACGATCGCTGGCGACGATACGATCTTTATCGCGGTCAAGGATGCGAAGGCGCAAAAAACTGTTATTCGAAAGATCTGGGAAATCTTTGACCGTTTTAAATAATGAAGACGATTGAAATAGACAAAACGGGCTCGGCAACATCGCCGCTGGATTTGGCAAAGACCGTATTGACGACGGACAGCCATTTTTTGCCGGTTGCCGGTGATGTCGTCGCCGTCCGCGCCCTTTCAGAGAGCGTTAGCTACGGCAATCTCGAACTTCCAACCGGCCGGCTTGCGAAAATAAATCGTAATGACATCCTGCTCGGCGTGCTTGGAAAACGCCGAGCCCTAAAAGGTTTTGTCGGCGACGTTCCCGATACGATAAAGACGGGCGACCGCCTTCACCTGCTCAATATGGGAGGCGTCATAGGCGTCTGCACGGGGCATCATTCGTCGCTTTCGGACGCGATCGAGGTCGAGGTTGTCGGCATCGCCTGCGCCGCTGATGGAACAGTTCTGAATATTTCCGACAACGCTCTCGAAACGGCGGCTTCCCTTTCGCCGTCCGCGCCGATCGTGATGATCGCCGGAACGTGCATGAATTCGGGCAAAACCGTCGCCGCAACCGAGATCATCCGCCAGGCGGCGAATGCCGGACTCCGCGTCGCCGGGGCCAAGCTGTCCGGCATCGCCTGCCTCCGAGACACTCTGCACATGCAGGACCACGGTGCGATTGCGACCGCAAGCTTTCTCGATTGCGGGCTGCCTTCGACGGTCGATTACGGCGATCTTTCGCCGGTCGCGAAAGGCATTTTGAATCATCTGAATACGTTTGATCCCGAACTGATCGTCGTCGAACTTGGCGACGGTATCGTCGGCGGTTATGCCGTTGATTCCGTCCTGAAAGACGCGGAGATAAAAGCCGCCGTCTCATCATTCGTCTTCTGCGCGTCCGATTACGTTGGCGTTATCGGCGGCATCGCTGTTTTGAAGGATCTAGGTATCGGAATCGATGTCATTGCAGGTTCGGTAACGGATTCGCAGATGGGGGAGGATTTTGTGCAGAATCGATTCAGAATGAAGGCCGGGAACGCCCGCCGAAACGGTGCCCGGCTTTTCGATCTTGTAAGAAACAGGATCGACCGATCCCAACTTGCGTTTGCATAACAATGAATCAAAGTATCGTACATATTGCCCTGGTCGTTGACGACTATGACGAGGCCATAAAGTTTTACACGGAGAAACTGGATTTCACATTGCTCGACGACACCCCGCAGAGCGAGACGAAGCGGTGGGTTCTGGTCGCACCAAAAGGAGACGGCGGGTGCAGTTTGCTGCTTGCAAAAGGCGTCGGCGACGAGCAAAGAAGCCGGATCGGCAACCAGACGGGTGGACGCGTTTTTTTGTTTCTCAGGACCGATGATTTCTGGGCCGATTATGAAAAAATAAAGGGTCGAGGCGTGAATTTTGTGAGGGAGCCTAAGGTTGAGGAATACGGAACAGTGGCTGTATTCGAAGATCTGTACGGCAATCTGTGGGATTTGGTTGAGTTTAGTGCAAAATAAATGATCGAGCCGAAAAATGACAATCTCCGCGTCTCCGCGTCCGACCGTCTCCGTGTCGCCATTTTTGGCGGTTCGGGTTACGGAGGGAGCGAGCTTCTGCGGATACTGCTTTTTCATCCGAACGCGGAGATCGTTTTTGTGACGGCAAATGAACACGCCGGGAAATCTGTCGGTGAGGTGCATAAAAACCTAAATGAGTTGACGGATCTTCGATTTGATAAAGCTCCGGATGATCTTGTGGTACTTAACGACATCGACCTAGCTTTTTTCGCCTTGCCACACGGACAGGCGTTGAGCCTTATCCCGAGTTTGCCGAAGAATGTAAAGGGGATCGATCTGTCGGGCGATTTTCGGATTGACGATCCCGATGTTTTCAAGCGATTTTACAAGCTGGACCACGCCGGGGATGCTCAGAAGAATTTCGTTTACGGCCTGACCGAAACGAACCGGGAGGCGATTCGGTCGGCGCGATACATCGCAAATCCCGGATGTTTTGCGACCGCGACACTGCTTGCTCTTGCTCCAATGGTCAAGAGCAGTTTGCTGACGGGAAAGATCATCGTCGATGCGAAAACCGGATCGTCCGGCTCCGGTGCAAAGGCGGCGGCGAACACGCATCATCCGCAGCGAATGAACTCGTTTTATGCGTATAAGCCATTCCAGCATCAGCATCTACCGGAGATCGAGCAACACCTGCGGACGGTCGGGGAATTCGAAAACGATCTTGTTTTCATGACGCACAGCCTTTCTGTTTCACGTGGCATTTTTGCGTCGTGCTATATGGAAACGAAGGTGAATATTTCGAACGAGGACCTACGAAACCTTTACGATGATTTCTATAAAGATTCCTTTTTCGTCCGGATAGTCGAAGGCTCACCCGACATTAACTGGGCAAAAAACACAAATTTTTGTGACATCGCGACGCATTCGAACGGCAAACAAGTCGTCGTTTTTTCCGCTCTCGACAATCTGGTAAAAGGAGCTGCGGGGCAAGCCGTTCAGAACATGAATTTGATGTTCGGCCTCGACGAAAAAGCAGGCTTGGTATTTCCGGGCGGCAATCCGTAACGACAAAAAGCTCCCCTCCTTACGAAGGAGGGGTGGACGACGCTTCGGCGGACGGGGCGGTTCTCTCTTTTTGGCCACAGCGGGCTGTTAACTGCATTTCTTCACGCCTTAAGGTGCAACTCTTACGAATGAACTTTAGCGAAATCAAAAAGATCGAAGACGACTTTCAGGTCGCAACCTACAAAAAAATGCCCATCTCCGTTGAACGGGGTGAAGGCTCGTGGGTCTGGACCAGCAACGGAGAAAAATATCTCGACCTGTATGGAGGCCACGCCGTCTGCGCGACAGGCCACTCGCATCCGCATGTTGTTCAGGCGATAAAAGAACAAGCCAATAGAGTCCTGTTTTATTCGAATCTGGTGTATTCGGAGATCCGCGCGAAGGCGGCTGAAAAGCTAGTTTCGATCGCGCCTGAGAGCCTGACAAAGGTCTTCTTCTGCAACTCGGGCACGGAAGCCAACGAGAACGCCATGCGGATGGCCCGAATGGCGACCGGCCGGGAGAAGATCGTCACGTTTACCGGCGGCTTTCACGGGCGTACGGCTGATTCGATCAGCGCAACGTTTCTGGGCAAATACCGCGAGATCGGAAAGCCCAATGTTCCCGGCCACGTTTCGGCTCAGTTCGGAGATATCGACAGTGTTCGTGCGGTCGCTGACAATGAAATTGCCGCGATAATGCTCGAACCTATACAATCGATGGCCGGCGTCAACGAAGCCGAACCGGTATTTTTCCGCCAGCTTCGTGACCTGTGCGACGAATACGGAATAATGCTTATTTTCGACGAGGTCCAAACCGGCATAGGCCGCACCGGCAACTGGTTCTTTGCCGGAAGCGACCTCGCCGATTTTGTCGAACCCGACATCATCTCGTTAGCAAAAAGCCTCGGCAGCGGCGTACCTGTCGGGGCCTGTTTGGTAAACGAAAAGGTTTCGGCGAACANNACGACATTCGGCGGCGGAATGCTCGCGATGGCCGCCGTTGTCGCGACGCTCGAAGCGATCGAAACAGACGGTATGACCTCCAACGCGAAAGGCGTCGAAAATCACCTTCGAGATTCGCTCGCCGGTTTTCCGTCAATCGTTTCGATAAAAGGTAAAGGCTGTTTACTAGGCATAGAATTCGAAGGTTCCTGCGATCCCGTACATGCAAAATTACTTGAAAACAAAATCATTACCGGCACGTCGAGCGATCCGAATGTCCTTCGGCTTCTGCCACCATTATGTGTGTCGGAGGATGAACTTGACTTACTAACACGCGTCCTTTGATCAAACCCCGAAAGCGGGAAACAAATGGCTGATAGCTAAATTCATTCCATGCCAAATTTTCTTAAAACATCAGATTTCTCCGCGGAACACCTCAAAAACCTGCTTGGTGCAGCGGCTGGCTTTAAGAACCGAAAAACCGACGATAAACCGCTTGCCGGCAAATCTATCGCGCTTGTATTTTTCAATCCCAGCCTGCGAACTCGTGCCTCGATGCAGGTCGGCATTTACGAACTCGGCGGCAACCCTGTAATTCTCGAACCCGGCGGCACGT
Source organism: Chloracidobacterium sp. UBA7659 (assembly GCA_002483395.1). Lineage (GTDB taxonomy): Bacteria > Acidobacteriota > Blastocatellia > Pyrinomonadales > Pyrinomonadaceae > OLB17. The sequence continues at coordinate 2,614 of DLHV01000055.1, read as the reverse complement.
CATGGACGCTCGAACACCGCGATGGCGTCGTCATGGACGGCGACAAGACCGAACATCTAAAGGAATTTGTCCGCGTGCTGGAGCGGTATGTATCAGCGATCGGCGTCCGCACATTTGCCGAGTTGAAGGATTGGGAAACCGAGCGGACCGACCCAATTCTAACCGCCTTTGCGGAGTATTCGACCAAGCCCATAATCAACCTCGAATCGGCGATGCACCATCCGTGTCAGGCAATGGCCGATATGATGACGATCCGCGAAAAGCTTGGTGAAAAAAAGAAAAAGGTCTTGCTGACCTGGGCGTGGCATCCGAAACCGCTGCCGATGGCAGTGCCGAACAGCTTCGCTCTCGCGGCGGCGCAATTCGGCCATAACCTACGAATGGCCCACCCGGAAGGTTACGAGCTGGATGACGAACTTCTGAACCAGATAAAAGGCCAGGCAACCGCAAACGGGGGCAACGTCGAATTCGTCAACGAAGCGGACGCTGCATTCGACGGCGTCGATGTTGTCTATGCGAAAAGCTGGGGAAGCAAGGACTGCTACGGAAATATCGACAAGGACATCGCGTTTCGCCTGGGCCTTAGGAAGGATTGGATCGTGGACCAGGCAAAAATGTCGCGGACCAATGAGGCAATATTTATGCATTGCCTACCTGTTAGGAGAAACGTCATCGTCACTGACAGCGTTATTGATTCGGCAAATTCCGTCATAATAGACGAAGCCGAAAACCGGCTGCATGTGCAAAAAGCGATCATGACGGAGCTGATAAAATAATCGCTGGTTCGGGCTGATCGCGGAGAAATGCATGCACCCCCGCCGCCGCTTTGCGGCCATCCGCTATCGCCCAAACGATCAGCGACTGACCTCGCTCGCTGTCACCCGCCGCAAATACATTTGCAACGTTGGTCTGCTTATTGTCGTTTACGGAGATCGTGTTCCGGTCAGTGATGTGCACGCCCAGATCGCCAAACAGCGAGCCTTGCTCGCCGCCCACAAAACCGATAGCGAGAAACACCGCTTCCGCATCCCAGAATTTCTCGGTGCCCTCAACCTCTATCATCTTCCCTTCGTTCCAAACTACCTCTACAGTTTCAAGGCCTTTCAAATACCCTGCTTCATCACCGGCAAACTTTTTCGTCAGAACTGAATATTCACGCGGGTCGGCACCGAACAAAGCCGCTGCTTCGTGCTGTCCGTAATCTACCTGATAAGTGCGGATCTTGCTCAACCAACCTTCATGGTTAAATGCCCTTTCCGGCGGTTTCGGCATAACCTCGAACTGCACCAGGCTCCTGCACCCTTGCCGGATCGAAGTGGCCACGCAGTCCGTTCCAGTGTCGCCACCGCCGATCACGATCACATTTTTCTCCTTCACATCGATCGCCTTAACGCCTGCGGAGTTTCCATTAAGAAGCTGTTTCGTGGCACGTGTAAGGAAATCCATCGCAAAATGAATGCCATTTAACTCCCTCCCCTCTATATTCAGATCTCTCGGTTTTGGCGCTCCGCAGCACAGCACGATCACATCGAAATCGCGGTTCAGATCGTCCGTTGACATGTCGTTTCCGACCCGCACATTCGTCCGAAAGTCGATGCCTTCGTCCGCCAACAGGTTCACGCGCCGCTCGACAATACTTTTGTCGAGCTTCATGTTCGGAATGCCGTACATCAGCAGGCCGCCGATGCGGTCATCCCGTTCGAATACCGTTACGTTGTGGCCGTGATGATTAAGCTCATCGGCGCAGGTAAGGCCGGCCGGCCCGGAACCGATGACGGCGACGCGCTTGTCCGTTCGATGAAGCGGCGGACGCGGTACGACCCATCCTTCCTCGAACGCCCGGTCGATGATGGAAACCTCGATCTCCTTTATCATCACCGGCTCTTCGTTGATGCCGAGCACGCATGAAGATTCGCAAGGAGCCGGGCAGACGCGGCCGGTAAATTCGGGGAAATTATTCGTCAACGAAAGCAGCCGGTAAGCCTCACGCCACTTACCGCGATAGACCATGTCATTCCATTCGGGAATCATGTTGTGTAACGGGCAGCCGGTCGTCCAGCCTTCGATGATGGTGCCGACGTGACAAAACGGCACGCCGCAGTTCATGCACCGCGCCCCCTGTTTTTGAAGCTCTTCGACGGGAAACGGCGCATGGAATTCATTCCAATCCGCGATCCTCTGTTTCGGATCGCTCAAGATCGGCAAGCTTCTCGTGAACTCCATGAATCCAGTCTTCTTTCCCATAAAATCAGGCGGCTATCTTCTCAAACGCAGCCATTTCGGCGGCGTCTCTCGATAAACCGCTTTCGATCATAGCGTTTTGCTCTTCAAGCATTAACCTGTAATCCGTTGGAATGACCCGCTTAAATTTCGCAATATTATTTTCCCAATCGATCAAAATTCGCGATGCGATCTCACTGCCTGTCGTTTCAACGTGACGAAAGACCTGATCTTTGACAAACCCGATCTCTTCCTCATCTTCGATCGCTGACAGCTCGACCATTTCCTTATTGCAAAGCGTTGGAAAAGCGCCGTTTTCATCGAAAACATATGCAATTCCACCAGACATTCCGGCCGCAAAATTCTTGCCCGTCTCGCCCAGCACGATGACCGT
>DLHV01000230.1:8315-9568 GCA_002483395.1 Chloracidobacterium sp. UBA7659 | reverse complement strand
AGAACAAACACAAAAAGCGGAAATAACCGGAAAAGGCGATCTGATTTCATACATTTCCTCAAAAGTTTAGGCTGGATTGGTCAGATATATTTTGGCTTAAAAAACGAGAAAAGAAAAGCAGGGTGATTTCGGGCTTTGAAGAGGTCAAAGATAACCTATCTTGCTATGCTACCAAAAGCGAAAGTGCTTTTTTGTTTTGATCAACGCCGGCCCGATCTTCGATAATGCGGACTAACATATGTACCATTTTTTCTATAGTATCCTTTTACATGCACGTTTTTCGACCCGTAACTATCGTAGCTTGAACCTGTCGAAGGAGACGAGTAAGAAGGCGGTGAATAGGAATACGCACTAGATGGAATCGCCGTGTCGTCTTTTGAGATGCCATCGTTGAATTGCACGGTGTTACCATGGACCCAACCTCTTACGCGTCCATAACCAACCATAAACCAAGGGCCTTTTTGCTTGAGCATTTCTAACAGTGCGCCACTCGGGAGCGTCTGAATGATTTCGCCCGTTTGATTGGCGGTTTCGCGTAAGTTCGCGTTTTCAGCAATTACCACAAGGGACCGTCCAGCCGTTGCTCCATATTTTCTGGTTGTTTCGGACTTGGTGACTGGAGGAGTAACTGGCTTTACCTGGGTTGTAGTTGAATCAGCATAAGGTGCAGTGGGAGGGCTCGCGGCGGGAGTATTCGGTGTTTTCGTAATCGAGACTATTATCGAGCCTAAGAATAAAGAGCCGACAAACGTCATAACAAATGCAATTGCCCCAACCGGGAAAGTAGACGCTGACACGGTTTGCATTTCCCCATAATGGCTGTTTGCAGTTTCAACCTTGCTTCTATATGAAATGCCTGTACCCGGAACGTTAAAATTTTGATAAACTCCGCGCTTACTTACATTCGTACTAAACCAGCCCTTGCCGAATGTTGCGCTGGTAATGCCCTTTTTACCAATATTCAAACGCACACCTGGAAATACTTTAAAGCTCTTTCTAAATCTCCAGCCCATAATTCTTTTGTAAATGTCAGTGAACCAAATGTTGATTTGAAAGCTTCATTCTTACTCTTTATTCAGATGAAGTCAACGTATTTACTTTATCGCCGCATTTCGTCGATCATGGCCGCAATCGTTTGCTTTAGATGCGCGGTGACGGCTTCGTATTTTGCATCGTCGGAGAGAGCCAGACCAGTTGCCGCTCCTGACCCGGAAGTGCGAGAACCACCCCGTCCGCTCACCACCCCGTCAGCC
>DLHV01000230.1:6081-8302 GCA_002483395.1 Chloracidobacterium sp. UBA7659 | reverse complement strand
AATCCTGCCACCCCTCCTAAGACCGGAGGGGAGCTTTGAACATCCTTTGCGTAAAACGCTTTGCCGAAGCGGACCTTCACTTTGCCGGGGCGGATTCGCATGGTTTTACGGGCCCAGACTTTGTGGAGGCCGTCGATGGCGACTGGGACGATGGGAAGGTCGAGTTCAGTTGCGAGGATGGCGGCACCCTTTTTGAATTCGTGGAGTTCGCCGTCGTAGGCACGTTCGCCTTCTGGATAGATGTTAAGGATCTTACCGTGTTTGAGGCCGATGGCACCAGCCTTCATCGCTTTCATCAGCTGCGTGTCCGGGTCGACCGGCACGACCTGGAGCATACGGGCGATCCATCCCATCAACCTGCTCGAGAAAAACTCGCTCGCCCCGACATGAAACGTGTTACTGAAAAATTCGTACGGGTAGGTGGAACAGATAACGAACGGATCGAGAAAGCTCTGGTGATTCGGACAGATCAGGAAAGGGCGTTTCATAGCTCTAAACTGTTCCAGGCCTTTTACTTCCAGACGCAGAAAGACTCGGAAAACCAAGTTGAAGATCTTATAAACCACAAAGGCAAATCGCGAAAAGAACGGCTGCTTCTTTAAGACAGGCTGAATTTCAGGAAGATCATCGTTGACTTCTTGGACGATCTTCGACCAGTTGAGGTCGGTCGACACAATTTGTCCGTCGGGGGAGCAGCCGTGTTTTTCGATGAGCGTTATGGCATCGCGCACGGTCAGCGCTTTTGCCGCTTCGTCGCCTTCGAATTCGGTTGAGTACGCGTGTTCGAGCGCGGCGAACGTTTCGGCCCGTGCGAGCGAGTCCAGGCCAAGGTCGATTTCGAGATTCATATCCGGATGGATCGTTTCGGCATCTTTGGCGTTTTGTTTGATCGCGGAGAGCACGGCTTTTGCCGTATTTGTTTCGATAAGTGAAGTGTCGTCTTTCGAAAACGTCCACGTCTTTGCTTCGCCCGGTGTGCCTGCTATCGTGCCGGCCTCGATCGCTTTTTTCAATTCGAAACGTTTTATCTTTCGTGTTGCCGTACGCGGCAGCGGTTCGACGCGGATGATGTAATCGCGGACGCGTTGATATTCGGGCAGCTCGCGGCCAAGGTCGTCGAGCGCATAACGTATCGCTTCCTTGGAATTTGCGATATTTGAGAGCTTTAAGTACTCAAAATCCGGCACGACGACGGCCGCAAGCCGTTCCGCACCGGCACGCTGCTCGCTTTCGTCTTTTATGCCGACAATGGCCAATTCCTCGACCAGCGGCGTTTTCAGATAATGGAGTTCGAGGTCTTCGGGGTGGACATTTTTGCCCGAAGGCAGGACGATCACATCTTTTGCGCGGCCGACGATATAAAGATGCCCGTCCTTGTCGAGATTGCCGAGATCGCCTGAGCGGAACCAGCCGTCTTCGGTGAATGCTTCGGCGGTCGCGGTTTCATTTTGATAATAGCCCTTGAAAACCACGCCGCCGCGGATGAGAACTTCGCCGACCCCTTCCTTGTCAGGATCGGCGATCTTTATTTCCGTACCAAGCAACGGTTTGCCGACGGAACCGACGCGGTTGTCGTCTTCGAACGTCGCCGTCGCCGCTCCGCTCGTTTCGGTCAGGCCGTAACCTTGCAAAATCGTGAAACCGAGCTTGTGAAAATCGACCGCGACATCCTCGTCAAAACGCGAGCCGGCTGAGATGGCGATGCGTAGATTTCCGCCANNCCGCCAAACGATTCGTGGACCTTGCCGAAAAACTTTCTGCCCAGATTTGTTCCGAACGTGTCTCTCGCGACGCCGTTTGCCGCGAGCATCACGCGGAACAGCCGCTGCACCATTTTCGGCTTTGCCTCAACCGCATCGAAGATCTTTTTGTGGAACAGGTACCAAAGCCTCGGCACCGTCGTAAGAATAGACGGCTTAAAGCTCTTCATCGCGTCGCCAAGCTCGGCGGGCGCAGCCTCGTCACCGTGCTGACNNTCACCCAGAGATTTACGATCTGGAGATAGGCATGAAACAGCGGGAGCAGGCTGAGGATCTTTTCGTGGTCACGGAACCTCAAGACTTCGTCGATACCGATTAGTTCCGCAATGATGTTGCCATGGGTGAGCGGTACGCCCTTCGGTTTGCCGGTCGTGCCGCTTGTGTAAATCAAGAGGGCATTGTCGTCGTCATTGATATCGGGGATTTGGGACGCGTAGCTTTCAGGAAATTCGGTTGATGAC
>DLHV01000230.1:0-6010 GCA_002483395.1 Chloracidobacterium sp. UBA7659 | reverse complement strand
CCTAAGACAGGAGGGGAGCTTGATGATGCGTTCCAGACAACCGTCGGAACATGGCGGCCGAGCCGCTCCTCGATCTCCAGGAATTTGCCGGTCATGTCGGGCGAAATGAACGTTACTTTTGCTTCGGAGTTTTCGAGGAAGTTGGTGATTGTCTCGATCTCGCCGTGCGGATCGAGCGGCACGCAGACGGCGCCATGGTAAAGCGTGCCGAGATAAGCGAGAGCCCAGCAGGGATGGTTTTCGCCGATAAGGGCAACGCGGTCGCCTTTGCCGACGTTTTCCTGTCCGAGCCTATATGCTACGGAGCGGATCTGGCTAAGGCTTTCGCCGAACGTATAAACCTCGCTGTCGTCGCCGACTATACGCATCGCCACATTGTCGGTTCTGGAATCGAATTTGGCGATCAGTCGCTTTATGTAAGAATCTGACATAGATCACATCGGAATTGTTCCCATTCTTGCCGAGAACGATACCGTTTGGCAAGGCGTCAATGCCCATGTCGTGTACGTCGGCCGCGAAAAGCGTTTTTGGCAAAAGGGCATATCACCGCCAATGATCGTGATTCTAATCAACGAGTACTTGTAACGTTTTGGGTTCCCGTCTCCAGCAAGCGTCTTTATTTCGTGTAGGGAACGCGGACACGCAAAGCTCCCGGCACAATTTCGAATATTGCCGGAAGTTTGCCGGGCAATTCGCCGTCGGTTTCGAGATGGATCTCAACGTCTTTCATTGCGGGCGCGACCTCTATTCTCTTGGCGAGAGTGCTTTTTACTTCCTTCAGATCAAGATGTGTTCCCGCGTAAAGCGTGTAGGCGTTTAGGATGATTTTCGCCGTGCGGATATCGCCGATGTTTACGACGTCAAGAAAACCGTCGTTGATCTTGGCGTCGGGTGCGATCTTCATGCCGCCGCCGAAATATCGGGCATTCGCGACACAGAAATTTATTGTGTTAAGGGGTTTTTCATCGCCGTCATCAATCTTCACTTTAACGGTCATAAAGTCCACGCCGACGACTTCCTGCAATGTGGACAAGGCAAAACTCGCACGTCCGCGGACTCCGCCTAGCGGGAGCCAGTCGAGAGTTTTTGTAGATTTGACGCGTTCGATTATCGACGCCGCGAGGCCAAATGACGAAACATTCAGAAAATAGCGGCTGATCGTTTCATCGTCACGACTTTGGAACGTGACGCGGCCGACGTCGATCCGCTTCGTTTTGCCTTCACGAAGGGCCCGAGCCGCCTCGCGCGGCGATTGCGGAATATCCAGCGTCCGACGGAAATCTCCGCCGGTTCCCGATGGCATCAAGCCGAGTTCCACATCCTTTCCGCTTTGCAGAATGCCGTTCGCGACTTCGTTTATCGTACCGTCACCGCCGCACGCTATGATGAAAGTCCTACCGGATTCGCATGCACGTTTGGCCAGAGTGACGCCATCACCGGCAGCTTTCGTAAACGCAACATTGTACGCGCCAAAATGTGCCCGCAGATCACTCGCGATGCCCGACCAACCATCCATTGTGGACCCGCCGGCGGATTTCGGGTTGACGATCACGAGCGGCAGGGTACTTTGCGCCATAGGTTAACGATAATAACCCATTGCGGCGGTTGTCGAAACTCGCGACATGTCGGTAAAAATGCTCGTCGGAGCCGGGCGATTTGCCGAGACGTACGGAAATTCTTTCGAGGCCTTTGCCATAAAGGCTTCGATGTCTTCAATCTTTCGCGGAAGCTCCTTGGTCATCCATTCGACGCCGGTCGGCGTGACGAGCATGTCGTCTTCGATGCGGACGCCGATGTTCTTGTATTTTTCGAAAGCGGGACGCACTTTTTCGATAAAAGCCTTGTTTTCTGGTGTGTCGGGCAGATAACTGAGAGCGTCTTCGCGAATATAGATACCGGGTTCGTTGGTGTAGGTCATTCCCGGTGCGAGCGGCTTGCTGTAATCGCCAACGTCATGGACATTCATTCCGAGCCAATGGCCGAGGCCGTGCATGTACCACATTCGATATTGCGGGCCGTTCTTGTCCGTAATAAGGCCAAGGCGAAATAGACCATCTTTGATCACAGAATTCGCAGCGTTGCTTAGGTCGCCCATCGTCGCACCGGGTTTTGCAACCCGCGCGGCGGCTTCCTGGGCGTCATAGACGATCTGGTAGATTTCGGCCTGCTCCTTTGTGAATTTGCCGTTGACGGGAAAGGTCCGCGTTACATCCGCGGTCTGGTGATCGTACTCGGCGCCTACGTCCATCAGGAGCAGATTTCCAGTTGTGACAGGGCCTGAAGATTCTTCGTAATGCAGCGTCGTAGCATTCGGCCCGCAGCCGACGATCGACGGATACCCCCAAAAATCGGCATTGCGGCGGCGAAATGTGTATTCAACCTCGGCCTGCACTTCATACTCCATCTTTGCGCGGCCGGCCATGGCCCACGAACGCATTTGAGCTTCGGTCGTGATGTCGATTGCGTGTTGGAGCAGCTTTTGCTCGTATGGAGATTTAATGTGTCGCAGCTCGGCGAATATCGGCTGAGCATTGACTACCTTATAACCCGATACTTGTTTTGAAAATTCACTTTCGACACGAAATTCGCGCAGACCGTCCGTGTCGCGGTCGTTTTCCGGCAAAAGCATATAAAGTGATTGCGTGGCCGCGGCCTTTTTGTCCTTTACACTTTGAAGAAAGGTATCGCGTTCGGCAGTGTCAACGATATTTTTGATTCCGGAGATCCTCGCTGCGTCCTCATTGGAATACATCTTGCCGTTCCATGTCTCAAACTGCGGATTTCGCTTCGGCAAATACAGCATCTCGGTTACCGTTCCGCCGTCTTTTTTGATGACAAGAGTTGTCCCGGCTTGTTTTAAATTGGTCAGGTAATAAAGATTGTTTTCCTGCCGGAACACGTAATCGACATCGTTGGTGTAGAGTTTGTGCTCGGCGCTAAAGAGCACCAAAATGCTGTTGTCAACCATTTTCTCGGCAACCGCTGTCCTGCGGCGGGCCAATTCAGCATGGCGTTCGACGTCGGTGAATTTCGGAGCCGCAGGCGTGAGTTTTATGCCGCCCTGCCCGATGCGCACATCGGCCATTATGACCACTGCCAAGCCCGATAATATGAAAGCAATGAGCAGCATCCCGGTGATAACTCGTTTCATTGTGTTACCTCAATAAAAATGTCTTTAGAAATAATATTGCCAAAATAATCCGCCGCGAATGCTCGCAGAACGAATTCGCCTTTTCCCAAATAGCCCGTGTCCAAAAAATCTTCGCCGACAGAATCGCCGTCGACCTTATTTGTCACGATATATTTGAATATCGTTTCGCCCGTTGCGCCTGACTTGCTGCCCTGAGCATATGCGAATTTAACGGCGTCGGCACCAGGGTTGCGGTCAAAATTGATGTTCCAATTTATGTCCGACATTGGCGTCAGGTCTTTGCGCAAAATCTGATAACCGAGGCGAAATACGCCGAGGCGTCTTCGTTCCGAGTTGCCGTCCATTCTGTCGAACGCACGAACGACGATGCGAATCTTACCTGTGATCTTTATACGTTTTGACGCCGGTTCGGTTTCAATAGGCCGCCACTTTTCGTCGAATAGCGTTACTTCTTCTATTACCGGAGGTGTTTTGTCGATGACGCCGGGCAGAACAAGGGCGTCGAGAGCGTTCATTTCGTCACCGCTCGGCCCGGTGATCAGATGAATGTGATTCATGGAATTCAGCGTTCCTATCACGTCGCCGGCGTTGAATTTTGTGCCTCGTCTAACACGTACGCCAGTCATGTCGCCGTTGAACTGGAAACGGTTATCGCCGAATGTTATGTTGGACGAATCACGCCCGAGACGCAGATGTATGTAGCCGAGCGTCGGCAGCCGGAGCAATTCTCGCAGCGTTCCAAAGTTTTCAGCCGCAACCGGATTAAGGACTTTTTCATCGCGGATGAAATAAGCCTTCTCGCCGTAACCGCCAGCAATGTCCAGGCCGTTGTGAAACCAGACTTGCGAATCGCCATCAACAATTTCACCGCGAATTTCGCCGAGCGTGCCGGCAATATCGCGATTTGCATCGGGCGGTTCATAAGGCCAGCGGGCGGGTTGCCGCGTGCGGAATTCGGACGGGTCGGTGCGTTTTGTCTGGATCGTTTGCCGTATCTCAGCTTTCGAAAACGGCTCGGATGAAAGCACGCGCAGCGCGGCATTGTCGCTGTCGGCCAAAACTATGTCGCGGTTGTTTTTGAAAGCTATGCCAGAAATGCGGTTAAATGTTGACGCCGACGGCGGGCCGTCAACAAAACCGCGCCGCGGCTTCGAAAGGGTTTCGACAAACGGGAAAGAGCGGTTTCTTATCGCCCGCACTGTATCGCGGTCGGCGATAAATATCTCGCCGTCCGTGCTGACAGCAATCGCCGAGGGCTGATGGAACGCTGCATCTGATAATATTCCGTCGAGTATATCAGCCTCGCCGTTTCCGGCAAGTGTCCATGTCGTACCGTCGGGCTCGACGACGCGGATGCGGGAGTTCAGCGTGTCGGCAACAATTATCCGCCCATCGTGCCAAACCGCGACCGAACACGGCGTGTCGAACTTTGCGTAAAATGCCGTTCCATCTGCAAATCCACGGCTCGAACCGGCAAGCGTCGTCACAACGCCATTCGAAATCACCTTTATCTTATCGTTATAAGTGTCCGCGACAAAGATCGAACCGTCATCGCGGACCGCGATGCCGACAGGTGCGTTAAATTTTGCGGACACAGCCGGGCCGTCTACATCGCCAGACTGCCCGTCGGTTCCGGCTACGATGGAAATGTTACCCGCCTCGTCGATGCGTTTTATTGTGTGAGAGCCTGTGTCCGCAACGATCAGGTCGCCGTTCGTATCAAATGCGATTGCGGATGGCGTTTCGAGCCCTTCGGCGAATTCGACCGGTGCCGAGCCGGCCTCCATCCGCCATATCTTGCCGTTTTCGCCATCCGAAACGTAAGTGTAGTCACCCATCACAACGACACCGAAAGGCTCGCCGAATTCACCTTTTGTTCCCGCAATGGTGCGGACATTCGTATATGGCCGATTGGTGACATCGAAGCACGCACAGAGCGTAAAATACAGCGTTGCGAGAACAGACAAAAACAAAAAGCCAATAATTGCTGCGGCCAGAATAACAGGTATTACTAAGCGGCGTTTGCCCATTTGAAATTATTGTCGCGCGGGTACGAAGTCTGCTACTATATTCGCACAGTTCTAAAATCATCAGGAAGGAGAAATCTTATGTTTTCACTAGAGGATCTGCTTGGACAGGAGCAGGGAATGCAGGCCGTTGGCCAGATCAGCCAGCAGGTAGGGGCCGAGCCATCAATCGTAAACACTGCGATACAGGCCGCTCTGCCAATGATATTGGGCGGGTTGGCAAACAACGCCGCGACGCCTGAAGGCGCCGAGAGTCTAAACGGCGCTCTGGACCGCGATCATGACGGCAGCCTGCTCGGAAACCTGGGCGGTCTTGGCAGTATGATCTTTGGCGGACAGGAAGCCGCGCCGCCGCCGCGACAGGCGGATGCCGGTGGCATTCTCGGCCACATCTTTGGTGACAGCCAGGGACAGGTCGCACAGGAAGTGAGCAATAAATCCGGCCTGAGCCTGTCGCAGGTCGCTCCGATCCTGATGATGCTTGCGCCGATCGTGATGAGCTATCTCGGCCAGCAAAAACAGCAGCAGGGCGTCGGTGCCGACGGCCTTGGCGGACTGCTCGGCGGATTGTTGGGCGGCGCTTCGCAGTCGGCACCGCAGTCGTCGGGAAATCCGATGATGGACATGGCGTCGAGCATGCTCGACAGCGACCGCGACGGAAGCGCGATGGATGACATTGCCTCCATGGCATATAAATATATGACCGGGAAGTAGTTCTCGGCCAGGATGAACAGTTCCGAAATCGATCAGCCGCGAATCGTATAGACTTCGCGGCTGGTTTTTGTTGGTTTTGGCTAACTGCAGAGGTGAGCACGCTCGTTAACACTCGCGT
>DLHV01000131.1:951-18928 GCA_002483395.1 Chloracidobacterium sp. UBA7659 | reverse complement strand
GATTATTACGACGACACGCTGCTTTACTGTCTCGATGACGGCAATGAGCTGCTCGAAGGGCCGGCGAGCGGCTTGTCGGAACCGCCTGCGTCAGCGGGCGGCCAGTTTGATGACGGCTCACAAACTGCGATCCTACACGAGACCTCGCCGCCGAACGAGGCGGCGACGCGGGCGCAGATACACGCGACCGAGCAAACTGCAGTTTTGCCGGACGGTGTTGCAGATATTCATAAAGCAAAAGGTTCCAATAAACGGTTGCTTCTTGTTCCGTTAGCACTATCGATAGTTGTGCTGGGCGGTTTCTTTGGCTATCGCTTTCTCAATCCCGCTGCGTCTGAGCAGATCAGCTCTATCGCAGTGCTTCCGTTCGAAAACCGCAGCGGCAACGCGGATTCTGAATATCTATCGGACGGTTTGAGCGATTCGCTCATCTATCGTTTGACACAATTGCCGAATCTTAAGGTCAGTCCGACGAGTTCGGTCATAAGATACAAAGGCAAACAGACGGATGTCGCCGAGATCGCGAAAGAACTCGACGTGGACGCCGTGATGTCGGGCAAATTGGCGCAGCGTGGCGATGATCTGACGATCAGCGTTGAGCTGATAGACGCGCGCACAAAGAAGCTGATCTGGGCGGAACAATATGACCGCAAGATGTCCGACCTGCTCGCTACTCAACGCGAGATCGCAACGACAATTACACAAAAGCTGCAATTGAAACTGGCCGGCGACGAAACCAAGGGCATTACAAAGAAATACACCGACAGCAACGAGGCGTATCAACTTTATCTGAGAGGACGATACAGCTTTGGCAAGCGGACCAAGGATGAGATGCTGCGCGCGATAGAGTATTTCCAGCAGGCGATCAAACTCGACCCGAAATTCGCATTGGCATATGCGCGCATCTCTGAAACATATGGGAGTATGCCGGCCTATCCTTATCTCTCGCCAAAGGAAGCTTTCCCCGAAGCAAAGGCGGCGGCGCAAAAAGCCCTTGAGATAGACCCAACGCTGGCCGAAGCCCACACTTTCCTGGCGTATGCGTTGGTCATCTACGATTGGAATTGGACAGAAGGCGAGCGTTCATTCAAACGAGCGATCGAACTTGATCCGAATAATTCCGCCGCCCATTTTCGCTACGGACAAATATACCTAATGCCGACAGGTCGCTTGGACAAAGGCATTGCCGAAATAAAACAGGGGCTCGAGCTGGAACCACTCGACATTAATATGGGGGGAACTCTGGCGTGGGCTTTCATGATTGCGGTGCGGAACGACAAGGGCCTTGAGCAAGCCCGAACGACATACGAGATCGAACCCAACCACCCGATAGGAAGATGGATCCTTATGCAGGCCTATACCCAAAATGGCATGTATGCGGACGCGATCTCCCTCGGCGAACAGTGGCTGCAAACTGATCCTGCAAATCAATTTGCGCTTCGGGATGCCGGAATTGTTTACGCGAAATCCGGGCGACACGACAAGGCGGCCGAAATGATCGGCAGATTCCGCGATCTCGCGAAAACGCAATATGTACCAGCGTGCCGCATCGCAGCTATCTACGGAGCACTGGGTGAAAAAGATCGGGCATTTACGGAGCTTGAGAACGCATTTGAGGCGCGGGACTGGGAGTTGTTTCGTATGAACGTCGATACATACTGGACACCACTCCGCGATGATCCTCGATTTGCAGCACTCGTGAAACGCTTGAATCTGCCGGAATGAAGATGTGACGTGCTTGTTTGTATGCAGATATGTAGGCACAAATGTTGACAAATTCTGCCACTTCACGGTAGCATCCACGTTGGAGGCTTACGTTTATGTCTAGTGTTAATGTTCGTATTAGTGCGGCCAGTTATCAGATACTCAAGTCGCTGTCGAAGGGAAACGGCCAGTCAATGCAATCCGTGATTGACCAGGCAATAGAAGAGATGAGAAGGCGAAAGCTACTCGAAGAGGCGAATGCGGCCTTTTCCGCGTTAAAGACGGACGAAATAGCTTGGCAGGAAGAGGTAGAAGAACGTGAAATGTGGGAAAACACGCTTTTGGACGGAGTTGAAAAGGAATGAGCCGGGCTTCGCGTGGTGAAATCTGGCTGGTTGGGCTTGATCCTACCAAAGGACGCGAACAGGCAGACATGCGTCCGGCCTTGGTTATCTCGGTAGATCAATTCAATCACGGCGCGGCCGAGCTTGTCGTTGTCATCCCGGTAACCTCAAAGGCAAAGGGCATTCCGCTGCACGTTGAAGTTCAGCCGCCCGAGGGAGGATTGACCATGTCCAGCTACGTAAAATGCGAGGACGTGCGTTCCATCTCAACATCACGCCTTATACGACGATTGGGAATGGTTTCGCGTGATACGATTGAGTCAATTGAAGACAAACTTAGGATCTTGTTAGGGCTATGAGCTTATGAAACGGTGCCCTGAATGCAGGCGAGATTATTACGACGACACTCTGCTATATTGTCTCGATGACGGCAATGAGCTGCTCGAAGGCCCGGCGACGGCCTCGGTATCAGAACCGAGAGCGCCATCAGCATCAGTAACTGGGTTTCCACCCGACGAACCGCAGACCGCAATCCTTCACGAGACCACGCCTCCGGGCGAGGCGGCGACCCGTGCCCAGATTCACATGACGGACCAGACGGCGATCTTGCCAACCGGTACGGGTGATGTTGTTCCGAAGGCTCGTGGGATCGATAAGCGACTAATCTTGGCTCCGCTCGCGCTTGCAGTTATCCTTCTCGGTGGATTCTTTGGCTATCGATATTTGAAACCTGCGAGCACTGAGCAGATAAGTTCCATTGCGGTTCTTCCATTCGAGAACCGCAGTGGAAGCGCCGATACAGATTACCTCTCCGATGGGCTGGCTGATTCTTTGATCTACCGTCTATCTCAACTACCGAACCTGAAAGTCAGCCCGACGAGTTCGGTCATGCGCTACAGGGGCAAGGAAACGGACGTCGCCCGGATCGCTAATGAACTAAAAGTTGATGCGGTCATGTCGGGCCGCCTTGTCCAGCGTGGGGACGACCTTTCAATAAGCGTCCAGTTGATCGATGCCCGTAATGAAAAAGTGATATGGGCAGAACAATACGACCGAAAAATGGCCGATCTGCTGGCCACGCAGCGTGAGATCGCGACGACAATTACGCAAAAGCTGCAGTTGAAATTATCAGGCAACGAAGCAAAGGGCATTACAAAACGCTACACCGACAGTAACGAGGCCTATCAAATGTATTTGAAAGGCCGCTTCTATTTGAGTAAACGCACGGCGACAGATGCTCAAAAATCCACTGATTATTTCCAACAGGCCACCGAGATCGATCCGAAATTTGCATTGGCATTTGCGGGCATGGCCGAGTCAACCCACTTTCACGCTCTCTATAGTTACCCTCAGCTAAATGATCTGACTTCGAGTGCAAGGGAAATTGCCCTGAAGGCCATTGAATTAGATAACACTTTAGCCGAGCCGCATTCGATATTAGGAATAATTTGTTTTATCGGTCACGATTTCGCCTGCATGGAACGCGAGCAAAAACGTGCTATCGAACTGAATCCGAATTATTCGGAAGCTCATCGTCGATTGGGTCTGCTGCTTCGCTCCCTGGGCAGGATCGGAGAAGCCCGCATTGAAACAAATCGGGCGTTGGAGATTGACCCCTTGTCGCCGGTAACTAACTTTCAACATGCGCAGGAATTTTTCTTTGAAAGAAAATATGAAGAAAGCGAAACTCTAAGTAAAAAGAACATCGAACTCGATCCAAATTTTTGGTATGCGCATTTACAGCTTTTTTACATTTACCGTATGAAGCGTGATTTCCCTACGGCTGTCGAAGAGCTTGCCAAAATGCAGGACGCGAGAGGCGAGCCTGATGCAGCAAAATTGATCCGTGAGAGTTTTGCAAATGGCGCCTGGCCGGGATTTCTGAGGAAGATTACTGAGCAGCGCACGGGACTTAAACTATATCCGTATTTTGTGGCAACACTCTTTGCCGAGTTGGGCGAGAAAGATAAGGCCTTCGCCACGATCAACGAAGCGATCGAAACAAAAGATCAGCATACGAACCAGATGAAAGTTGACCCGTTTATGGATCCACTACGTGACGATCCGCGCTTTAAGGAAGTTCTGCGACGAGCCGGTTTTCCCGAATAGAGTCAATTCGAATAGAGTCAATTTATGAAACGTTGCCCGGAATGTGGACGAGATTACAATGACGACTCGATGAGTTATTGCCTAGACGACGGGTCGGAGTTGCTGTTTGGTCCGGCAACAACAGACGAACCGGCGACCGCGATCTTGTCAGAACCGCCTGCGTTANNGCGTTAGCGGGCGGTCAGTTCGACAGCGAAGCTTCAACAAAGCCGCAGATACACACGAGCGGCCAGACGGCCGTTCTGCCGTCGGGCGTCGCGGATGCTGCGAAAGCGAAAGGCTTCGATAACCGACTTCTGGCTGCTCCATTTTTCCTCGCGATCATCGTCCTTGGCGGATTCTTTGGTTACCGATATTTCAAATCTTCGACCGACGGACAGATAAATTCAATCGCCGTTTTGCCATTTCAGAATAAGAGCGACGATGCCGACACCGATTATTTATCCGATGGTCTTGCGGAATCACTTATCTTTCGATTGTCACAGCTTCCGGGCTTGAAGGTTAGTCCGGCGAGTTCGGTGATCCGTTACAAAGGCAAAGATACGGATACAACAAAGATCGGAAGTGATCTTGGCGTTGATGCGGTGATGACTGGACGGCTTGTAAAGCGGGGCGACAATCTGAACATTACAGTCGAACTCGTAGATGTCCGCACTAACAAATCGCTCTGGGGTGAGCAGTACGAACGCAAGATGTCGGAACTGCTCGCGACCCAGCGTGAGATTGCGACGACGATCACTCAGAAGCTGCAACTCAAACTAAGCGGCAATGAAAAGGGAATCGCTAAGAAATACACGGACAACAACGACGCATATCAGCTCTATCTAAAAGGACGTTTTCATCTTGCCAAACGTACAAAAGATGACATTTTGAAAGGCATCGACTATTTCCAGCAAGCTATAAAGCTCGATTCGAACTTTGCGTTGGCGTTTTCCAGCGTTGCAGAATCCTACAACGTTATGCCGTCACACGGATATCTGCCGCCAGGAGAAGCGACGCCAGAGGCAAGGGCTGCCGCGGAGAAAGCCTTAGCGATTGACACATCTTTGGCCGAGGCTCACACACAGTTTGCGGCCGTCCTCTCCAATTACGATTGGAATTGGGTGCAAGCCGAAAGCGAATACAAACGGGCACTCGAACTTGGTCCGGAAAATTCCACAACACATCTTCGTTATGGCCAACATCTGTGGGCAGTAGGGCGTTTAGATGAATCTATCGCGGAATTGTCAAAGGCTATAGAGCTGGAACCGCTTTCACTTACTTCCAGTGCAAATCTCATCCTTGTCTATTTGCGTGCCGGACAAAAACAGAAAGCGTTGGAGCTGGCGAAGAAAACATATGACCTCGAACCTAATTTTGTGACCGGTCGTCTGGCTCTTGGGTCGGCATACAATAGCAACGCAATGTATGACGACTCGATCCGGCTCAGCGAAAATTTGCTCCAAACTGAACCAACCAATCAATGGATGCTTTGGATCGGCGGGTATGCGTACGCAAAATCGGGTCGCAGAAGTGAGGCAGAGGAAATCATCAAAAAGTTCAGAGAAATAGCGAAAACCCAATATGTTATCTCCTATTATACTGCTTCGATTTATGCCGCACTTGGCGAAAAGGATAAGGCTTTTGTAGAGCTTGAAAATTCGTTTGAGCAACGCGATTGGTGGTTGGCTAGAATGAAGTCCGACCCATTAATGGAATCTCTCCGCGACGACCCGCGATACAAGGATCTGTTGAGACGGATGGGTTTGCCGGAATAGAAAGTTATGAAACGATGCCCTGAATGTAGACGCGACTATTACGACGATACGCTGCTGTATTGTCTCGACGACGGCAGTGCGCTGCTCGAAGGCCCGGCGCGTTGAATTCTGTGTTTTTGCGAGCGGTATTGTGGACACAGTTTCCAGTAGCGTTTTGATTAGATTCGTTTCCGGTCAATTGCGCGGCGAGTGGAGTGGGAGTCTAGACCTGATCTAAACGCACCAGCGGCGTATCGGACGTAATATGCGCTGCATCGTCCGTTCAGTTAGAACTGTAGGTGACCTCTATATGGAAAGTCTCCCGTTTCGACGTCGTCCAGCATGTCGTATCGCCCTCTAACACCCTCGAATACTCCCGTTCCACTGCCGGCTGCAATTGGATGTTGACAACGTCCGGCGATTTCTCCGCTAAGGTTGGGGCAATCCAGGTACGTGGCCGTGAATACGTAGTTCGTCATGAACGTGCCGGGCTGGCCGTTGTAGACACCAACGAAAGTCTCGGTTCCGGTCTCATAGTAGGCCCCGCCGGCGGTGCATCGGCCGCTCTCGACGGAGGCGTAAACACAACCTGCCAAATCCCCTGTCATGATGTAGGTATAGTCGGCCGGTAGGTCGGTACATGCTCCAGATCCGATATAAGTGCCGATCCCTGTTATCTTTGTCGCTCCGTCAGAGCGTGCTGGTAAGGGAGCTGCGAAAACGGCACCGATAAGTGCCATTATCGTCAAAGTAGTAAGCGCTAAGTTTGTTAATCGTCGTTTCATGATTTTATCTCCTGTTAAGTAATTAAATTCGCCCATGTTCTTAGGGTTTTCGGAACGCTGCAAGCATTACAACTGTTGTTTTGTATTGCTTGAAATTTGCGTCGGCTGTTATAATTGCTGGCGAATTAGCTTTTTCATCCAAAGCCCGTTTAACAGCCGACGTTGTGCATTGTGCGAGATACAGTCTGCCGCGTCGGAGGTTAATTTGTCTTTGGAGAATTTTCCTAGTTTTTTCCTAAATTTTTCCGAGCCAGACAATGAGCGACGGGAGCAGACATTCTTACGATTTTGGGCCGTTTCGGCTTGATGTGGGAGAACGTCAGTTGCTCAAAAAAGGCGTTTCCCTGCCGCTGACGCCGAAAGCCTTTGAGGTGCTCACAGTACTAGTCGAGCGTGCCGGCCGTCTCGTCGAAAAGGACGAATTGCTTGATCTTGTCTGGGCCGATTCGTTCGTCGAGGAGATCAACATCGCCCGCATTGTCCACACCCTGCGCCGCGTTCTGGGCGAAGACCACAACAGCCACAAGTTTATTGAGACGGTCGCAAAACGCGGCTATCGCTTTGTCGCGGAAGTCACGAAAAGCGATCACGAAGAAGAACGCGAACAACGTTCTGCAAAATCGTCCGATTCAAACGTAAAAGGTCTTCCCGCTGCTTTGCCCAAATCTCGAAGAACCGATTCCGGAACTCACGTGATCGTCAATCTTGCGGATTGGCGAAAGTTGGAAGAACACACGGACACAAAACCCGAACCTTTGCCCGCCGCCGTGAATGACGCGGATGCGGAGCAACTCCGGGTGGAACCGACCAATGCGTTTCAGTCAACCGCCGAAACATCGGGCATCAACGCTCCGTGGTACAAACGCTGGCCTGTCATTGCAGCGATCGCGTTGCTTTTGATTGGGACGATCGGTGTCGGCATGTATTGGTTGCGGCCCGACGCCGCCGCACAACAGCCGCAGATCAGGTCCCTCGCGGTGCTTCCGCTAAAGTCGCTTGATCCGAACGACAACGCTCTCGGTTTCGGAATCGCCGATGCGGTGATCAGAAACATAAGCCAGACGGGTGAAATGATCGTTCGGCCGGCAAGTTCGGTTCGTCATTATCTCACGGAAGACATCGACGCGATCACTGCGGCGCAGCAGCTCACCGTCGATGCAGTGCTCGAGGGAACCGTTCAACGTGTGGGCGATCGTCTTCGCATCGGAGTGAACCTCTTAAAAGTTGACGGCACATCGCTCTGGACCGACAGCTTCGATATACAGATGACCGACGTTTTTGCCGTGCAGGACACAATCTCGCAGCAAGTCGCTTCACGGTTGAAGGTGCATTTGAAAACTGCTAAGCTGGCACCGTTTTCAAAACGCTCGACCTCAAATCCCATTGCTTACGAATACTACACCAAAGGTATTTACAGTTACGACCTGCGAGGCTTCGGAAAGGAAGCAAAGTCTCAGAACGACGCCACGATCGAGATGTTCAAGAAGGCTGTCGAGACAGATCCGAAATACGCGCTCGCACATGCAAAACTTGGCGAGGCATACGTTTGGCAGGGCGTTTTTATCGATACTGACGAGCAGGAAAAATGGTGTGGACTTGCCAGGAAACAAATAGAGCAAGCCAAGCTTCTTGATTCGCGACTTGCCGAAACGCATTTAGCTGCCGTTTGGCTTATTTTTAGTGGTTACGGAGGTTATGACGTCGAGGGCGCTGCCAAAGAAGTTCTGAAGGCGCAAGAGGTCGATCCCAGCATCGGCCACGGCGAACTTGCGGATATCTATATTCACCTAGGACTAGAAGATCTCTTCAAACGCGAATTCGAACGAGCTTTGGAAATCGATCCAACCAGCGAATACACGAAACGCGAATTCATGATCTCTTATGTGCTTCTTAATCGATGGGACGATTATCTGGAAATAAAGCAAAAGTATTTTCCAAACGAACCTATCTTACCCGAATACTATTTGGCCAAGGGTGACATTGCAAAGGCTGCTCCGCTGATCGAGAAAAGATTGGATCGCCTCCTCTATGACATCTATAAAACCGACGGAAAAGCTTTGTTGCTGGCGTTGCAAGGCAACAAGAAAGCCTCTGAAGATCTGATACCTGTCATTCTCAACCAGATCGATAGGCGCCGGCCCGACTACCATCACATAACCTACGAATTTGCACAGGTCTATGCAATAAACGGCAATGTTCCCGACGCCATTGAGTGGCTTCGCGAGACATCTGAAACCGGCAACCCATCTTACGAAATGTTCGCCCGCGATCCGTTCCTTGACAAGATAAGGCAGTCGCCCGAGTTTATCGAGCTTATGGCTGAATTAAAGATTGAATACGAAAAGTACCGGAACGAATTTCATTAGAATCGACTGTGGAACCGCCGCGCCGTGATCAGCGATTTAATATTTGCTGAAACGAATGAATCTGCCGGAATAGAATTTATGAAACGATGACCTGAATGCAGGTGGGACTATTACGACGACACACTGGGTTTCTCAAAGCACCTTTGCGTCATTGCGTCATTGCGTTAAATTGTATTTGAGGCGTCTGAATGAAGAATACCTTCGAAGTAGAGTTTCGCGGCGATCATATCTATGTTTTACTCGGCCCCGATTACGAGGTAACGCCTGAGCAGACCGAAGAATTTTGGGCGGCGGTTGAGGAAGCATGTACGGTGCATAATTCGCATCGCGTACTTCTTGAGGGATATGTTCCAAAAACGGAACTGCAAACATCCGTGGTTGTACATTCGGGTGTGCGTGCTGCCGCCGTGCCGAGGCTTTGGTTTGCAGTCTGCCTTCAGGATTTCGAACCGGACGAGTTGAGCGAATTATTCAAGACCGTCGCCGCCAGCCGCGGCGTCCACGTAAAGTTCTTTTCGGATCACGAACGGGCATTGAACTGGCTCCGGGCAAACTCGCCCGCCTGAGGTTGGCCTCCTTTCGATTCCGTTGACTATTGATACCAATTAATATAGATTTTTCTGGTAGCTAACATTGTCGGGCGGGAGTTTTTCTATGGCAGACGGATCGATATCCGAAAGAGTGATTCGCGTATTCGCGGATTTTAAGAAGGTCGACTCCGGTGATATAAAGGCCGAGACCACGTTCGAAGAACTTGGGTTCGATTCGCTCGATGGGCTGAATCTGATATTCGAACTGGAAGAAGAATTCGACATTGTCGTGCCGGATGACAAGGTCCAGTCGATGCGGTCCGTGGCTGAGGTCATTGCCGGCATCGAGTCTATAGTCGATTCCGGGACAACGCAGCAGCCTGCCGCCGCCTAAACACCTTAACAATGAGAAGAGTTGTCGTAACGGGTATAGGCGTCGTTTCTGCCCTTGGCAACAATGCGGGCGATTTCTGGAAAGCCGTCGGTTCCGGCCGCTCAGCGATCGGGCCGATCATAAAAATCGACACGACCGACCTTCGTTTCAAAAACGCCGCCGAGGTCCGCGGTTTTGACGCCTCTGAGCATTTCGACGATAAATCACTCCTCTGGCTCGATCCGTTTTCTCATTTCGGCATAGTTGCCGCCCGCGAAGCCGTTGCCGATTCGGGGATAATTTTTACGGATGAGTTACGCGACCGGACAGGCGTTATCACAGGCTCCTGTCTTGGCGGTAAAGAAACAGAAGATAACCTTTTCTACGACCTTTATGGAGCGAAGAAAAGCCGGTTCCCGCCAACCGTCATCCCTCGAGTGATGAGCAACGCCGTTGCCAGCCAGGTGTCGATGGAATACGGCCTGACCGGTGCAACTTTTACAATTTCGACAGCATGCTCGTCTGCTAATCACGCCATCGGCCATGCGTTCTGGCTCGTCCGGCAGGGAACGCTCGACGCGGCAATAACCGGCGGCAGCGAGGCTCCGCTGACTCTCGGACATCTCAAAGCGTGGGAATCGATGCGGGTCGTCTCACCGGACACGTGCCGGCCGTTTTCAAGAGACCGCAGCGGCATGATCCTTGGAGAGGGCGGAGCGATGTTCGTCATTGAAACGCTCGATTCCGCCCGGGCACGCGGTGCGAGAATATACGCAGAGATTACAGGTTTCGGCATGTCGGCCGATGCACATCACCTGACAATGCCGCTTGTCGAAGGTGCCGCAAAAGCGATGCGCGGTGCTTTGTCTGATGGAAACACCGACCCGAAAACCGTCGGCTACATCAACGCCCACGGAACTGCGACCCCGGCCAACGACGTGATGGAATCGAACGCGATCAGGCTTGTATTTGGCGAACACGCCGTCAATATTCAAGTCAGCTCGACAAAATCGATGCACGGCCACGCTCTCGGCGCCGCCGGTGCGCTCGAAGCCGCCGCGACCGTCCTCGGCCTTCACCACAAGCTTCTGCCGCCGACCGCGAATTTCAACGAGCCCGACCCGGAATGCGGTGTAAACGTCATCAAAAACGAAGCTCTCGCCGCCGAACCCGAAACGGCTCTCTCCAACTCCTTCGCTTTCGGAGGCCTCAACGCCGTGCTTGCTTTCAAACGCTGGTCGGCATAATACATTCCCATGGCAAAAAAGAGCAAACCTCTGATCTGGCTTGAATACGCAGCCGTGCGGGGGTTGTTCGGGCTTCTCTCCGCGTTGCCGAAGAAAGCCGCCGTTTCCGCCGCGACCACCTTTGCGATGATCTGCTATCATCTGTTCGGCAGTCTTCGCCGTGTCGCGATGACAAACCTGCACATCGCCTTTCCGGAACTGGACGAAGCGGAACACAAGCGGCTTGCCAAGGGAGCCTTCAAAAATCTCGGCCGCGTCCTTGGCGAAATGAGCCATTTTCCGCGTTCAACTCGCGAAAGTCTCAAAAAGGCCATCGAATTTCAGATCGACCCTAACGTGTATGCGGAATACGAGCAGATAAAGGCGGATGGCCGCGGCGTGATAATCGTCAGCCCGCATCTGGGCAATTGGGAGCTTTTGGTTTTTGGCTGGTCAGCGTTGCGGGAGCCGATCAGGTATCTCGCCCGCCCGCTCGATAATCCGAAAATCGAGGCTTTGACCGTTAGCCTTCGCACCAAATTCGGCAACAGTCCGATAAACAAAACAAATTCGGTCAGCCCGGCGATGAAGGTTCTCCGCGAAGGCGGCATCCTCGGCATTCTGGCCGACGTTAACGCACACCCGAAGGAAGGCGTCTTCGTCCCCTTTTTCGGCGTCCCGGCCTGCACATCGAGCGGCGTCGCCTTGCTCGCCATGCGGACAAATGCAGCCATAATTCCAATGTGCGGCGCGTGGGACGAAAAAAAGCAGCATTATGTCGGCGTCCACGGGCGGATAATCTACCCGTCAAACACCGGCGACCGCCACCGCGACGTTGCCGAAACGACCGCCCAATTCACCGCCGAGGTCGAAAAATTGGTCCGCCGTTTTCCCGACCAATGGCTCTGGATACACAAACGCTGGAAAACACGCCAGCCCGGCGAGGCCGATCTCTACGAATAATATGCATTCCGCTTAATTTCCTTTCGGCTATTTCCGCGTTAAAAAATTGAAACCACTAAGAAGAACGGATGAACAATAATATTGTGTCGGATTTACCTGAGAAAAATGAACCTTGCGTCTGCGCTTCCTGCGGCGAAACATTCGGCTGCGGCGCGAAGTTCGACGGCTGTTGGTGTACTGAAGTAACACTGTCCGAGGAGGCCACGGCCGAGGTCGCAAAGAATTTCGACGGCTGCTTGTGCCCAAAATGTCTCAACGCATTTGCGTCGCGCCCATCGATGAAACTAATCTACCGGGACGGTACGACCGAGATCGTTCTTGATGCCGTCGGCTAAAGTATGAAATCTAAGCTCAAATTACGGCTTGCTATAATCTTCGTCGCCGTATCGACGCAAATACTCGTCGGCCAACAGCGGCTGCTCGTTGTTGGCGGTGGGACGCGTCCGCCCGATGCCGTCAAAAAATTCGTCGAATGGTCCGGCGGAGCAAAGGCCAGAATCCTGATAATTACATGGGCAAGCGGTGTTCCCGAAGAAAGCTTCGAGTCTTTAAAAAAGGGCTTTTCGACCTTCAATCCGGGCATGATCGAACACGCCGCGATACGTCCGTTTGACGCCGAAAAGCGCGCGAAGTTCGTCGACCAGCTAAAAACCGCGACGGGCGTTTTCTTCTCCGGCGGCGATCAGAACCGGATAATGGATGTGCTAGACGACGAGGAACTTCTAAAATTGATCCGCGCCATATACGCTGCGGGAACACCGTTTGGCGGAACGAGTGCGGGTGCAGCCGTGATGTCCGACCCGATGATGACCGGCGACGCCGACCTGAAGATCCTCGACGGCGGCAAGGTCGGTACGCGCAAAGGCCTCGGCCTGATCGCAAACGTCATGTTCGACCAGCATTTCCTCGTCCGCCAGCGCCACAACCGGCTGTTTGGATTTATCATGCAAAACCCAAAATATCTCGGCGTCGGCATCGACGAGGACACTGCGGTGTTGATCGAAGACAACCGGCGTCTTACCGTCGCCGGCAGAACACAGGTGATGTTCATCGACCTAAAGAAGGAAAGCAACGCCATGCTTGTTTATGTGTTGAAAGGGGGCGAATCATTCGACCTGAAGACGCGCAAAAGTAAATAGGCAGACTTTTTATGATGCATGGAAGATCGGGGGCAAGCCGCCCTTCCTGACCTGTGAATGATTTTAACTTGAACAGTGAAAAAGACTTGAGACATCTGTGAACGCAATTTTCCGAGTTCGACATAATCACGTTGACAGGTCAGGAAGGCCCGCTTGCGGCCGCTCTTTTGGGTACGAAAGGAAAGTGGAGGAAATAGTAATGATCACTAAAACAATCTTGATAATCGCATCGTCGGCTATTTTCATATGCTGTGCGCAGCAACGGCCGGCCAATTACCCCTCCGGCCAATGGATCGACCTCTCGCACGATTTTTCCGATGAAACCATCTACTGGGTTACTGCCGAGCCTTTCAAGCGGACGACGGTCGCCGAAGGGCGGACCGACAAAGGTTATTATTATTCCGCCTATAATTTCTCAGCCGCCGAGCATGGCGGCACGCATATCGACGCGCCGGTCCATTTCGCCGAGGGGAAAAAGCGGGTCGATAAACTGGAATTGGACAACCTGATTGGCGATGCGGTAAAGATCGACGTTTCCGCGAAAGCCGCGGCCGACCGCGATTATGAGGTAACGATTGACGACATTAAGACTTGGGAAGCGGCAAACGGCAAGATTCCCGACTGGAGCATCATTTTGTTCCAGACTGGTTTCGCCTCAAAATGNNTATCTTGGCACCGACCAAAAAGGCCCCGACGCCGTCAAGGACCTCCATTTTCCCGGCCTTCATCCGGACACGGCGAAATGGCTGATCGAAAACCGAAAATTTAAGGCCCTCGGCATCGACACAGCGAGCATCGACCCCGGCCAATCGACTACTTTCGGCTCGCACGTCGCCCTTATGACGAACGACATCCCTGCATTTGAAAACCTCGCAAATCTCGACAAGCTCCCGGCGAAAGGATTTCACATCGTCGCGTTGCCGATGAAGATAAAGGGCGGCTCGGGCGCGCCGCTGCGGATCGTAGCTTTCGCGCCGAAAATTTCAAATTAATGACTGCAACAAAATCCACAGCTGTTTTTCTCTTCGACATGGGCCTACCGATGATAATCCCCTCGATGTACTTAATGGTGCTTGCGTTGTTCCCCATAATCTTTCTCGAAACGTATGTTGTGGCAGCTAGCCTGCGATTGAAAACTAAGAAGGTCCTGGCACCGGTTGCAATTGCCAATATGGTGTCAACGTTTATAGGCATCCCCGTAACCTGGTTTTTTCTCGTGCTGTTCGAGCTCGTGGCCGGTAGTATCCTCGGAGATCTCACAGTCGGACTCGTTTGGCAAAGCTTTATCTCGGTTACAGTCATGGCTCCGTGGGTGGCTCCCACCTGTAATGACGAGAATTGGATCATTTTTGGTGCAATGCTCTTTCTGCTTATACCTTATGGCCTCGCGTCCTGGGGGATCGAGTACCTTGTCGTACGAAAGAAGGTTTATGCAAGAATGTATAAGGAATCTCTTAAGAACTGTGACAACGACGACCCGCTGATTGAAAAAGAACAGATCGATGCCTCGCCGCGGCAGGTAAGCCGCGCTGTACGTAACGCCAACCTAGCATCGTATGCCTTGTTGGCTTTCGTTTTGATTGTCATTTTCGCGACCGGTCTGGCGCAATCAAAATAGATCGCTAGCTACTCCACGTCAAAAACATCCCGATCGCCGCGGCAAACATTATCAATGCGGCCAGCCAGCCGACAATATTCGTAAAAAGCCCGTTCGTCCGGCTGCCCATAACGTGCTTGTTGTTCGAAACGAGCATGACGACGACTAGCAACTGCGGTGCGACGACGCCGTTTATAACCGCCGTCCAAAAGAGAGCTTTGATCGGATTTATACCGAGAAAATCTATCGCCACTCCGACAAGTGTCGAAACGGCGATCACTCCATAGAACTTCTTCGCGTGTTTTGGCTTTTCGTCCAACCCCGAAGGCCAGCCGAAAGTCTCCGCTACAGCATATGCCGCCGAGCCGGTCAGCACCGGAACAGCGAGCAGTCCGGCGCCGATCAGCCCGATCGCAAACAACACAGTTGCCAGATCGCCCGCCAGCGGCCTCAACGCCTGGGCCGCATCGGTCGCCGATTGAATGTCCGTTTTCCCCGAAACATGAAGCGTCGCACCGGCGGCCAATATCACGAAATAGAAGACCACGTTGCAAAAGACCATTCCGACGAAAGTGTCGATCTTCTCTTTTTTTATCTCTATGTCGGTCGCGCCCCTGCGTGCTGCCAGGTTCTTGCGGCCTTCGCTCTTTTCTTCCTCGACCTCTTCGCTCGCCTCCCAAAAAAAGAGATACGGCGAGATCGTCGTGCCGAGAATCGCGACGATGGTGGTGATGTATTCGCTGGTAAAAGAAATGTGCGGGGCAAACGTGGCTTTTGCGACAGCGATCCAATCAGGCCGTGCCAGGAACGCCGCGATCACGTACGAAAAGAGCGAAAGCGTAAGCCATTTGAAGATCTTCACTATCAGGTGATAGGAGCCCCACACCTGCAGGACGACGATTGCGACCGCGATCGGTATCACCATCGCCGAGATCGGGATAGGAACAAACATATTGATCGCCGCCGCGATGGCCGCAATGTCGGCGCCCGCATTGATCGTATTGGCGACCACCAGCCCGATGACGACCGGATAAAGCAGCCATCGCGGATAATATCGATGCAGCACACCGGCCAGCCCGCGCCCGCTGCACATCCCGATCTTCGCGCAAATATGCTGGACGACGATCATCAACGGCAGCGTCACTATTGCCGTCCAAAGCGTCGCAAAACCAAGTGAAGCACCCGCCTGCGAATACGTCCCGATCCCCGACGGGTCGTCATCCGACGCACCCGTGATAAGCCCAGGGCCGAGCCGGTTTAGAAAACGTTTTATCGGATTGTTGGTTCGATCCATGAGCGAGGCCTAGATCAGTGTTTCTTTCGAGCCTGCGCCTGAACCGCCGTAATGGCAACCGCGTCGACGATGTCTTCGGCTTTGCAGCCTCGAGAGAGGTCGTTGCAGGGGCGGTCGAGGCCTTGGAGAATTGGGCCGATAGCTGTGCCGCCGGCGAGGCGTTCGGTCAGTTTGTAGGCGATGTTTCCGGCATTGAGATCTGGGAAAATTAGGACGTTGGCTCGGCCGGCGACGCTCGAGCCGGGAGCTTTTGATTCGGCGACGGATGGTATCAGAGCGGCGTCGGCCTGCAGTTCACCGTCGATGTTTAGCTCCGGCATTCGTGCCCGGACGGTTTTTGTCGCCTCGACGACTTTGTCAATTAGCTGATGCTTTGCGCTTTCTTTTGTCGAGAATGAGAGCATGGCGACTCGCGGTTCGACGCCTAATAAAGTCCGGCAGGAATCGGCCGACGCGATGGCGATCTCTGCAAGCTCGCCGGCGTCCGGATCGATCACGACACCACAGTCTGCATAAATCATCGCTCCACCGGCTCCAAATTTCTTGTCCGGCACGACCATCAGANNTCAGAAAAAAGCTCGACACCGTTTTAAGACCCGCGCGAACACCGATGCAGCGAAGAGCGGCGGCGACCGTATGGGCGGTAGTATTCGTCGCTCCGGCGACAGAGCCGTCGGCCTTCCCTTCCCGCACAAGCAGGTTTCCAAAATAAAGCGGGTCCTTTACGGTTTGTTCCGCCTCTTCCAGCGTGACGCCCTTCGCTCGCCGGAGCTGGTGATAAAGTTCGGCCATTCGTCCATGCTCATGGTGCGACGCGCGGTGGTCGAGTATATTGACGCCGTTCAAATTTGCTCCGGCCCCGGCCGCCAATGAACGAACCTTTTCCTCATTGCCCATCAAGGTAATTTTTACGATCTTGTCGCGCGAACACATCTCTGCCGCCTGGATGGTGCGAACGTCTTCGCCCTCCGGCAAAATGATGTGCTGCGGATCGGCGGCTGCTCGTGTGCGGATTTGCTGAAGGATCATGTCAGTTGTCGGTCGTCAGTTGTCGGTTGTCAGAAAAAACAGCGATTCAGGGCTGGCAACTGACCACTGACTACTGACTACTGACATCTGTTCAACGAATTTACCATACAACCCGCAACCGATAAACTTGCACAAACGGCGCGTTGTCCTTAGACTTTAGAAATAGCAGAAGAGGAAACGAATTATGGCCGACATCGTCAAGGTAAGAAACCAGCCTAGCCGCAGTATCAAACTTGAGGCAAAGGGCCGCATGGGCAATTTCTTGATGTTCCTGCCGAACATGGTCTTGCTGCTTGGCCGCATGCTGAAGGACGCCCGTGTTCCAACGGCTGAGAAGGCTTTGTTCCTCGCGGCGATTGTCTATGTCATCTCGCCGCTCGATTTCATTCCCGATTTTTTTCCCTTTATCGGGCAGGTCGATGATATTTATGTTGTTGCACTGACGCTGCTTCGGCTAGTAAACCGAACGGATGCAACCGTTGTTCGCCAGCACTGGTCTGGCGGCGGCGACATTGTTTCGCTGGCCGATTCGGTCGCGAGCATCGCCCCGGTCCTTTTGCCAAAACGCGTTTCGCGCGTGCTTTCTTCAAAGGTCGAGCTGGGTTCGGCAGCGGCCGTGCTTAAAGGTATCCAGAAAAATCACGAACCGCTGGTTGTTGAGATTCCCCAGCCTGACAAACCGGAAAAGATAAAAGTAGATTCGCGTTCGACGATGACTAATTGATTGATGACTGGACCGCAGGCGCCCTCGCCTGCAACGTCGCGGCAGCGGCGTCGAACTT
>DLHV01000131.1:0-946 GCA_002483395.1 Chloracidobacterium sp. UBA7659 | reverse complement strand
CGCTCATGCAGGCGAGGGCGCCCGCGCTCCAGTCAACTAAACTTTTGGATTTCGCTCCGGTTTGGAACTATATCTAGCCAAGTTCGTAAATTACTTATATTGAATAGCTTGGATTATTGACTTGAACTTTCGCTATAATAGTATTACCCAAGCGATGGTGAAGCACTGACATTATGTTCGAACGCTATACCGAAAGGTCTCGCCGCGTCATTTTTTTCGCACGCTACGAAGCGCTTCAATACGGCTCGCCCGTAATTGCGCCCGAACACATTTTGCTCGGCCTGATGCGCGAGGATAAGACGATCGCCGCAAGATATTTCCCGGGCCGACGTCCTCTGACGGTGGATGCCGTCCGCCGCGAGGTCGAAGACCGCATCGTGCTCCGAGACCGCATTCCGCAATCGGCTGAACTTCACCTTGCGCCCGAAACAAAACGCATCCTTTTTTACGCCAGCGAAGAAAGCCGCCATCTTAAAAACCGGCACATCGGCCCGGAGCATCTTTTACTTGGAATGGCCCGCGAAGAAAATTCAATCGCCGCCGAGATACTTCTTCTTTTCGGCTTGCGGATTCAGGAAGTTCGTGACGAGATAGCACGGCAATCCGGCTTCCCACATATGCCACCCGTCACGGCCGAAAATTCAAAAACGCCCAATCTTCACGAATTCACGCGCGATCTGACCGCTGACGCGGCGCAGGGCAAGCTCGACCCACTGATCGGACGCGAGCCGGAGATCGAACGCCTGATCGAAATTCTCTGCCGCCGGACAAAGAATAATCCGGTTCTGATAGGCGAATCCGGTGTCGGCAAAACCGCAATTGTCGAAGGCCTTGCACAGAAAATAGTCGACCGCGCCGTCCCCAGCTTTCTTGAAAACAAACGCATCCTCTCGCTCGATCTTTCACTGATCGTCGCTGGCACAAAATATCGCGGCCAGTTCGAAGA
>DLHV01000068.1 GCA_002483395.1 Chloracidobacterium sp. UBA7659 | reverse complement strand
AAGTCCTTCGCGGGTGAAACTCGAAGCACTTCCCGGCCATTGTTTGTCATTGTGAACGCGATCTCTGGATGTGCCAGAGCGTAATGCGTAACGATGCCGGCGAGATGATAGTTCTCGGTCGCTTCGGATCGCATAAATTTGCGGCGGGCAGGCGTGTTGAAAAACAGATCGCGAACTGAAATGGTCGTGCCCGTGTCGCGTGCCGCATCTTTGACATCTATCAGCTTGCCGCCTTCTATCACAACACGTGTTGCTGCAGTGTCTAATTCGATCTTCGTTATCAATTCGACTTTTGCCACCGACGCAATCGATGCAAGTGCCTCCCCGCGAAAACCGAGAGTCATGATCTTCGACAGGTCTTCGAGCGTCCGTATTTTCGATGTGGCGTGCCGCTCGAACGCAAGTATCGCGTCGTCGCGAAGCATTCCCGAACCGTCATCAATGACACGCATCAGCCGCCGGCCGCCGAGTTCAACCTCGATCTGGACACGGCTCGCTCCGGCGTCAATGGCATTTTCGNNTCGACGACCTCGCCGGCCGCGATCTGATTTGCCAAATTGTCCGGTAAGATGCTGATCTTGTTCATGAATTACAATTTCGCGATAAAATCGTCCAAACTTACTTCCGTCTGCCGGAGTATCGCCCGCAATGTTCCCCGGTCAAGTTCCTGTGCATCGGAACTGTCGTCTGATTAGGTGGATGTTCCCGAACCAACGTGACGTGACTTCCGCGTTTTGACGATATACTTCAAAGCCAAATTTTTGGAGGACCTTAATACACTGTTTGCCCGAAACCGAAGGTAGTTTGGTCATGCCGCAATTTCAACCACTTCAGTTTCGTCGTTTGGAACTGTTAGGCCTCGCTCCATTAGAACTTCGACATGCAGTGAAACCGCCTCTTTGATGTTTTTTAGGGCTTCGTTACGGGTCTTTCCCTGCGAAACACAGCCCTGCAAGCTAGGCACTTCGGCAATAACGTAACCATCTTCGCCGCGATACAGCACAACCTTTCTTTTCATAAAATCACCTTTCATAAATATACTATCCGATGTCCTTTATCATCGAGATCAATAGAATCATAAACCATATCGATAAAACTCGGGCCGAAACGGTCAAGAAACGACGTGACGTTTAATGCACGTTCCTGAAGCTGGCCGTTCGGCAAAAGGGCTGTGAAAGCCGAGCGTATTCGGCGGTCGATCGTCTCGTCCTTTTCCGTCCGACGAAATTGATACTTCTTGCGCAAGGCACCGATGTGATAGATGATCTTCCGCCGCCGCGTTGCAAGATTTGCCGCAAGCGTCGGGTCCATCCGCGACAAAGCTTGGTCCAATCGGTTCAGCTCGGTGTTTATCTTCTCCTCGACCTCAGCGAATAATTTGGCCGTGTTGGAATCGATAAATTTGTCGAAAATTTTGGGCAAAATATCGGCCTCGCCCGCAAAAAGATCGGCAAACTCAAGTTGGTATTTCTCAAGCGTCCGGGCGTGTTTGGCCTCAATTATCGTAAAGCTTTGCCGGTGAAGGATCGGCGTCACCGGACGATCCAAAATGCGGTAAACCTCGCTGTTCTGAGCAAAATAGGCGATCTCAGCACCGCCGCCAAAATAACAGACGGACGGAAAAAGATAGTCTTGGACAACAGGGCGGAGCATAACGCCCGGGCTGAATTTTCCGGGTTCGGACAAGGCCATATCGGCAAGTTCGGTTTCCGTGAACGATGTCTTTTCGCCTTTCACCTGAAGCCGTCCATCCGACGTTCTTCGCAACGCCACGCGGCGGCCGTCGTCAGTGTCCCAAAACAGCGGAAAGTAGTCTTTATCGACAAGAACCTGAGCGTGGTAGCCGTCGCTCACAAGTTCAGCGCTTCTAGCCGTCAATGCAGGGACTATCGCGCTGCCGTGCTTTACCGCTTCCGAATAGATCGGAGCGGAAAGCTGTTTTAGCGTTTCATCAAGCGGATCGACAACAATCAATCCAAACTTGCCAAGAAGACTCGTCAGAAACGTTCCGAACGCGTCACCGAATGCCTTTCCTTCGGCCCACGAAACGTCCAATTCATGCCGGAGACAGCTCGTAAATTCAGTTGCCGGTAAGGATGCAAATAATTCCTCAACGACCGCAGATATCGATCTATCAAGTTTTATCAGGCCGACCGATCTGCCCGTTTCCCCTTCATCCGACAACACGCGAACTTCTGTCAGTTCGTTTCCGCCGCCGATCACAAACGCATTCGAGACTTCTTCCAGATCGTGGTCCTCGGTCGCCATCCAGAAAACCGGAACCACTTTTACGCCGCGGTCGCGAAGGCATTCGGACATTTTAATAGCCGACAGAGCCTTGTAGATCGAATACAGCGGCCCCGAAAACAAACCGGTCTGCTGACCCGTAACGACGGCGACTGTATCTTGCTCACGAAGTAGATCGATGTTCTCAAGCGTTTTCGCCCCTGCACCAATTTGCGTATTTATCTGCGTCAGGGCATCGCAAAGGAGTGTGCGGTCGGTCTTGTGCTTCGCAAGCACTTCGGGAATGCGTGCAGCAACTTCGGTGTGAGAATTAACGATGAAAGGGTAGTATTTTTTGAGCGAAAGCGGGTGCTCCTGATAGTCGATGAAAAGCCTTGACTGGCCGGGTACGGACGAAAACGGAAAGCTTTCGGTACACAAACCGCCAACGTCAACCGATACCGAACAGCCGCTTTCATGCATCACAAATTTCTTGCTCCCGATGTTTCAGATTATAGAGTTCTAATCGCTAACTTCCAAGTTGGCAGCAAAAAGAGACGGTGCCGAAGCACCGCCTCAAGATATGGTTTGTTCATGTTTCAATTTTGCAGCCGGGAAACGACAGTAGGTGCCTTGCCGTCAACACTGGCGGCATCGGATTTGCGGTCGATGCGATAGACGCCGGACGAATGCGAGCCCGCAAAAATGCGATTCGAATCGGCCGGGTCGAACGCCATCATCCAAACGCGGCGGCTGGGTATTTTCATCTCCTTCGAATCGACACGCTTCCAGTTCATGCCGGCGTCGGCCGAATAAAATACTCCGCCGTCGTTCTCTAGAGAGCTCGAAACAAAGATCTCGTCCGTGTTTTTGGGGTCGATCAAAATGCTCGTATAGTTACCAAGCGGGAGATTACCCCCGCGCCGCACCCACGAACGGCCGCCATCGCGGCTAACGTAAAAGGAGTAAATACTTCCTACGTAAATGTAGTTGGGACGTTTCGGATCCGCCGCAATCGAGCTGATCGGAATATTGGCCGGAATACCGGAAACCTTGCTCCACGTTTCGCCGTCATCATTCGATACGATCACGCCGGACGAGGCGGTTCCTACCCAAATCGTGCCCGGCACCATCGGAGTCGCGAATATCGCGAACACATTGGCGTTTATCCCTTCGCCAAACGAGATTTTCTCCCAGCCTTTCTTTACATCATAACTTCTGTAAAGCCCATTATCCGTCCCGGCAAGAATGCCGTTTTTTTCATCTTCCGTATAGGCCAGAACTTTGACCTTTTCCGAAATGATGGGGACAAGCTCCTGTCCTTTTTCGTCAATAAGCGGTTTTGGAGTCGGCTTCGGCTTTACCGCCGTCTTTGGACCTTTTTTTACAGTGGCTTTTTTCACGGGAGTCTTTTTAGCGGGTTTAGGCGCCGTAAGCAGTGCCCATGTTGCACCCCTGTCAAGTGATTGGAAGATACCGCGATTTGTTCCGAGATACAATTTGTTTTTATCGACCCTATCCTGAAGCACGGCAAACGGCGAATCGCGGTTTATGTCCAGGCTTTTCGCTTGTGTCCAGGTAGCTCCGCCATCCGCACTGGTGAAGAAAAAGCCGCCGCTTGTGCTGGTGTTCTGGGTTGTCGCGTAAAGGCGATCTTTCTCGGTCAGATCCGGCGTCACCGTATACGTAAAACGGCTGGTGAAATTGTCATTGGTCGGGACAAAATTCTTGCCGCCGTCGGTGGAAACCATGACGCCGAAATTATTAGTCCCGATAAAAACGCGATTCGGCTCGTTGGGATGAACGGCGATCGAGTTGATCTCCAGGTTGCGAGGCGTCGTCAGAATCCAAGTCTTACCGCCGTTCGTGGACATCCAGAATCCTTCGGTCGTTCCCGCGTAGACAGTTCCCGCAATGCTGGGATGCTGCACGATATCCCGCGTCCGGCGCGATTGAGACGGAATTCCCTGTATTTTCGCCCATTTTTCACCCGCATTGAGCGATTCATAGATGCCGCTGCATGCAGATGCGATTAAATGGTCGGATTTGCGCGGATCGATCGTAATGGCGAAGACATCCGAATCGTCTATCATCCCATTCTTTATCAATCGCCAGTTTTTGCCGTTATCGGTGGATTTATATGGTCGCCAGGTCGTTCCGGCATAGATCGTGGCGTTATCCTTCGGATCGACCGCCATCGAATTTACATCGACTGGCGATGTCGCGGATTCGATCTTGGACCAATTGTCACCGGAGTCGCTCGAAACCCATACACCACTTTTCGTGCCGACAAAAAGCACGTTTGGATCTGTTTTTGACTGGATCATCGCATGGATCGCCTCGCCGCGCAGGTCCCTGGCTTCTTTCCACGTAACACCAGCATCGGTCGTTTTGAAGAACCCCCCTGGAAGCTTTCCGCGGTTCCCCGAAGTGTAAATCACTTTGGAATCCCGGCTGTCGACAAACAACTGATCCAGCACGAGCTGCGGCTTGTTCAGATTGACCAGCAATCGCCAGCTTTTTCCGGCATCTTCCGACATGTGAACCTGTCCGTCGAGCGTGCTTATATAAAGACGGTTCTTGTCCGCCGGGTCGATCGTTACGACACGAACATCACCGCCGCTTGGGCCGACCACCGACCAAACACTCATGTTCAACGCATCCGTAAAGACGTTTCCCTCCGCAAAGGCGGGCGTTAAGCCTGAGACTACGATCACGAAAATGGCCAAATAGCCCCGGAATAAATGCCATGTTTGATCAAAGGTTACGAACATATGATTTCCTTGGGTTTTCATGAATAATACGGTCGGCGTCAAGCACGAACAACCGTCCGGTTGTTCTGATGATGAAAGCGGGTTACTGGTTTGCACGGGGAAAACGGGCAACTAAGCCTCACGTTTCCTTAATTCTACACAATTGGACGAACATTGCAATCTTTTTTGCAAACCAAAAAGCGAATGAGGACCCCGAACTGGAGTCCTCATTCGCCATTTAAATGTTCGCATCAAACTTCGATGCAAATCTGGGTTGCCATTACGGTGCAGGGTTATCTGCTCCAGGCGGTATGCGGTAGAGCTTCGTCTTGATGCCCTCACCTGTGTCGCCGCCCCTGACAAGCGTGATACGTGATCTATCGAACTTACGCATATTGATGAAGCTCGTGATCACTTTTTCGCGTGCCGCAACGTCCTTATCCGTTCCGTAGTTAATGATATAACCCTGGTTACTCGGGTTATTCTGCAACTCAATGAAGAACGGATCGAGTTTAGCCTTAACATCGTCGTTCGAAAGTTTGCCGAACTCATCGACCAACACCGGTTCCGGCCTTGGTGCCACAGGACCAGTAGCAGAATTTGTCCTCGGGCAGCTTGGACTGCACAGACCGCCAAGTTCAACCGTCGCCGTCACGTTGCTGTTCGCCATTTCGCGAGTAGTTCTGACAGTGATGCTCGGTGTTCCCTGACCCGATTCGATAGTGCCGGCCGATACCGTCCAGTTATACGTTACGTTCGACTCGCTTCCGCCGCTGACAACGGCAGTGAAGGTCATCGCGTCGCCAGGTTCAGTTATACCCGCCGGACCGTTGACCGAAAGCGTGGCACATTCACAGTCCTGTACGCAGTCCGGGCAATCTTTGATGGTTACCGTTTGGGTCTGCGTCTTTCCGCAAAGTCCACATCCGTCGTCGACTCCCGCAGTGACTGTGTACGTTCCCGCCCCCGCACCGCTCAGATCCCACGAAACATTTGCACCGGTTCCGGTAATACGGCCACCAGAAACCGTGTAGTTATACGTAAGAACATCGTTTTCCTTATCGCTTGCGGATGTCGTAACACTGACCGAGGTGCTGTCATTGCAGGTGCCGGATGTGGAATGGTATCCCGCCTTGCAAGGAAGAACGATCTCGTTATCACTTAGCGTAAGAGAATTTACATTCGCAGGATCATTCAGAATCTCCGCCTGACGCTTGTTGCGGCGACCGGCGAATGCCTGAATGATCGCACCATGCGGATTATCCGAAAGCTGGAATCCCGGGGGTACACCGCGGAAGCTCGTAGCAACCGTAACCGGAACGCAAACAGTACCTTCTCCGGACGTACCGTTACCCGTAACACTGCGGCAAGGAAGCACTACCGAATTCGTCTGAAGCGCGTCCGCGTCAAATGCGCCTCGATCTTGCTGATTCAAGTGATAGCGATAGGCGAAACCGAAGCCAATCCAACGCGCCGGAAATACTCGAAAACCGGCGATTAGATCCATCGGATCATTTTCAAACACGTTAGGAGTACGGCCACCCATGTAATTGAGCGAGCGATACTCCACAATCGGTTGGAAGTACTTGTTAACAGGAAAATCCGCACCGGCCGAAATAAGAAGTTCATCCGGCCTGTCCAACAGCGTAAACGTACCGCCCGGAAAATCGCCTTTTATACTGCTGTTATAATTGTAGCCAACGTTACCAGACACGTTCATCCACCGGGCAACTCTCGCATCCAGGAACAACGCACCGCCGAAATCACCTCGGTTTCCGCCGGGGCTCGCTCCGCGCTGGAGCTGATTAAATCCGCTGAAGTCGCTTGCGCTGTCGGCGTAGAATTTGTAATAGCCGATGACGCCAAATCCCACCGGATTGTTGACGCCGGTAAACCGCCATTTGCCGCCCACTGTGTATGTGCTGAACGCCGACTCGCCAAATGTTCGGTTCAAGAGAGGAGCGTCCGGCAAGTACGAGGGTGCCGTTACAAAGATGCTTGGTGCCGTTGCAATCTGGGCACAGGACGCCGCTTGGTTGCTGCATATCGTCTGCAAGGCAAAACCCGGCAGAATGCTGCCGAAAACCGACCCGATTCCCGGGAAGTTGTCCGCA
The DNA here is from genome assembly GCA_002483395.1 of Chloracidobacterium sp. UBA7659. Lineage (GTDB taxonomy): Bacteria > Acidobacteriota > Blastocatellia > Pyrinomonadales > Pyrinomonadaceae > OLB17. The sequence goes on along the minus strand of DLHV01000068.1, from coordinate 1,657 downwards.
CCGCTGCCACCTGGTGTCGGCGGTCCCATTGTCGCGTTTGTATTTGCCGGAAATCCGAACGAAGGTCCCGAGAACAGGAGGCCGAAGGTGCCAGACGAACCGCCTACGTAGGGAAACTGAACGAACGGCTGCGATCCCGTCGGGCGATAAACAGCCCGTCCTTCCAACGGACCCGCACCCGGTCCCGAAGGAGCCAGAATGATTGCCGGGCCGCTAATCCCACCAAGTCGGGAATTGGGTAGGTAAAAGCCCGACAGGTTGCGCGGCGAATTGACCTTGACCGCTCGGTACGCGTCGGTATTGAAAAACAGCTCAAAATTGTCAGTCAATCCAACCTGAAAGCTCACGGGGATTTCTGTAAGATCAACATTTCCCGGATCGCGATCAAAATTACTATAGGCCGCACTGAAGGTGAACTCGCCCTTTCTCAAGGTTTGTCCATCATAAACAGTAAAAAGTCCTGTCGGACCTCCGACCGGGCCTCCTGTTCCGACAGTCGGTGCCGTGTTTCTGTCGTCCTTAGCCGATCTCGGGTTTTTAACATCCTGCGCCGAAGCCGCAACGACCAATGTTAACAAGACCAGCGTAGCAATATACACTCTGTAAGCGAGTTTCATCATTTTCCTCCGCCGTGATAAAAAATTAAATTTCAGTTCGTAGCTTCAAAATCAAAACCACAGTATTTCAATAAGCTACGCAATTATTACATAACGCCAAAATTCTTGCCAACCTGATCAGCCTGAAAAATCAGCGTGTTTGCAAAAAAAATAGTTCAATATTTGCAAATTGATTAGGCAATCACGGACGCCTGCCTTTAACAAAGCGTACGCCCGTGATTTACCTTTTTAAGACCTTAGCGTAAGTATTCCGCAAAATCAAGCGTTTTTAACATATTACGCGATTTTTGTTTACGCGTAAATGCCCCGCATCCTCGTATCGTAGGCCACCCGGTCGATCGCCAGCATGTAGGCGGCGGTACGAGTATCGACATCATGTTTAGCCGCAAAATGACACAGTTCGTTGAAACTTGCAACCATTTTTTCTTCTAAACGGGAATTGACCTGGCTTTCCTGCCAAAAATAACCCANNGGACCCATTCGAAATACGAAACGGTCACGCCGCCGGCGTTTGCCAGAATGTCCGGGATAACGAATATGCCTTTATCATGCAATATCTTATCGGCTTTTGGCGTGGTCGGCCCGTTTGCTCCCTCGGCGAGGATCTTACATTTTATACGGTCGGCGTTTTCCGACGTTATCTGGTTTTCCGTAGCACACGGTGCGAGGACGTCGCAAGGGATTTCAAGCAGATCCTTATTAGAAACTTGTTCGGCGCCCGGATATCCTTCAAGCGTACGGTTTTTCTGAACATAGTCCAGAACTTTGGGAATTTCTAGCCCATTAGAGTTGTGGATGCCGCCTCCGACATCCGAAATACCGACCACTTTATAGCCCTGCTCATACATAAGTTGAGCGCCGATACCGCCGACGTTGCCTGACCCTTGGACAACGACCGAGGTCTCGGCGGGTATAAGATTAAATCGTTTTATCGCCTCGTTTACGCAAAACATGACCCCACGGCCGGTCGCCTCACGGCGTCCCAGCGAGCCGCCGAGCGCCACCGGTTTGCCTGTCACGACCGCGGTAACGGTATGGCG
>DLHV01000077.1 GCA_002483395.1 Chloracidobacterium sp. UBA7659 | reverse complement strand
TTGCCGACCTTGTCCATCGCCTCGGCGATGATTGTGCCGATCGTCTTGTCGCCGTTGGCCGAAACCGTTCCGACCTGTGCGATCATCTCGCCGGAAACCGGCTTCGAGAGACGCTCGATCTCCTTAACAACTTCGGCAACCGCCTTTTCGATACCGCGTTTGAGAGCCATCGGATTTGCACCCGCTGCGACCGTGCGGACGCCCTCCTTGAAGATGGTCTGCGCGAGAACCGTAGCGGTCGTCGTGCCGTCACCGGCAACGTCGCTGGTTTTCGACGCAACTTCACGTACCATCTGTGCGCCCATGTTTTCGAGCGCGTCCTTTAATTCGATCTCTTTAGCAACCGTCACGCCGTCCTTTGTGATGGTCGGCGAGCCGAATTTCTTGTCGATAACGACGTTGCGGCCCTTGGGGCCGAGCGTAACTTTGACCGCATCCGCAAGCTGGTTTACACCGCGCAAAATTGCGGAACGTGATTCTTCTCCGTGAACTACTTGTTTAGCCATGATTTGTTTATTTCTCCTTCGTCGAAAAAAGTGGTCGGTGTCCGGTGGTCAGTGGTCAGACAAGAGCAAAACTGCTCACCGCCCACTGGCAACTGTCCACTTTCCACTGCTTATGCTGCTGCTCCCGCTCTTGAGATAATGCCGAGGATCTCGTCTTCGCGCATGATCAAAAATTCTTCGCCGTCCAGTTTGATCTCGCTGCCGCTGTATTTGCCGAAAAGAACACGGTCGCCCGCTTTTACGTCGAGAGCCTGACGCGTTCCGTCTTCCTTATACTTGCCCGCACCGGCCGCGATAACCTCGCCTTCCTGCGGCTTTTCCTTTGCGGAATCGGGGATGAAAAGCCCGCCCGCGGTTTGATTGTTGGTATCTTCGATCCGGCGCAGAATTACGCGGTCGTGCAATGGTGTTATGTTTGTTGCCATTTCAGATTTACTCCTTTTGAAATTGAATTGATAAAGACTAAAATGATCTCGAAAGCCTTATAAGGTGGATTTCGATTCTTAGCACTCGCTGCTTGTGAGTGCTAGTATAGAAAACATGGTTAAAACTGTCAAGTGTGTAACAGAGAATTAAGAAAATCTGATAATAGGATTGTCAAGTTTGGGTGGGGTTATTGCCACAGAGGACACAGAGGTCACTGAGGCAGGTTGAATCGCTTTTGGCTTGCCTCTGTGTTCTCTGTGGCTAAAAATATGCATATTTCCGAGATCAATATTTACCCCGTCAAATCACTGAAGGGAATTAGCTTAAACGAAGCAGCGGTCGAGGACCGCGGGCTGGAATATGACCGGCGGTGGATGTTGACGACGCCTGACGGCGTGTTCTTTACGCAGCGAGAATATCCGAAAATGGCGGCCATCAAGGTCGAAGTCACGGAGAACGGGCTGCTGATTTCGGCGGAAGAGTCGCCCGGAATTATGATCCCGTTCGAGCCTGATCAGCCCCAAAAGCAGGACGTGACTATCTGGCAGAGCGTTTGCGAGGGGGAGGTTTACGGCGAGGACGTGAATCGATGGTTCAGCCAGGTGCTCGGCGTTGACTGTCAGCTTGTTTATATGCCCGACGATTCGCGGCGGAGCGTCAATCAGCGGTTTGATCAAGGGCACGACATTGTGAGTTTTGCGGACGGTTATCCGCTGATGGTGCTCGGCGAAGCGTCGCTTGCGGACCTCAATTCGCGGCTCGAAACGCGGCTTCCAATGAACCGCTTTCGGCCAAATCTCGTTGTATCGGGTTCGGAGGCGTTTGCCGAGGACAATTGGACGCGGATCCGGATAGGCGACGCAGTCTTTCGTTCGACAAAGCCCAGCGAAAGGTGTGTCATAACTACCGTCGATCAAGCGGTCGGCGGTTTCGACGGGAAAGAACCTCTCAAAACACTTGCATCGTACCGCATGGCCAAAACCGTGTTCCCCGAACGCTATGAATCATTCGGCTGCGGTGAAAACGCGGTGCTTTTCGGTCAAAACCTGATCGCCGAGAATACCGGGGGCGTCGTCAGGGTTGGCGACGGGATCGAAATCCTGGAAACCAGCAATTTAAAGGGATAGTCTATCTCGCGGTGGCTGAAAAAATAAGGCTTCGTAACGCGTCCGTTCGCCATGGCGCCGCTCGCGGCCAGACCGTCTTTTGTAAATTTGATAGTGGCGATATCGATCCCAAGGACTATCTGCGTTGAAAGTCCGGCGAGTTCCCGGGCGTTGTCTAGGCCTTGGCGGTCATTGGTTTCCTTTGCCGAAAGGTAGCTGGCTAGGGAGAATCCGCCCATATATACGAGCCAATCGTGCATCTGCTGCTTCTCCGCATTGGTCATTTTCGCGATCTCAGGCGTGCTCGTCATGATATCGCGGAGCGACACGAAGAGTGCCTCGGTCGCTTCGTCAGACGGCATCGGCGTGCGGTGATACGCGACGATGTTCGACGCTATGAAAAAGGTCATAGCGGCCGCAAGGCTGTTGGATTTGCCTTCCTTGGCGACTTCTGTTTCGTAGCCTTGTTTGACCTGCGCAAAAAGTTCGAGAAGGGCTTGTTTTTCGGCCGGAGTCGATGCAAACGCGGAGGCGAGAGCCTGATCGACGTCCGAATTCGGACCGGGGCGAAACGTGATCGATGCACTGGAAACCGGTGTGGGTGCCGCCCCCGTGCCTCGCGGCGGAGTACGTCTTGCCAACGCTGAAGATGAGACCGTGCCGCCGGATGCTTTCCTCGTTAACAGGCGTGAGACAACGGTCGAACTCGGCCCCTTCCATGTGCTGCCCAGACCCTCCTTTATGCCGGCCTTTTTCCCACCTGCGTGCGTTTGCGGATAGACGCACATGCATGGAATCAGCAAGAGAAGTATGGATGCGAGCAGTCTTGATGTGTTTGTTGTCATGTTCTGTTGCCTGTCACATCGAGGCGATTTTTAGAAGTATCCAGCAACAAGAGTTTTATCACGGAACAAAAGGAACGAGAAGGAAGGGGAACAAGAAATAAAAATTGATCATTTCACCGCGGATTTTTTCTTTGCCCGAGAAATGATCGGCCGTTTTTTTGTATCGGGAGGGGTTTTATAGGAAGCAAGGCGCTTGGACAGTGTGTTTCGATGAATGCCGAGAGCGGTAGCCGTGTTCGAAACATGATGCGAATTTCTGGCAAGAGCCTTCTCGATAAAGAGCTTTTCGAATTCACTGATTGCCTCGTCGAGCAAAATGCGCCCGTCCAGCAATTCGTTGACCATGATCTCCATTCGCTCGCGAAGCAGCATAAGTAGTGAATAGTGAAAAGTTAACAGTGACGAGTGAAGAAACCGCTCGGCAACCACGGATCAAACTCCTAAATCGTTTCCCGTCAGTAAGCTGTACGCCTTCAAGTATCTCTCTTTTGTCGCCTCGGCAACCTCCGCGGGCAATGCGGGTGNNTGCTTGTTCCAGTCCAGCGTTTCGAGATATTCGCGGACGAACTGTTTATCGAACGATGCCTGGGGTTTGCCGGGTGAATACGACTCCGCAGCCCAAAACCGTGACGAATCAGGGGTCAAAACCTCGTCTATAAGAAGAATGTTGCCGTTCGCGTCGGTGCCGAATTCGAATTTTGTATCGGCGATGATTATCCCGCAGCCCAGTGCGTAACCGCACACTTCTTTGTAGATTTTCAGGCTCAGCGAGCTTAATTTCGCGGCGGTCTCGGCCCCGACCATCTTTACGAATTCAAGCTCGTCGATATTTTCGTCGTGGCCGGCGGCGGCTTTTGTCGCCGGTGTGAAGATCGGCTCAGGCAGCATGTCGCATTGCCTAAGGCCAGCCGGCAATTTATGCCCGCAAACCGATCCTGTGGTCTGGTAATCCTTCCAACCCGATCCTTCAAGATAGCCGCGGACGACGCACTCGACCGGAAAAACCTCGGTTTTTTTGACAAGTACCGACCGGCCTCGAAGTTCGGAGTGATTCCGAACCGCCTGAGGCATTTTGTCGAAATCGGCCGTGATCAAATGATGATCGACAAGATGGCCGAGACGGCCAAACCAGAACGCTGACAGGGCCGTGAGCACAGAGCCTTTTTGTTCGATCGGGGTTGGAAGAATGCAGTCGAAGGCCGATATCCGATCGGTAGCGACAAGCAGAAGCTGTGCGTTGTTGATCTGATACACGTCGCGGACCTTACCACGATGAATAAGCGAAAGGTCATCGAATGAGGTTTCAGAGACAGTTGAGGCAGCAATCATTCTCGTTTTGGAAATTCGGACGGTTCGACCACTTTATTACGAAATCTGGTTTTCGTAAAGCCGACTAACCGGCAAAAAATAAAAGGTGGAAACAGAGAATCGTTGAAACTTTATTAACACGGTTGATAAATGCATGACAAATTCAAAAATTTAGTGCATAATGACAAAGACGGGATGTTCCGCGCTCGACGGGCATTCAGCTATAACTCCGACCGGAGGCCAGGTCACGGTAGTTCCCTCCTTCCAGACGTTTATGATCGACGTATCTAAATCTAAAGGTAAAGTTGTAAACATCGCACTGATCGTGGCCTTGGCCGCAATTCGCGTTTTTGCACAGAAACCGCCAGCGCGGGTTGCTCCAACACCCGAAGAGTCTTCTCTCGGTGTGTACGGTGCCTACCTGGTAATATTCGTCCTCGTCGGCATCGGAATCGCAGCGATCTTTTATTTGAGAAAACGTGAAGCCGCAAACAACGATCCGAAAACGCTTGGGAAAAACGGCTCGACCTCGCTGAAGCCGGGTGAGATCAAAATGACGTACCGGCCGAAGGCCAAAATGAGGCGCATGAGGCTTCGGGCCTTCGAATCTGCCGAAAGCGATGAAACTGTGGAAATAACGGAGGTGGTTAAGGAGATTCCGAATGCCGGAATATCCAAGCTTCCGATTTCCTCGTTTGTGCGGCTTGAACACGCCAAGACATTTAACCAGTTGCCGGAATCCTATGACGAAGATCTTTTGTGCGCTATCGAACAGACCGGAGAAGGATCCGAAGAGGACGTCGAGATCAGGACGCTGGCGCTGAAAATACTTGCTGTGTTCAAAAACAGCAATTCGGTTAAGGCGATAGCGCAGATCGCTCTTTACGATCTTTCGTCCAAATTGCGCTCTACCGCCGTTTCCGTACTTGCAGGCACCGACCACGAATCTGTTTTTGAACCGATCGTTCTGGCGTGTGCAGACCCGACGAGAGAGGTTCGAGCGGCCGCGGCCCGAAGCCTGTTTCGCTTGAAAATTGACCGGGCACATGCGTGGACTCGGATAATCGAGTCAAACAACGAAGGCCGCATGCGCCAAGCCGCCCGTGCGGCAATGGAAGGCGATCTTGTTGACCGCTCGTTCGAGCGACTGATCCATCGCGACAGAAATATTGCGTACGAAGCCTATGCGCTTACGGCTCTGTTGATCAAGGCCGGTGAGAAAGAGCCGATCTACCGGGCATTGGCCGAACACAAGGACGAAAATGTGAAGTTGGCTCTGCTGCACGTTCTGCAGACCATAAAGACGGATAAAACGTTTCAAGATCTAAGCGAACTGTTGATCAGACATGAACTCACGCCGAATGTCGCAGCGAAAGTCAATGAAGTCAGATCATATTCGCAGATGATGCATGTCTAAGACCTACGAAAAATAGGAGCAGCCACCCCAACTGCGGTGACTGCGGCAAGACGATCAAAATTCGCGGCCCGCAGACTTTTTGCTGCGTGCCCTTTGTTTTATGGCTGAATCACGCAAATTCGCCGCTCGATACTGCTTGATTTGAACGTCCGTTGAGTATACAATCCCGGAAATCGCCCTGCTTTTTGGTTCGGCCTCCGCTAAAGATAACTATAGCCTCCCACGTTTCGGGATCTTGATCCATCGAAATTCGGTGTGTCGGTTTCCCTAAAATTTCGGGAGTTGAGAAATGAAGAAATTGCCAATAATAATTTTTGTGAGTTTTATCCTTGCTGGGTTTGCTGCGGAGACCTATGCTCAGACCCGCATCCGGTTTGCCACGGGACGCACGTCAACGACCGTGTCAGGACAGATCAGCGGATACGGATCGCGCAGCTTCGTTCTGGGCGCGCGTTACGGCCAGTTGCTTTTNNGCTTTCGGCTAACGTCAGTTCGCGAAACGGCTGCGTTACATTTGCCAACCGCGCGACCAGTACAAGTTTTGTAACGCGGGGCGGCAATAACTATTTGTACCTGCGCAACGGCTGCCGAGGCGGTTCGCGCTTTTCAATCACGGTTTCGATAAACTACGGAAGCGACGGTTAGAGCCGGAACGAGACTTGCGTGAAACATTGCCCGAGTTGCCAGACCGATTATGAGGACGAAAGCTTGCGGTTTTGCCTGCATGATGGAACCGTGCTTGTTGATCGATCTATTTCACATCTGCCAACTGATGTATTTGGTGAGGCCGAAACCGTCGTCGGGCACCGAAATGCCGAAGCCGAAACAGTCGTAAGACGCCAGGAGGCACCGCCCGACTTTGAGAAAAGCCGGGTAACGCAGGTAAGAACGCGTCAGCCCGAACCGCGAAAGTCGAAACTACTTATCGCGGCTCTTATCTCCGTTTTGGCGATATTGGTAATACTCGGCGGAATCGCCGGGGCGCTGGTGATGTCGCGCGGATGGAGCTCCGAATATGGTGGTTCTTCAAATGCAGATACGGGAACTGGCGACGGACGCGGGGTACCGGGACAAATCCCGAATGCGGGCAAGTCTCCTGCCATCACGAATACGGGCGCACGAACGACGACTGGCACTACCGGCTCGACAACCGACATGGGCGGCATCCAGTTTGTCGGTTGCTTTAAGGACACGATTGCATTCGACCTGGACGGGTATCTGGAGCGAAGCCGTACGAATACTCCCCAAAGCTGCATCGCAAAATGCCGTGAACTGGGCTTTAAGTATGCTGGCGTCCAGTATAGCGAAAGCTGCCTGTGCGGGAATAGCTACGGTAAGTACGGGCTGGCGGACAACTGCAATATGAAATGCACCGGCGACGGTAACCAGATCTGCGGCGGATATAGTTCCAACAGCGTCTATGCGATCGAAACCATGCAGGCTTGTGATCGTTTGCTGGGCCCGAATCTGTACGCTAAGTGGATGGAAATGGGCGGGGAAGCTGGAAAACTGGGATGCCCGGTAACGGATGAGACGGACGCGGAGCGGTCGCCGGCGGGAACGACCGGGCGTATGGCCGAGTTTCGTAAAGGCGACGGCGGATATTTGATTTTGCACGGTTCGGGGCGTTTTTCGGAAACGGCGTTTGAGGTTTCGGGCTGCATGTTCAAAATATACGCAAGTCTCGGCGGGACGAAATCATGGCTGGGTTTCCCGACTGGCGACGAGTACGCTGCGTCGCCGGGCGCGCGTCAGGAATTCGAGGGCGGTTACATTCTATGGGATCAGCGGACATACAACTGCCGCGCGTACAATAACAACTAGAAGCTAATTTTTAAGGCCATTTGCGAAACGCCATTTAAGGTTATGGCGCTTCGCTTTTTTCTTCGCACGGTTTGTTTTATGATTAAACTATGCAATTCCGTCTCATGTCTGAAAACTCGCCGAAGGGCGACCAGCCCGAAGCCATCGAACAGCTTGTCCGNNCCGGCGACCAGCCGACGGCGATCAAACAAATCGTTGACGGACTGAATGACGGCACAAAGGACCAGGTTTTGCTTGGGATTACCGGCAGCGGCAAGACGTTTACGATCGCGAATGTGATCCAGCAGGTGCAGCGGCCTACTTTGGTGATCGCCCATAACAAGACGCTGGCGGCCCAGCT
>DLHV01000268.1:2965-3267 GCA_002483395.1 Chloracidobacterium sp. UBA7659 | reverse complement strand
ATTTATTCAAACACCTGAAGCGTGTAACGGACGGCAAATCCAGGCGGCTGATGATATTCATGCCGCCGCGACACGGAAAGAGCGAACTCGTGACGGTGCGATATTCGGCATGGCGGCTTGAAGCGGACCCAACGCTAAACGTAATTATCGGCAGCTACAATCAAAAACTGGCGAACAGATTTTCGCGCAAGATCAGAAAGATCGCGGAGAACAGGATTGCAATTTCGCGTGGTCGACGGGCCGCCGATGAGTGGGAGACGACGGCGGGAGGCGGAGTGAGAGCGGTCGGGGTCGGCGCGGGT
>DLHV01000268.1:1885-2896 GCA_002483395.1 Chloracidobacterium sp. UBA7659 | reverse complement strand
CGACATCTACACGCGGCTGGAGCCGGGAGCTGCGGTTGTGCTGATCCAAACACGATGGCATGATGACGATCTTGCCGGGCGTTTATTGAAGGAAAGGGAAGACGGCGGAGAGGATTGGGATGTTGTTTGNNAACCGCCCGCGTTAGCGGGTGGCATGGCGCCGGAGATTGAATCGACGCAGCCTAAGTCAAACACTGTCGATGAAACGGATTCGCGAACGGAAGCAGTGTTGAGTGGTCACGAGTCCCCGCCACCCGCTCACGCAGGCGGTTCCGCCGCTGATCCGCTCAATCGCGAAGAGGGCGAGGCTTTGTGCCCGGAGCGTTATGATCGCCAGGCGTTGCTGAAGATCAAGCGAAAGCTGGGAGCTTATTCGTTCGCGGCGTCATACCAGCAGCGTCCGATACCAAGAGAAGGAGGGCTGTTCAAACATGAATGGTTCACGAAGATCATCGATAAACATCCTGAAGGGCTGAGGTGGTGCCGGGGTTACGATCTGGCGGTTTCGACAAAAACTTCAGCGGACTACACGGCATCTTTCCGGTGCGCGAAGGATAAAGATGGCAATATTTACATAGCCGACGGCTTTCGAAAGCGGATCGAGTTCCCCGAGCAGAGGCGCTTTGCTATCGAACGGATGACGGACGAGCGCGGCACACAGCATGGCATTGAACTCGCCCTCCATGGGCAGGCGCTGATTCAGGAATTGCGACGCGATGTGCGCCTTCTTGGCGTGCCTTTTCGAGGCGTAAAGGTTGACGGCGATAAATACACGCGGGCTGCGGCGTGGGCGAACCTGGCAGAAGAAGGCAAGGTTTACCTCGTAAAAGGAGCGTGGATCGACGATTTTCTGGATGAGGTTTGCCGGTTTACGGGCAAAGGCGACAGGCATGACGATCAGGTCGATGCGGTAAGTATTGCGGTGCAGATGCTGGGCACGAATGGCAGGAAGGGGTTTCACACGTTTTGACAATAAGAAAGAACCCGGTCGCTATCGCTCGCGGTTCTGAC
>DLHV01000268.1:1370-1802 GCA_002483395.1 Chloracidobacterium sp. UBA7659 | reverse complement strand
CGCTCGCGGTTCTGACGAGGGGAAACATCGTGTTATTATCGAAAAATTATGAAAAACGGACTCATCATTTTGGCGTTATTTTTGTCGGCGTGCGGTGGTGCGGCAACCAACCAGAACACGGCGGCCAACGTCGATAGCAAGCCTCTCGCGGCTGTCACGCCAGCCGTCAAGTCGACTCCGGACGCGGAGCTTGAGAAACAGTTTGCCGAGATCGCAAAGGNNGGCGGTCGTGCTTGAGAGCGGTGAGAATGCAGCTCTTAACGGCGGGGAACGCTTTCCGATGCAAAGCGTTTACAAACTGCCGATCGCGATGGCCGTGTTGAAACAGGTCGATGCCGGCAAGCTGTCGATGGATCAGGACGTAGCGATCACGAAGGAAGATTTTGTCAGTGCAGGCCAGCGTTCGCCAATCCGTGACAATAACCCGAACGG
>DLHV01000268.1:0-1344 GCA_002483395.1 Chloracidobacterium sp. UBA7659 | reverse complement strand
GTTCTGCTGCGGTTGGTCGGCGGGCCGGGCGAGGTGCAGAAATATGTCGCCGAACTTGGCATTACCGACATGACGATAAAGAACTCGGAAAAGGAGTTTGCGAAGGACTGGAAGGTGCAGTATGAGAATTCGGCGACGCCGCAGGCGGCCCTGGCGTTGCTTACTGAATTGCGAGAGGCCCGCTCGATCCCGGACGCAAGGCTGAGCCTGATCCGCGATTTTATGAACGAATCGATGACCGGCCCTAACCGCCTGCGTGGTCTTCTGCCCGAAAACGCTTACGTTGCACACAAAACCGGAACGTCAGGCACGCAAAACGGCATCACCGCCGCAACCAACGACATCGGCATTATTTATCTGCCAAACAGCAAATTTCTGGCGATTGCCGTATTTGTTTCGGATTCGCCCGCCGACGAGAAAACCCGCGATGCCGTTATCGCGAAGATAGCGAAGGCGGCGTGGGATAGGTGGAGCGCTTAGATTGCGGAATACGGACTGCGTATTCAAAAAGAATTTCAACGCAAAGTCGCCAAGTCGCTAAGACGCAAAGGAAAGTAAATAGAAAAGATCTCTCTTTAAGATAATCATCAGACCTTTGCGTCTCTGCGACTTGGCGTCTTTGCGTTAGAAAGGGTTTATTGCGGCTTTGGGCCGACGACTTCGGTGTATGTAATGATGGTTGATTGAGAGTCCTGGCCGGGGTCGATATCAAAATACATTCTTCCGACGATGTTCCCGTGGTCGCCTTTCCGGTACGCGAAAAGGCGCTGCTTGGGTGCACCGACGAACTTTTTTTGTTCGACCTGCCCGTCCGCGTGGCGAAGCCGTGCTGTTTTCATAGACATATCCTATCACTAACGCAAGAGATCACACATGATACACGAGGGACTATCTCGTCTGAAGGTCGGCATTTTGTAGCTGCAATGATATTGTTTCGCGGTTTCGACATAAAATCAAAACCGGAACCACGAATTTACATGAATCAAAACGAACGAATAGCCGGACGCACGCTTCGAATTGACCAAGCGGATCACGGCGGTCTGTCAAACTGACCGGCTGTCCCATTTCTTGATCATAACGGTGTACTAATTCGGTGCCGCATTATCCCAATTGGTGTTTATGAGTGAGACGACCAGGCGTAAAAGCGTGATAATTCAATGATTTACACCGGTGGCACGGACTTTGCCACAGAGAGAGCGGAGGGACTTAGAATTATTATGAACTCAACTAAATTAAACAAAGCATTGAAGGGATTCGCACTCGCTCCTGCATTGGTTTTAGGACTTATCGCGATGACGGGCGTCGATGCAAATGCCCAGGCTCGGGACCGCCGTGGCAGAGACC
>DLHV01000233.1:13009-14124 GCA_002483395.1 Chloracidobacterium sp. UBA7659 | reverse complement strand
CGCCCGCATAAGCCCGTGATTCATCCCGGCATCGTTGATCCTGAGTCTTACTTTGCTGTCCACGAGAAACTTATCGACCTGTTCTCCAAGTTGAACATTTGTTAACGCTCCAGGTCTCGGTGTCGGCGGCGTCCCGCGTGCGCCTCCGGGGCCACCCGGTCCGCCCTGCGGCGTAGGATTGTTCGGATCGAAACGCCGCTTGATGTCTTCGTCGGAAATTCGTTTGGCCGGCACGGCAGCCGTTTGATCCAGGAATACATGCTTGCCGACGAGCACGATCTTGCCGGTGACGCTCTCTTTGACACTGTTCAGATAAGCGGTCAGTTCTTCCTGCGTCGGATTCTGCATAATGTTCGGATTCGACGCAGCGGGAAACTGCGGTATCACGATTTGAACCGCGTTCGATGTGATCACGCCTTTTGTCGACGGAGTCCACGCCAGAACCTCGAACGTTAACGTGTCCTGTACCGGCGAAAGCATAAGCCCGGTGGCGCGTTCACTGACCCAACCCGGATGCCCGAACTCCCACGCCTCGAGCTCAGCATTGTCAAATCCCCACGCCTTCATCTCACTGACGCCCCATTTGGCTGCATTGACGTGATTCGGCGAACCCGTCAGCCGCGGGCCGTAGAGATCCGTAAAATAATGCATTGTGTTCAATATTTTCGAATTCTCCATTCCCTCCTTTCGGATGGCGGCGTTGATTTCGGCGGTGGATGCCGCCGCTTGCGCGAACAAAATATTCGGAAGAAAGATCGCCTGCATCAATGCGAGTGCGATCGCGGTTTTGATAGTTATGGTTCTCGTCATAGCTTTATTCAGGAGAATCACCGGTACACCCAATGTTCCCGGTGTCCGTCGCGGCGAAAGTTTAAGTTCGCCAACAAGCGCGGTTCAAGAAATTTTTGTAGTAATACTTTACCACCGCGGAAAAGGTTTCCCAAAAAGTGAGAAATGCAAGCAGAGACTTAATTAGCGGACTCCGGAATCCCACGTTCCGGATCGCTTCGAAACGGCCCGTTTCCGCACCTAAACAATTGCAATCGCAGCTATTTAGCCTGATATTTCTATCCGTCACAACTGTCCCAGCCGGGGACACTTTTGGGACACCTCGT
>DLHV01000233.1:0-12998 GCA_002483395.1 Chloracidobacterium sp. UBA7659 | reverse complement strand
TGTCCCACTGTCCCGCGTGTTTTGTTCATGGCACATTCTGCAATCATCGCAACACCATCGTTAGCATAGATGAAACGATCGTTCGATGTCAAGAAAAACCCACGTCGCTTGAAACTCGACGCGACGGCAATGCCCAACCGGTAGCTTTTTTATCTGTACAGGATTATTATTATCCGGCATATGGACAACAAAATACCGCAGAATGTCCCTTATCGGGTAAGCGACCCGCGTTTTTCCGTTTCTCACCAGATGGTCACGACGGCATTTGAGCTTCCCGGCTATAGAATCAGCCAAAATCTGGGTGTAGTTCGCGGGATCATCGTCCGGTCGCGTTCGATTGTGGCGAATATCGGTGCCGGACTGCAGACCCTTATCGGCGGTAACATCACCGCCTGGACCAAACTCTGCGAAGAAACGCGATCAGAAGCTTTTGACATCATGATCCAGCACGCCTCGGAGATCGGAGCAAACGCCATCGTCGGCGCCCGCTACGATGCTACGGAAGTAATGTCGGGTGCGACTGAAGTCCTTGCCTACGGAACTGCCGTTATCGTCGAGCCGCTGACCGGGACGAATATTTACGACGAATAGTCAGCATAACGCCGGATATCCGGCCATGTTAGCGATTCGATTTACAATTTCCAAGTATTCTCGTATTATCGACGGAAATTCTCATTTACCCGAATTTAGGCCAGGTACTTGATGCACCTTCTCGCGGTATCTCATTACTTTAAGAAAGAAAAGGAGAAAATGAATGCCCGACAGAATCGATGAAACGCTCACTGCAATTGAAACCGAACCTTGGCTGACAGCCACTAACGAACCCAACCGGCAGCGTGCGCTGCACCGTCGTCAATTCCTTGCCGGCGAGATCCGGAAAAAACTTCCAACTCACAACCGAAAACTTTTGAACGAAGCTCTTTCTCTTAAAGTTTCGTTTGATAACAATCCGCAAAGCCAAAAGCTGCGGCGCGGGGTACGTGCCGTTATGCTTGCGCGGTTTACGATGAAAAATGTTCCTCTGCAGAATGCGTCAGCATTAAAACAGGGATTGTTAAACAAGCCCGAAGATTTTCTTTGCAAGACGTTTCTTGGTTCGTTTCCTCCGATAACCGAGGTAAGCGCTGCCGAGCGCGTGGCGTGGGCACCGCCGAACTTTACCAATCCTAAGGCTTTCCCGAAATGGACTGGAAGGTGGCCCGGTGGGAATTACAGATTCATTGTTACGTGTCTTCCCAACGACAACAGGGCCTATTCTACCCTTGACAATCCGGATAGTACAATCAAAAGCTGGTCCGCGATCAGCGCGTCGGTGATCGACCAGAGTAACTCGATCATATATGGCCAGTACGGATTCGTTCTTAATGTTCCGGCTAGCTGTGTGCTCGTTGCGAACAGTCAGGATCAGGACCTTCTGAATCACCTCGGGACCGCTGCGACCAGATCGCCCGTGCCCGAAAGCAACATGGACCAGACAACTAAATCCGGACTGCTCTCGCAGCATCTCGCCGACCTTTTTGCAATGCAGGGAAAGCTCAAGACACCGATTGAGTGCATCCAACAAAATAGAAACGGGCGTTGGAACGAGGTTATCGTCATGGGCACATCACCACGGGGTGAGTCAATCAGGGTCTCGGCGCTTTTTTATCGCGTTTCTTCCAATCGCCTACCGTATATCGCAATGAACTCCACGACTAATCCGGTAACCGCGCAGATTCGGGAAAAGGTCGAGGAGTGCTCGGACTGGAACGATCTTCCTATAATCTACATTCCCGATTCGTCGGGCAGGCTAGGATAGATAGGTTTGCAATCCCGGAACATCCGACTATGGCAACGCTCGCAAAAATTCTGACGGCATTTGTCGCGATAGAACACCTCGGCGTAATGGTGCTTGAAATGTTCTTTTGGGATCACCCGGTGGGACAAAGGATATTTGGAATGACGCCCGAAGTTTCGGCATCGTCCGCCATTCTTGCAAAAAATCAGGGCCTATATAACGGATTTCTCGCCGCCGGATTGTTTTGGGGCCTTTTGTCGGGCCGCAATGAACTCAAGATATTCTTTTTGGCCTGCGTCGTCGCCGCCGGAATCTTCGGGGGATTGACCGCAAAGACTTCGATTTTATTAACACAGGCATTGCCGGCGGTGATCGGGCTGATCCTGTGCTTGCGACAAGGTCGGCCTCCAGGTAATTGAATGAAAGAGATACTTTTAAAGACAACTGATGTTCAGCGGGCTGCCGACGAGGGAATAATTTCGCAGAACGACTCGGCGAACCTTATTAAATGGGCAAGCGAGCAATTGTCCGCCGATGAAACACCGCCCGTTATTCCTCCCGGTCCTGAGCAGAGCAAGGGGTTTAACCTAGTAACTGTGGCCTACTATTTTGGGGCCATGCTGATGATAACCGCGTGCGGATGGTTTCTTGGCGACAAATGGGATGATCTTGGTTCGACTGGAATTCTCGTCACGGCACTGATTTACGCACTTATATCTTTGTCGCTGGGGTTGTGGCTTCGCGGTAAAGGGTTTGTTGTGGGCGGCGGTTTGTTGGTTACCGTCGCGGTCTGTCTCGTGCCGCTGATCACCTACTCAATTGAAGCCATTCTGGGTTTTTGGCCGCTCGACGACCCGGGCGCTTACAAAGAATATTATCCAAGGATCCACGGCTCCTGGATCGTAATGGAATGGGCGACGATAACCGCTGCCCTGATCGCTCTGAGGTTTGTTAGATTTGGTTTTTTGACCGCTCCGATGGCATTTTCGTTTTGGTTTTTTTCGATGGACATCGCCGAAATAATATTGGGCGCCAGATTCGAGAATTGGAATTCTCGTTCTTGGGTTAGCGTGATTGTTGGGATCGTAATTATTTTGATCGGCTACGGGCTTTCGCGGACGATGCACAAGGAAGGGGAGCCACGTTCGGAGGATTTTGCCTTCTGGTGTTACCTTTTCGGACTTATGGCCTTCTGGGGCGGACTGACTTCAATGGACAGCGACTCCGAACTCGGTAAGGCAATTTATNNAATTTATGCTCTCATCAATATCGGACTGATCGGAATAGCACTAAAACTTAAGCGGGCAGTCTTTCTCGTATTCGGTGCGGTCGGAGTTCATGTTTATTTCGGCCATTTGGCATACACGGTCTTTAAAGATTCCTTTTTATTTCCGTTCGCTCTTGCTCTTCTCGGACTGAGCCTCATAGTTGTGACCGTTTTCGCTCAAAGATATTTGAGCAAGCTCTCAAAAATCCCGTCACCGACGGAAGGCTGATCGACTTCCTGCCTCTTCTCAAATGAATATGCAAAAAACGATACCATTCTCGAAACTTGTACAAATCCTGTCTTTAATATCGCTAGCGGCCCTCGCCATCAATGCTCAGAAACTCAATTCCGACGAACAAAAGATCGTCGACTATATCGACAAACACAGCGTTGAGGCCGTTAACCTTCTCGAGAAAACGGTAAATATCGAAAGCCCGACGGAAGACACTTCTGGCGTAAAGAACGTCGGGATGATCTTCAGCAAAGAACTTGAAGCTCTTGGCATGTCAGTGAAATGGATAGATATGCCGGCGGCCCAGAAGCGTGCTGGGCATCTTGTTGCCGAATCGAACGGCTCAAAGGGCAAGCGGATATTGATCCTCGGGCATCTCGACACTGTGCTTCGCGGAGAGAAGTTCCGCCGTGACGGCGACAAGGTTTACGGCACCGGAATCGGTGATATGAAAGGCGGGAATGTTATCGCGTTACAGGCATTGAAAGCATTGGCTGCCGCGGGCGTTCTGAAGGATACGAAGATTGTCCTGATGTTCACTGGTGACGAGGAAGATTCGTGCGACCCGGTTGCGATCTGCCGCGGCGACATGATCGCGGCCGCAAAACGAAGCGATCTGGCGTTGAGTTTTGAAGGGACGGTGCGGAACACGGCAACGGTTGGTCGACGCGGTTCAAGTTCGTGGGCGCTCGAGGTCGAAGCGAAAACCGGCCATTCGAGCCAAATCTTTCGTGAAAGCATGGGCAACGGCGCGATATTCGAGGCCTCGCGAATCCTCAACGAATTTCGCGAGGCCCTCGGCAAAGAAAAATACCTGACATTCAATCCCGCACTTTTCCTTGGCGGCACGACGGTCGAAACAAAAGATTCAAACGGCTCGGCGAGCGGAAAGACAAATGTCGTTCCGGCAAAGGTCGTCGTCAACGGCGACCTGCGTTTTATCAGCGAGGAGCAAAAGGAAGCTGCCCGCGCCAAAATGCGAGAGATCGTCGCGAAAAGCCTGCCGGGTACTAGTGCGAAGATCACATTCCAGGACGGCATTCCTGCAATGACGCCCGTCGAGGGAAACTATACGATTTTGAAACAGCTCGATCAGGTCAGCCAGGACCTCGGTTTCGGCAAGGTCGAGGCTCTCGACCCGGGCGACCGCGGTGCCGGTGATGTCGCTTACGTTTCGAATATCATCCCCGGCCTTGATGGTATCGGGATCGGCGGCGGCGGAAACTCGCACGCAAAAGGCGAATGGGCAAACGTTGATACAATGCCGATGCTGACAAAGCGGGCGGCGATACTGATATATAGATTGACACGCTAGACGGTTTTTAGTTGAGAATACCAGCAATCTATTCATGCTCCTCTTGTTCGTTCTTGGTCATTCCTTTTCAGTGGTAAGGCGATTCAAACCACAGATCAAGAGGAACGAAGAAGGAAAAAGAGGACTTAGAGTGAAAATGACGCCGGACCCGAACCGCCCTTCCCCACAGAAAATAATGGCAAAATATCCCGCAATTTATCACAAAAGCTGCGTCTTGTTAGTGACACGCAGCGGGGCGCATTGAGAATATGGGGGCGACAATGGAGACTTATCAGGAAATTCTTGCCGATCAGGACCGTTACGATGACGGTATAGTTGTTGATTATCCGACGATGATCCGAATGTGGAGCACGCTCGACAAATCCGTCGCCGCATTCAATCGAAACTGTGGGATTATTACGCTTCGGCCGTCGAAAGACCCGAAAGAAACTAATAGCGACCCTAAAAAAGTTCACTCAAAGTAAGCCGTCGGCTGAGATGGACAATCACTTGAGAAATGTTTGAAGACTCGCAAAACACCGGGCAAGCCGCGTTCGACAACTCCGATGGCCTATTGTCTGTCCCCAGCGAAATCCCGGTTGCAGATACGGACGATCTGAACACCAGCATCGATCCGAAAGCCGCCGCCGATGAGGCCAAGCCGCTGGCCCTGAAATGGATTGACAACGCGATCCTCGTGCTGAACTCATGCATCCGTTCCCTTGCACCGGACGCGGCCACGAATATTCAGGCAAAGGTCGGTTTTCCGATCGTACGTCGCCACTTTCACACCGACACTAAGGCCAACCTGAGAATTATCGAATCGAATTACCAGACGATGCGAAGGTATCTTTGCAACAGCGTTCACATTTTTCGTTCGGTCAATGACGAGACCGCCTCGCGCGATACTTTGGGATATTTCCAGCCCGGCGGGCCGCTCGTAGGTGGATATGTGTTTACGATGAGGTCGATCTCATTTACGAGCCATTATCCGATGCTCGGCCCGAACTGCAAAGCGTCCGTGATCATCCACGAACTCGCACACTATATTGACCAACGCATGGGCCACGCCGGCGGCGAAAGCGGCCCCGCGTATGACCTCTCGAATTTTGAAACCGCAATAAACAACGTCCATTGCTATCAGAACTTCGCCATCCATGCGACACCGCCTTTCATGGACGAGCGCTACGGCATGAACCGGCCAAACGTATAAGGTCGACGATCGCCGACTATCCTCGTTTTATCGAACTATCTCGCCGTGGAAGCGTAATACAAGCTCAGGCAACAAATCCAGACTACGGGAACCGGCTTGAACCACCCGTATCCGACACGTCTATATGACAATAATTATCGTTCTCGCATTGTATGCGCTCGCTATAAATCTGCTCCTTTGGTGGGTGGGCTATAAATCGCCGCAAGCAGTAGCTAAAGGTTCATCGACGCGAAGGCCGGAACGCATCCTCATCATCGGAGCTACAGGTGGAACGGGCCGCCAGCTTGTAGAGCAAGCGCTGAACCGGGGCTATCAGGTAACCGCTCTTGTAAGAAACCCGTCAAAACTCTGCGTCGAGCATCCGCAACTTACGGTCATTAGCGGAGATGTGCTCGATTACGAATCTGTCGCCGCCGCGGTGCTGGGCCAGGACGCGGTGCTCTCAGCTCTCGGTCATAAACGATTTTTCTACCCTACACGAATCCTCTCGGACGGCACGCGAAATATTCTAAAGGCGATGGAAGCGGGCGGTGTGAGGCGTTTTGTTTGTGAGACGGCGCTTGGAACCGGTGACACAGCCTGGCGCATGGGTCTGTTGTACACGCTCATTGTAATTCCACTTGTTTTACCGTTTTACTTTTATGACAAGACGCGGCAGGAGCATCTTATCGCGAAAAGTAACCTCGACTGGGTAATTGTAAGGCCCGGTGCGCTGACAAACGGCGTAAAGCGAGGCACCTGTCGACACGGCTTTAACATTGGCGGCTATATCAAAACGGTGCGCATCTCTCGCGCCGACGTAGCCGATTTTATGCTGGATCAGTTGGAATCCGACACCTGTCTTGGGACCGCACCCGGTTTGAGTTGGTAATAACCGCGAATTTCATTCATACGATCGCACCGACGAGATCGTATTCGTGAGCCTCGGTGATCTTCACATTGTAGATTGCGCCGATCTGCGGGTCGAGGTCCTCGGGCATATCGTTGATGAGAATGTAGCCGTCGATCTCCTGCGTCTGGCCTTCGAGTCGGCCCTGGAACAACAGGTCGGATTCTTGTGACAGGCCTTCGAACAGCACCTTGTACGTGTTGCCGATCTTCGACTTGTTTAGCTGCTTGCTGATCTTTGCCTGCTCCTTCATCAGGCGGTTTCGACGCAGTTTCGCAACCTTCGGATCGACCTTATTCGGGAGGTCGTATGCCGGAGTTCCCTCTTCGTCCGAATAAGTAAACACGCCGAGATTGTCGAAACGGCAATTTTGGACGAATTTCATCAATTCTTCAAAATCTTCGTCCGTCTCGCCCGGAAAGCCGGTGATAAATGTCGTGCGGATCGCGATGCCCGGAACTCTTTCGCGTATGCGGACAATCAATTTTTCGAGCGATTCCCGATTTCCGCCGCGTTTCATCAACTTCAAGACATTTCGCGAAGCGTGCTGTAGTGGCATGTCGAGGTATTTGACGGCCTTACGTGTTTCGGCAATCGCAGAGAGGAAAGCCTCCGAAATATGCGTCGGGTAAGCGTACATAACGCGGACCCATTCGATGTCGTCGATCTCGCCGAGCGCACGGATCAGTGCGGCCAGCGCATCGATTTCGCCAAGGTCCTCACCGTATCGGGAAGAATCCTGTGCGATCAAAACAAGTTCCTTGACGCCTTGCTTTGCGAGACTACGGGCTTCCTCGATGATCGATCCAAAACGACGCGATCTGAACGAGCCGCGCATAGCGGGAATCGAACAGAACGCGCACGGCCGGTCGCAGCCTTCTGCTATTTTGATAAACGCGGTGTGCGAATCGGTAGCACGCATTCGCGGCGTGTATTCGTCGTAAAGATATGTCGCGGATTTGTTGCCGATCGGCGTGATCGTAAGTTCTTTTGCATCAAAATCCTCGTCGGCCGCCTTCAGGATGTCATTCACCTGCGAAGTACCGATGAATGCGTCGACATCGGGCAGCTCCTTCATCAGATCGTCGCGGTAGCGTTCAACAAGACAGCCGGCGACGATCACGCGGTTCGCTTTCCCGTTCGATTTCCAACGCGCAGCCTCAAAGATCGCATCGATCGATTCCTGCTTTGCCGATTCGATAAAGCCGCACGTGTTGACAACTACCGTATCCGCCTCCTCAGCGTTATTCGTAATTTCGTAGCCCGCCTCGGCAAGCTGCCCCATCATGACCTCGCTGTCAACGAGATTCTTAGGGCATCCGAGACTGACAAATCCTACTTTTTTCATACGGCAAACCTGAACTTCAAGTAAACAATTAGAATAACACAGAAATGCAGTCCTTTGGCTTGCTAGGTGGTCGGCGATTGATTACACTTGCCGGGTCCTTATAGCTCAAAGAAAGTACGAATAATTTAAGAGGAAGATCCTATGAAAAAACACATCGGCGCAGTTTTTGCGATCGGCGCATTGGTTTTTGTTGCCGCGGCGTGCAGCGGCAGTTTTACAACCGCGAATATAAGCGAGTTGAAGTTCGGCAAAAACGAAAAGGCCGATCCCGCCGGGACTTCTTTCAACACCGGCGAGGATATTTACGCTGTCGCGACCGTTTCGAACACGAGCCAAAAACTCAAACTGAATTGGAAAATTACCTATGAAAACGTCCCGGGCAAGGGAAAGGGCGAAGAAGTAGGTCAAAAGTCGACGGACGTGGAAGGATCGATGATCGTTTGGCAGCAATTTTCGACACCGCTGCCGGGAGAATACAAGGTCGTGGCAACGCTGTCGGACGATAAGGGCAAGCAGATTGATGAAAAGTCGGGAACCGTAACGGTCAAGGGCACCGCTCCCGCTCCGCCGCCGGCCAACAAGAAGAAAGCTGACGATGACGAAGAGGACGATACCTAATCTTTGGTTGTGACCTCCGGTATAGGAACCATAGTTGCGATCAGATAAATACGGATCGTTCGCGATCGATCTCTTGTCCTATTTATTTGTGTGCTTCTGTGGTTTCTAATTTTCGCAGCCAGATCTCGATATCATAGGCTTCGCTACGGGACAGATTCTTTTCACCAAACCGCACGCTGTTATATTTTTCCGTAATGCTCACGGCCTCGGGCATTCCGACCTCAAATGCGAATTCGAGCGGCGTTTGATGCGGTTCGCGGGTGAAGCCTTTGTCCGCCAAAACAGCCAGCATGCGTTCGTAGAATTCCACGATAGTCGCACGCCGTCGGGCAAAGAGCCATTTCCAAACGCTATGCCAAACTTTTGATATTACTATCCGTCGATAGAGCCAAACAACCAGTAAAAGTCCGGCAACGACGGCCGCCAGGAACAATATCCCGCGGACAGCCGCGGCGACACTCGTCTCGATGCCCTTATCACCGCGGATCTCCGCCCACCAATCCGAAAACCGGTCGAACAACTGATTGAACGCACCCGACGTTTTTGACTGGTATTCACCGACACTTTTCTTCACCGATGTAAAAAGCGACCGCTGTTCCTGATTATCGAACGCGACAAAATACTGTATCCAAAAGGTTTCGAGAGCTTCGAGATATTTCCCGAATTGGCCGGCGATGCCTGCGGTTGTGATGCCCGAACTCTGCC
This sequence comes from Chloracidobacterium sp. UBA7659, assembly GCA_002483395.1. Taxonomy (GTDB): domain Bacteria; phylum Acidobacteriota; class Blastocatellia; order Pyrinomonadales; family Pyrinomonadaceae; genus OLB17. The sequence continues at coordinate 3,655 of DLHV01000233.1, read as the reverse complement.
CGGAGAACGGCGTCGGGTCAAACGGAACCCACGCGTCCTCGCCGGGAAAATAAACCTCCACCCACGAATGCCCGTTCTTTTGCCTGACAACATATACATCCGCCGTCTCGTTGTAATCGCCCTCGGAAAACCCGTTGACGATACGTGTGGCGATGCCCTGCGTTCGCAGCATGACAGCCATCGCCGTCGCAAAATATTCGCAATGGCCCTCCTTGACGTTGAACAAAAAATCGGCGAGCGGCTGGTCGCCCGAAGCCTTTTGCTCGAGCGTGTAACCGAAACTACTTTGCAGATACGATTCCATCGTCTTTGCCGCATCGTATCGATTCTTCGAATTTTTCGTGATCTGCGATGCCAGTTCGCCTATCCTGGGATCGATCGCTGTCGGCAGTTGAAGATAATTTTCCGCGTTGCCAGGATAACGAACGTCATCGGCCTGCAGTTGTGGCACGCCGGGCAGGGCCCGATCCGAAAGCACCTTGTAGCTGATGCGTTCGCCCACGCGCTGAAACGTTAAAGAGCCATAAGAGTCCTTAAACAACATCGGAAAATTGCCCTGCACGCCGACTGCCCTNNTCGAAAGCGAGAACAGCACCGGCGTATCGAGCGGTTCGAGATAGATGGTCTGAAGCGTCAGGCTCTCGCGGCTTGTCGCAACATCGACTTGAATCAAGCCGCCGTCACCTTTTACCTTTGGCTCCTTGGCGGATGCCTTCGTTCGGCTCCAGGAGCGATTGTCGAACGTGTCGAGCGCGACCCCGCGCCATCTCAAGCTCGTCCGTTTCGCGGCTTCGCTTTCAAGCCGCACGCGCATCACAACCTCGTCATTCTGTTGNNAATGCTCCCGAACCCGCCCAAGCGTACCGTGTCCGAAAAACCCGAAGACGTGGAAAGGCCGCCCTGATTTCCGCCGATCCCGGCGCCGCCGACCCGCGGCAGGAGAAAGAACATCGGCGTAGCGATAACAATGATGAGGCCGATCAGGATAAGGGCCGTACCCGGCAGCCGTCTGACAGGCATCCCTGCTAATCTCGCCTCGTCGGTGTTAGGCCCGTTCGGATCTGTCTTTTCACTGGTCGCACGGTTAGTCTTCTTTATTTCAAGTAGAATGATCGTGCAGACCATGATAAAGACGTATATGACAAACGAGAGCAGATACAACGCGCTAATGCTCAGACCGGCGGCTAGCAGCACCTCAAAAAAAGCCATCAGGTATAAGAAGATCCAGTCGCGATCGGATTTTCGCTGCAAAAGCTTTATAGCTGTCAACGAAAGGATCAGCCGTCCGAGTATGCCCGCCAGCAACGCACCGCTGTCCGTCACTCCGCCACTCGATGTGCCGAAAAATCCGTACCGATATCCCGCGTAATAAGCCGGCAGCGCCAGTACGATCAAAACCGTTCCCAGCCGTTCCGAAATCTGCCACCGCGAGCCTTCCAAAAACCACGCCGCGATCATCACCGCAAAAAACATCGCGGTGCCAACTATCCCAAACGTCCCCGAAACCCAGAGCGAGAAAAAGCCGCAAAATACAGCCGCGTAGGAGAGGATTTTAAAAAGTCTTTCGAAATTCATTTGCGGAACACGTGGATCGGTTCTGTTCCTCTTGTTCNNTCTTGTTCCTCTTATTCTGTGGTAAAAAAACCACGGAACGGAAAGAATAAAAAGGAACAGATGGAAAAGATTAATACGCTGAGCTACCGGCTCGTGTTAAGAGCCAATCACCGTGGTCAGCACCAGTTTTGATTATATCTTTCCGGTAAATCGTTGTCGAAAAATTTGTTTAGACGCTATAATCAGGAAAAATGACAAAGAAACAGATCAAAGAGTTAGTAGCCCATCTAGAGAAAAATCCAAAAACCGCTATGATCGATGGCGAGACCGCTGTCAAGGCAATGAAGACGATAACAAAAGTTGCGGATAAACTGAACATCCCATGGGCCCTGGTCGGTGGTGTGGCTATGAGCTATTACGGTAGCCCGCGTCTAACGAAGGACGTTGACATCATCGCATCGGGAACGCTTGGCCNNTACCGCCAAAGTAGGGAGGAAAATCGTCCCCGTCGATTGGATCGTGAGGAACGATGATGTCATCGATTTTTACCGGCAGGCTCTCGCAGACGCGAGTGATTCCGAATTCGGATTTCCGCTGATAACCCCGGAATGGCTAGTGATACTAAAATATATCGCCGGGCGGTTTCGCGATCAGTCGGATGGAGTCTTCTTGCTCAAGAAAAAGGGCCTCGTTGATCGGCGCTCAATAAAACGCCTCGTCACAACGACCGCCGGCCGAGGCGCCTGGGGCACCATGGCCACTGGCCTAAAACGCTGGTACGACCTCGCCGACGGAAAGATCACGACTGAGAAGGAAGATTACGAGGCAGACCGGCTTTGACGTTCTCAAAACACTAGCGGTTATTCATATTTCTGACAGAATGATCGGCTTTTTCCGTCATCGGGATCGGAGCGACTAAGGATTTGATTGAGGACTAAGAGCAACTGTTAGAGAATACTTGCATCCGACGAATCTGCGATCGCCGCGTCACTCGTAGCGACCTATCGAAAGAAATCACAAAGTGAAAGAAACCTAAACCAATGTATCCTGCGCTGAGAACACTTTGCCTGCTACTTATGCTGACTTGCACTCACCAAGCTCTCTGTCAGGGATCACTTCTCCTTGTTATGCAAAAGGATCTTTATGGCTATGCAAATTCCCGCGGCAAAATGGTGATCAAGCCGAGGTTCCAATTGGCACAGCCATTCTCGGAAGGGCTCGCGGGCGTAAGCGTCTGTACCGATCGTGGATGGCGGTGGGGCTTCATAGACGAAAGTGGCGAGTTTGTAATAAAGCCGAGATTTCACGATTCAAAGTCATTTCGCGAGGGGCTGGCTGGAGTCCAGTTGGGCGACAAATGGGGATTCATAAACAAAAGAGGCAAGATGATAGTCGACCCGAAGCTCGATGACGAATACGGTGTGGACTTTGAATACCGGGAGGGTCTATCCGCCGTAAAAATAAATAAGAAATACGGTTACATAGACCCCGCCGGAAAGCTTGTAATTCCTGCGGACTTCGATCACGCGGATAACTTTTCTGAGGGCTTAGCCTACGTTATGATCGATGATAAGGCGGGGTTTTATCGATCGCACCGGGACGGTCGTGATTCCGCTTAAATACGAGTTGGCCTCCCGGTTTTCTGAAGGTTTTGGCCTTGTGAACATTGGTCGCACACTCGGAAAGAATACCGACGATCCCGGCTACAGCTCAGGCAAATGGTATTACATTGGCGTGAGCGGCAAGATCGCTTTTCCCATAGGATACGATTTCGCGGACGAGTTTTCCGAAGGCTTGGCCCTGGTGAGGGTAGATGGCAAAACTGGATACATAGATAAAAAGGGAGTCTACATAATCGCCCCTCGATTCGATAACGGAGAGAGTTTCTCGGAGGGTCTGGCTGCGGTAGAGCTAAACGACCAGTGGGGATACATCGACAGGACGGGGAGATTTGTTATTCCGCCTCGGTTTCAAGACGCGTCCAGCTTTAGTAACGGACTTGCGGGAATCAGGAATGTCACTTCGAATTACATCCACTACAAGTACATTGACAAAAACGGTAAGCACGTCGCCTCATATTGTCAACAGGCGTATATTCTTG
>DLHV01000110.1:16197-22725 GCA_002483395.1 Chloracidobacterium sp. UBA7659 | reverse complement strand
GACAAGGATTTCGATGTCGAACGCTCGCGGCTGGTCGCATATATCGAGAAAACTCAACAACTCGGAGAGGCTGAGTTTGACGGCAAAGAATCGGTCTCGTTCGGGATCCTAAACAAAACCGAGTGGAACAATATGTTTTACAAACACCTGAATCATCATCTGACCCAGTTTGGTGTGTAATTTAGTGCATCTTCGTGTACTTAGCGGTTAATCTATCTGTTCTACGATCTTCCAGGCCTTTTCCGTCCTCAACAGTTTACTCATCAAAGCGGCGTGGATCGCATGACCGCTTTTTTCGGCGGTGATCTTGCCCTCGATCGGCATTCCGAGCAATGCGACATCGCCGATGATGTCGAGTATCTTGTGACGGACGAATTCGTCGTTGAATCTTAGCGGTGTTTCGTTGAGCATTCCGTCCGGCGTCAGGACGATCGCATTGTCGAGCGAGCCGCCGAGGGCGAGATTGGCTTTACGCAGCATTTCGATTTCGTTAGTAAAGCCGAAGGTTCGCGCCGACGCGATTTGTTTTCCGAACGAGCCGTTTTCGATCACAAAATGATACGTCTGTCGGTTGATAAAAGGGTGCGGGAAATCGATTACGCAGTCGATCTCGAACTTATCAGAAGGCTCTATCGACATCTTACGGCCGCTTTCTTCAAAATCGACTCGTTTCAGTACGCGAAGCGTTCGACGCGGCGCCGTTTGCTGTTTCACCCCAGCCTTTTCGATCATTTCGACCCAATTCTCGCTCGAACCGTCGAGTATCGGCACTTCGATATTGTCGAGTTCGACAAAGCAATTATCGATGCCTGAGCCGCGCAACGCCGACAGCAGATGCTCGCACGTCGAAAGCACAACACCGCGCCGCATCAGCGTAGTCGCATAGCTGCAATGCGAAATGTATTCGACCGACGCCGGTATCTCGAAATTATCAAGATCGGTCCGGACGAATATATAACTCGTATTCTCCGGTGCCGGCTTCAGCTTCAGATTGACAGCAACACCGGTGTGAAGCCCGACGCCGCTGATCTTAATTGGTTTTGCGATGGTCGTTTGGTTCATNNTCACCGTAAACAAATACAAGACTCGTGCCATGAACCCAAACGCGTAAAGAGCCGTGTTTTCGCAAGTTCCCAGGTTGCGGTAGTAAATATGTGTCGCATTTCAGCAACAGTTGTGTAGCCGAATTTACTATTAGCGATTTCCGATTTACAATCTACTCACGTTATGGCAATTCAAACCGCGGGTCAAAAGACCGCAAAGATGACAAAGGTACGTGTCGAGAATCAGGCGACGTTTCCGCTTCCCAAGGACACGGACGCGCACATTGAGAAGGTATTGGATTTTCTTCCGACCGAACAAATACGAGGCTTGGATAAGATACGGTTGGTCGATTTTATCNNATCGATAAAGTGTTGGACTTTCTCCCTACGGAACAAATTCGCGGGCTGGAAAAGATACGGCTGGTCGATTTTATCAACGACCCGCGCTTAAAGAACCTGGACACGCCGATAAAAGGCGATTTGCCCGGGCTCTATCATCCGCGGCAGGGAAACCAGGCACCGTGGCTCGAAATGTCGATGGGAGCTCTTCTTCAGCCGACCGAAGGCTTTGCCAAGAAATGGATGGCAAAAAGCTCGTTCAAAGGAAACCTCGCCGGGCTGCTGTTCTCGCTCGTCGGCCAGCATTATTACCTGACTCTTCGGCATTCGATAAAAAAACAAAGCCTCGAACCGCAGATCCGCCAGTATGCCGAGAAAAATCTGCGTGCATGGAGCGAAAAGCAATCAGTCAACAGTTTCCGGGCGAAGCTGTTCAAACCGTTCCGCCCATACATCGAGCGATGGGCAAAATGGCTGAACAAGAAAGCGGCCGAAGCNNAAGCGCAGAAGAAGTAAACAGTGAATCGTAAATCGTTAATAGTATATGAGGCCTCATCAAAATCTTGATGTTTGGAAAAAGTCTGTCGATTTCACTGTTGAGATTTATAAGATCACTGAAAACTTTCCGCAAGATGAGAAATTTGGCTTAACTAGTGTAGTGACAAAGTAATTTTAGTGCGTCACAACAAAAAGCCTTTCTTTGCGTCCTTTGCGTCCTTTGCGTGAGACTCTCCCTCAGTTATTAGGAGTTTCACGCAGAGATCGCAAAGCCCGCAAAGGAAGAAAAGAGGACAAATGAACCATAACTACATTGTCGCTACATTAGTCAGATCCGACGGGCTTCAATCTCAATCGCTGCAAATATTGCGGAAGGTGCGGGACGAAAATCGGTGAAAGAGTTTTTAAATTTTCTGTCAATGGCGCAAGGATCGGCGAGCGAAGTTGAGACCGAGGTTCTGATCGCATTTCGTTTAGGATATCTAAGTGATGAGACCTTTTAGCCAAGCATTGGCAAAGCTGGAAGAGATCGGACGAATGATCACAGGCCTTTGCAGTCATCTCAACGCTAAAATTGGCAGATAACTATTTACGATTTACCATTAACTATTTACGATTATGAACTATTGGATGGTCAAACAAGAACCCGAAGCGTATTCATGGGATGATTTTGTTAAAGACGGCAAGACCGATTGGACCGGCGTCCGCAATTTTCAGGCCCGTAACAACCTGAAGGCGATGAAAAAAGGCGACAAGGTCCTTTTCTACCATTCGGTCACTGGCAAGGAAGTCGTCGGCGTTGCCAAGGTTTCAAAAGAGAGCTTTCCCGATCCGCTTGATGAGAAATGGGTCGCCGTCGAGCTCATGCCGGATAAGAAGTTAAAAAAACCGGTCGGCCTTGCGGATATCAAGGCAAACCTTGCTCTGGCAAACATCAAACTTATCCGGCAATCGCAGCTTTCCGTCATGCCGCTGACAAAAGACGAATTCGAAGAGATACTGAGCATGTCGAAATAGCGGACTGGACCGCAAGCATCCTGCTCGAAACGCCGGAAGCGGCGTCGGCCCTTCGCAACCGAGAAGCGCGGGTTGTCATTCAAAATACGAACATTCCGGCAAAGCGCAAGCAAAATGCTTGCCCTCCAGTCGATAACTTATGCTAAAAAAGGCCGTCGCCCATTACCACCAACTTCTCGAAGACCCTGAGATCGCCGCGGAATCTCTCAAGATTCTTGACGAAAGTCTTGAAAGCAACAAGCTTATCTTCGGCGGCCGCCGCCTTAGCCCTTACCTTCGCCCGCATTTTGTCTCCGAAGCCGATTGGTCGATGATCACCGAGAAGAGCGCGATAATCTGGCGCACGCTGCAAAAGGTAAAGGACGCGGCCGTTCAAGACGATGACATTCTTGTCGAGTTGGGCCTGAGTGAGATCGAACGCGAGCTGGTCAAGATCGACCCTGGCTACAGCCAGGTTTCGCCCACATCGCGGCTCGACTCCTTTCTCGTTGACGATGCTTACAGCTATGTCGAACTAAACGGCGAAAGCCCGGCCGGTATTGCTTACGCTGATTCCGCCACGTCGATTTTTCAAGCACTGCCCGTGATGCAGAAATTTGCCGAGTCGTACAATCTCCGCGGACTCTCCGGCCGCCCGCATTTGCTCGAGGTCCTTGTGAATTGCTACACCGAATTCCTCGGCCGCGAACCCGAGACAAAACCGGTGATCGCAATCGTCGATCTAAAAGACCTGCCGACCATCAAAGAATTCGAGTTGTTCCGCGATTATTTTGAATATAACGGCTATTCGGCGGTGATCTGCTCGCCTGAGGAATTGGAATTCGACGGTAAAAAATTGTATTTCGCCGGCGTCGCCATAGATATCGTGTACAAGCGTTTGTTGGTCAACGAATACCTCCCGATCATGGACGAGCATCCGGCGTTGCTCGACGCGTATCGTGCCGGTGCGATTTGCATGGTCAACAGTTTTCGGGGCAAATTGGTCCACAAAAAAGCGATATTCGCCGTGCTGACAAACGAAAGGTACGAATCGCTGTTTAACGACGCGGAGCTCGCTGCGATCCGGGCGCACATTCCGTGGACACGTAAGTTCCGCGAGGAGAAGACTCTTGTCAGAACCGGAGCTCCCCTCCTGCCCGAGGAGGGGCGACCGAAGGCCGGGGTGGTGGGAGGCGACTGGGTTTCTCCTGAGCAGATCGATCTTGTCGAATGGACGCGGACGAATTCGCACAAATTGGTCCTGAAACCAAACGACGACTACGGCGGCCACGGCATTTACATCGGCTGGAATTCAAGCGAGTCCGAGTGGGACGACGCCATCCAATCCGCCCTCGCCGACGGCGACTATCTCGTTCAGGAACGGGTCAAAACCGCAAAGGAAATGTTCCCGATGCTGCACGAAGTTGAACCCACATTTTCCTACGTCGAGCAACTCGTCGATCTCGACCCGCTTCTATTCAACGGCGTCGTCGGTGCTGCATTTACACGGCTTTCGTCAACGGAGCTCGCCAATGTATCCAGCGGCGGCGGCATGGTTCCGACGTTTATCATCAGCGCGAAGGAAGGGTAAATTATTGTCAGAACCGGGAGTGGTAACGACCCGGTTCTTCGTGACACAATTGAATGAAAACAGAAACAGCATCCCGCCTCCGCAAACTCACCGACGACTACCTGCGCCTCGAGCATAAGCTCAAACTCGGCGGCGGGCCTGAGAAGATCGAGAAGATTCACAATCAGGGAAAGTTGACGGCCCGCGAACGCATTGATCTGCTGCTCGACAAAGATACTTATTCTCAAGAGATCGGCCTGCTCGTCGCTTATGACGCTTATGACGGCCAGGCTCCGGCGGCGGCGGTCGTGACGCTTGTCGGCAAGATTCAGGGTAGGGAGTGTGTCGTTGTTGCCAACGATGCGACGATCAAGGCCGGCGCATGGTATCCGGAAACGATCAAGAAGATCCTCCGTGCGCAGGAGATCGCCATGCGCAATCGCGTGCCGATCGTCTATCTCGTCGATTCCGCCGGCGTCAATTTGCCGTATCAAGGCGGCGTATTTCCCGGCCAGTACGGAGCGGCCCGCATCTTCTATTACAACTCGATAATGCGCCGCTTTTTGAAGGTGCCGCAGATCGCGGCCGTGATGGGAATGTGCGTCGCCGGCGGGGCTTATCTTCCCGCGTTGTCGGACGTTATCCTGATGGTCGAGGGCACGTCGTTCATGGGCCTCGGCGGTGCGAATCTCGTCAAAGGCGCGACCGGCCAGACGATCGACAACGAAACCCTCGGCGGTGCGATGACGCATAACGCCATCTCCGGCGTCGCTCATTTCCGTACGAAGGATGAGCAGGAATGTATTTCAAAGATCCGCGAGCTCATCAGCGAATTGCCCGCAAAAGAAGCAACACGAGTTTCGATCACCAAAAGCTCCCCTCCTGTCTTAGGAGNNCGCTTCGGCTGACGGGGTGGTGACTCCTAAAGCCGACCACCCACTCTACTCCCTTTTACCCACGGATCACCGCGCGCCCTACGATATGCACGCCGTGCTTGACACGTTCCTCGACGCGGGCGGCATTGACGAATTCCAGGCCGACTTCGCCAAAGAGATGATCTGCGGCACTGCGCGGATCGGCGGGATTCTTGTGGGCGTCATAGCGAACTCTCGCGGAATGTCCAAAGGCAAGCCCGGAACACCGCCCCGTTTCGGAGGCATCGTCTATACCGAATCCGCCGAAAAAACAGCCTATTTCATCGAAAACTGCGATCGTCATCAAACGCCGCTGCTGTTTGTCCAGGACGTCTCCGGCTTCATGGTCGGTGCCGAAGCCGAGCACAGCGGCATCATCCGCGCCGGTGCCCGGTTTGTCGAAGCCATGGCCACCGCCAAAGTTCCGAAGATCGTCCTCACCGTCAACCACGCCTCCGGCGCCGGCTACTACGCCATGGCCGGCCAGGGCTTCGACCCCGATTTCATCTTCACCCTCCCCACCGGCCGCATGGGCGTAATGGAAGGCGACTCCGCCGTCCAGGCCATCTTCGGCACCCAGCTCGATAAGCTGAAAAAAGAAGGCAAAGAACCCGACGAAGCCCTCCTCGCCGAAATGCAAAAAGTCCGCGAAACCTACGACCGCGAACTCGACGCCAAACACGCCGCGGCCCGAGGGTTAGTGGATGCGATCGTAACACCGGAGAATCTCCGCGAGTCGCTGATGCTAGCTTTGCAGACTTGCCTAAACACCTCAAAGCCGCATATCGGAGCGTTTGTACTTGAATAATAGAATGAACATCGATTTCGAGAAATTTTTGCACACTCATAAAGTACTTCCGCTTGAATCAGGGCAATGGAAAAATGCAGAAGTCAGTCATTGGTCTGATGTAAGTCGCGTGGAAAATCGCGTAATTGAAGAATTGCGAAATCGGATACCAAAAAATACGCGCGGAATTTACATTTATAGGAATAGGGCGAAGAAATGCATCTATATAGGCAAGTCGGCAAATCTTCGGGATCGATTTCGAACCCATTTCCGGCGGGCTCACCTAAAGGACAAGAGCGACAAGTATGGAAAACATCACGAATTTTGGAAGCGCCATGCAGGGAGTCTTTTACTTTCTTGGATTGTCGTCGAGCGCGAGGT
>DLHV01000110.1:8214-16111 GCA_002483395.1 Chloracidobacterium sp. UBA7659 | reverse complement strand
TCGCTTTTCCGACAATTCCTATAATATCCTGCGGCTAGGCCGCCCGTTCCCATGTTCCAGATCTCAAGAACAACCCCCGCATACTATTTCACCGCCGTCACTCACCACCGGCTGCCCATTTTTCGCACCGATAAGCTAAAACAAGTCGCATGTGACGCATACGCAGAAGCCCAAGACCGCCACGGCATTCTAATTCTGGCTTACGTCATCATGCTCGATCACGTCCACCTGCTCGCGTACGCCAACCGCGAAATGGAAGACGTTCTCCGCCTCATGAACGGCATTTCTGCAAGACGCATTATTCAATACCTAAAGGAGAACAATTTTGAAAGCTCTCTGTTCAAGCTTCGCGGTGAGGTCCGCGAACGAAACCATAAACACTCAGTCTGGCAACATCATCCGGACTCTTTAGAGATCTTTGGCGAAGCGACCTTTCGACAGAAGGTAGAGTATATTCACATGAATCCAGTACGCGCGGGATTTGTGACCTCGCCCGAGGATTACCGATTCTCGAGTGCCAGGCAGTGGGCGGGATGTCCGGCTGATGATGAGCCCTTACTGACGGATCACCTGAAAATAAAATGGAGATAACGGGCGGCGCAGCCGCGTATTATCTTTGGGGGCGTTTCGGAAAAGCAAAGCTTTTCCGATAATGGCCCCTAAATCCCCGCGGCTATGCCGCCGGTCTTCGGCGGGCCATTGAGTGACAATTTGCGAAGCGGCGGCATAGCCGCGCAGTCTTGAGGGATGCTTCGGAAAAGCAAAGCTTTTCCGCTCTGCGAGAGAGGTCGGATTCTGAAAGAGTTGTTGCATAAATAATACCAACACCCCTTGACGCAACACGCTTGTTTGATTTATTCTTATGATCGTATGGACGATATATCAAACAATACAACACCATTTGGCGGTGGAGGCAGGGAAATAGCATGAGTTCTTCACAAAGTGAATTCGAGTTCGGCGATCAGGATTATGGTTCGGCAGTGGGTTGGGACCCTTTTGAGGAAAGGCGGGAGCGGCTGATAGCCGAAAGCAAAAAGAAGTATCCGCGGGAATGGGCGCCGGCGCCTGAGATGCTTCTTGTGCGCCCTGTTCAGGAGTTTGTCGAGAGCGGCTTGCGAACCGGGCCGATGAAACAATTGTTCGGGCCGTTTTGGCTGCTGGAGGAGGTGGCGGTGTTGTTTGCGCCGACTGGTTTGGGCAAGAGCGTGCTGGCCGTGCAGATCGCCGAGAGCCTGGCGCGAGGTGTGCCGATCACGCCGTTTGACTCGCCGCAACCGGGATGCGAGGTACCGCCGCAGCGGGTGCTCTATCTGGATTTTGAACTGACGCGTCAGCAGTTTGCGCAGCGTTATACGACGACGAGCGACGACGGGCTGACGTGCGAAAATCCTTATCAATTCTCGCCCGATCTGAATGATGCCGAACACTTTTGGGACGGCAAGCTGATCGACGGGTACGAGGATTTTACGGACATGCTATTTCGGAACATCGACCGGAAGATCGATGAGCACGATGCCGAAGTGCTGATCTGCGACAATATCACCTTCCTCAGCCAAAGCTCTACCGCTAACGCAAGCATCGCTTTTAGATTGATGAACCGGCTGCAGGCCTTGAAAAAAGAACGGTTTATATCGATATTGGCGGTCGCCCACACGCCCAAGCATTTGCCTCACCTGCCTCTCACTGTGAACGATCTTCAGGGCTCTGTCGATCTCGCAAAGGTCGCCGATTCGATGTTCGCGATCGGCCGCAGCTCGTCCGGCAGCGGTAATTGCGGGCCTGAGCTTCGCTATATAAAACAAGTGAAGACCCGAACCGGCCGCCTTGAGCATGGCGAAGACAACGTCGCCGTCTGTGCGCTGCAAAAGTTTGATTTCGCCGCTCGATTGCAAGCAGACGAGAGTGCGGTGAGGGCGAACAATTTCCTCGGCTTTGACTTCATGGGGTTCGACGCCGAAGCAAAGCATCTCGGGCGGCGCCCGGGATCAACCGCCACTCTTCCGCCGAAGAGATCAAGGATCGACCGCCACCGCGTCAGCTACGCAAAGCAGCTTGCAGGGCAAGGCTTAAGTGCTGCTGCGATCGCCGAACGGTTGGGCGTGGGAAAAACGACGGCCTATCGGTATGTGACTGCCGGTCGAGCGCAAGGAGGGCAAATTGAGCGTTCCATTTAACGTCTTTATCCAAAATGAAAATGGAACGATTTTTCGCCGTAAGCCTATGATGCTATGCAGCTTAACCCGTTCCACTTTCGACGGCTGAACTGGAATGAGCTAAAGTGAAGCTATGGAACAGACAAAAACACAATTTTACCGCTGGGATGATATGCCCAGGGAGCGTGTTTCGGAATCGTTGGAGCGGCGGCTGATCACGGCTGACCGGATGATGTTGACGCATGTTTATCTGGATAAAGGCTGCATTGTCCCGCAGCATTCGCATGAGAATGAGCAGTTGACGTATGTGCTTGAGGGAGCTTTGCATTTTTGGATCGGTGAGGATGGCGGGGAAGAGGTGACCGTTCGGGCCGGTGAAGTGCTGGTTATCCCGTCCAATGTTCCGCACAAGGCGGAGGCGCTTGAGGACACGCTGGATGTTGATATTTTCTGCCCGCCGCGGCAGGATTGGCTCGATAAGACGGATGACTATTTGCGAGGGAAATAGTTCTTACAGGCAGAAACGCGAGTGTCAACGAGCGTGCAGATTCTTTGAATTTGGCACGCTCCATAACTGTCGCGTTTCCGCCCGGACGTACTTCATATGGCTTTGCACGTGGTCTGCGGCATTTGCCGCGAGGGAACACCCGGCGATAAATCGGGGGAATTAGAGATCTCATGGACCTTGGACTGCAGGGAAAAGTTGCTTTGGTTGCCGCTGCCAGCCAGGGGCTTGGGCGGGCGGTGGCGGAAGAATTGGCGATGGAGGGAGCCTCGCTCATCCTTTGTGCCCGCGGCGAGGAAAAGTTGAAGGCGGCCTGCGATTGGATACACCAGCGGACGGATTCGCCTGTTTTGGGTGTGCCCGGCGACCTTTCCGTCGCGGCGGACGTGGAAAGAATTGTCCGGGAAGGCTTGGATCGATTCGGACGCATAGAGATTCTCGTTACAAACACCGGTGGGCCGCCGGCGGGGCCGTTTGAAAATCTGAATCGCGCCGATTGGGAAGATGCCACCCGTAGTTTGTTGACGAGCGTTCTCGACCTGACGCGGTTGGTCCTTCCCGGAATGAAGGAGAGAAGCTGGGGCCGCATTCTGAATATCACGTCGATCGCCGCCAAGCAGCCAGTCGAAAATCTGATCCTTTCAAACAGCATTCGGGCCGCCGTCACTGGCTTTGCTAAAACGCTCGCCGATGAGGTCGCCGAACACGGCATTACCGTCAACAATATCATGCCCGGCTACACCGCGACCGAACGCGTCGAGGACCTTGCCCGGACGCTTGCCAAAAGGGAGGATGTTGAGGCCGCCGACATAAAGAGACGCTGGGAATCGCAGATACCGATGAAGCGTTTGGGAACGCCAAAGGAATTCGCCGCACTCGCCGCGTTTCTGGTCTCCGAGCGGGCGAGCTATATCACCGGCAGCTCTATTGCTGTTGACGGAGGATGGATAAGCTCACTGTTTTAGGACAAAAAACGCCCTTTGCCCATGGGACGAAGAACCCGCTCACGCAGGTGGTTCTGACTCAGGTTTGATTTTGATGGAAACGCCGTTAATATGGACGTAATATCAAGCATATGAAGAAGTTTCTCCCATTAGTATTTGTGTTGCTTGCGGTCTCAGCCTTCGGCCAAACCTCTGAACTTGCCACTGGCACCTACGCGGAAAGTGGCAGGCTGATCAGCCTCACAAATCTATCGGGCTTGAGCGACTGTGAAAGCGCCAACGTAATAGGCAAAATAACGAAAGTCAAAGTTCGCGGGGGTTTGGTCTCGTTCCGTGTACGGGCAAAGGACGAAAAGAAAACGGTCGAATTCCGTCTGGACTGGCTTTCTTCCAGAGAACGAGCGGTCGTTTTTTTCGATCTCGTTAAGGGAGCAGTTACCGTCCGCGTCAGCGGCTATTCATGCGGCTCGCGGTCCGTAATATCCGCGTTCAGCATAGATCGGGTTTGGGGCATTGACATTAAAAAGGCAACCTCGATATTCAACGCCCGGCTTGGCTGTTGGAACAAAACAGGTCATTTCAGCCTTCCGAGCAGCTCATCGTAATCTTTAATCGCGGCTTTTATCACACCATAAGATTGCTCGCGGCTATACGAATAAGCGATCTCGCAGATATTCGGAGCATCCGGTAAACTCTTGTACGTCAGGAAATAATGTTCAAAACGTTCAAGTATTCCCTTAGGAAGTTGCGAGATCTCCTGGTACTGTTCAAAGACCTTGTCGCCTTTCAACACGGCGATTATCTTGTCGTCGGCCTCGTTGTCGTCAATTAGACAAAAGCCACCGATCGGCATGGCCTTCAAGATGATATCTCCGCGCGGAATGTGGTGTTCGCTCAAAACAAGAATGTCGAGCGGATCGCCGTCGCCGCCAGTGATTGTGCTGGCGGAGCCACGGCGGGCGAGATCGGCCACTCCGCCCGCGCAATACGTCTGCGGAATAAAGCCGTAATTTGCCGGCACGACGTTGGAATACTGCTGCGGACGGTCGATCTTGAGGTAGCCCGTTTCCTTATCGACCTCGTATTTTACGGTGTCTCGCGGCACGATCTCGATAAAAACGGTAACTTCGCCGGGCGCATTTTCGCCGATCGGCACGCCATGCCACGGGTGGGCTTTGTTGGTTCTGAACATAGTTTTATTATTGACGCAGGAAACCTAAATGTCTAACTCGATAGCAGTCGAAGCCCGCGAAAACGGCCTGATAATACGCTTCATTCGGCCGGAGATACGGAATCCGCTGTCGGTGGAAGTGCTCGAATTGCTGGATCGGATCATCAACGAAGATTTTGACTCACCAAGGGTCGAGAAGCTAGTGTTTACCGGCTCCGGAAATGCCTTCGCGTCGGGAGCCGACTTGCGGGAAATAGCCACGCTGACGCCGGAAACGGCGAGGGAATTTTCCCTTCGAGGCCAGCGTTTGATGGACAAGATCGCCGAACTGTCTGTTCCGACCATTGCGGCGATCAACGGCTTCTGTTTCGGTGGAGGTCAAGATCTGGCGCTGGCGTGTTCGAAGCGTATTTCTTCGCCCACCGCCACATTTTGTCATCCTGGTGTCGGTTTGGGCATAATCACCGGCTGGGGCGGCACGCAGCGGCTGCCGCGACTGATCGGGCGGGCAAATGCGCTTGAGATGTTCTTTACGGCTTCGCCGATAACGGCGAACCGAGCTTTGAAAATCGGCTTGGTTGATTCGATCGCCGCCGATCCGCTATCCGCGGCTCTTTGACAATCAGTTCTTTACATCGGCCGACTTAACCTCAACATCGGGCCTCGAAAAGTTCGTGTAATCGAACGTCACTCCAACTTCCCTTCGGGTCTCGCGGGACTTCTTATCGATGCGAGGAAGTATATAAGTTATCTTCTTCGGCGTAAGGATGCCGAAATCGCTGTCCTGATATTCGAAGGTGTTCTCGACAGCAACCACAGGCGTTGCAAAGCCTTCCGGCTGGATCGTCAAGACACGTAGCTCTTTCCAAACCTGGAGGGTGAGTGCGTCGATCCAAAACTTGCCGCGAAGTCGTCCGTTGACATTTCGCCTGCCGTCGAAATCGACTTCGTAGATGAGATTCAGTTTCCCATCGGTTGACACAGCTTTCGGATCGGTCGAAATGTAAGGGCTCTCTTTCGTTTGCTGGTAGGAAATGGCATAAACATCGCGGTTGCCGACCTTTTCCTTGCCATCGAGCTTAAACTCGAAATACGGCCGCATGTTGTCGGCAAGAACGACTGACTGGTACAACGTCAGCCCATTGAGCGAAATGTCCTTATCGTATCGCGAGCCTTCCTTATCCAGCTTTTCGAGTTCTTTCTTAGACGAATCGACCTTGACGATTTCTTCGAAAAAATCCTGCGCCCGCTTGTCGGCCTCGTCCAGCTTCTTGCCGTCGACCGATATCACATTCCGATATTCCGCAATACTCCGGTCGTCTTTTGAAAGTTGATAGACGATAAAGGTTGATAAGACAGATCGTTTCTTTTTCACGACGCCTTTTTTGTCATAGATCTCAAATGTCTTGGTCTCTTCCGACATCAGGTTTTTGAATTCGTTTATGTATGCCTTTCGCTGCTCGGCTGCACCGGCGATTATGACTTCAATGGAAGGCCGAATCATGCTTTGCCCGCGTCCGGTGATCGAGAATAATAGTATTGCCACTGTAAGAAACGATATGAGCTCAAGCAAAATCCGCATAATTCAACCCCTTTACTTGATTTAATAACGAAACATAACTCTAATATTCAATTGTATAGCTTCTATATGCATAAGCCGGATTCATGGAAACGAGTTTCGTCAGAGCAGATCGCAGATTGTCGCGTTTTTCATGTCAGGCAGGATGTTTGTGTACGGAATAGCGACTGCAAATCGAGCGATTTCTTCGTCATCGAGAATCCGGATTGGGTGAACATCATCGCCTTTAACAAGGCCGACGATGCAATCTTGATCGAGCAATTCAGGCACGGAACCGAGGAGATAAACCTTGAGCTGCCGGGTGGTATGGTAGATGACGGTGAAGGCCCAGAAGAAGCCGCAAAACGTGAGCTGTTGGAGGAAACCGGGTATTCTTCGGACAACTGGGTTTTACTGGGAAAATCGCATCCGAATCCGGCGATCCAGAACAACACGATCTTTCATTATCTTGCTTTCGATTGCGAGAAGACGGCTGAAACAGCTTTTGATCAGCACGAAAGCATGGTGACGAAACTTGTTCCTCTCGATGAAGTCGCAAATTTGATACGCGAGGGTGAAATCAGTCACTCGCTTGTAGTTGCGGCATTTTATTATTTGTCGTTGATGTGTGAAGACATTGTATGAAGTCTGTTTCACGCAAATTTATGTGTCATTATGAAGATTCAACTCTTAAAGCTCGCCCACGCACGGTCCGGCGATAAAGGCGACACGGCGAATGTAGGGATTATCGCGTTGAAGGACGAGTATTATCCGCTGCTGGTTCGCGAAGTAACGGCCGATGCGGTCAAGCGGCATTTCGGCCCGATGGTCAAAGGCGAGGTCGAGCGTTTTGAGCTTCCAAATCTAAAGGCGTTGAACTTTCTGCTTCACGAGTCGCTCGGCGGCGGCGGCACTTTGAGCTTGATGACCGATGCTCAGGGCAAGACGTTTTCAACGGCTCTTTTGCGTATGANNGTTTCGAGCTGTCGTGAGTTGTAAGTGTCGTTTCTTACGGTTTAAAGTTTCGAAAGCTGCCCTCTATTTTGATTACCTATACAGGAGAAATATGATTCGTTCTTTTATTCGTTCTTCTTTGTTGATATTGCTTACCACCTCGATTTTCACTCAGGCTGTTCTGCAAAGTGACATGACTTTGTTGGGGTTCTCACTCACAACGTCCGGCTCGCAGCAAAGTCTCGAGGGCAAATTCGNNAACGGCCAACAACCTGCGTGACTGGATGAAGCGGCTTTCTGCACGCCCGCATCATTTGGGTTCACCGTATAACAAAGAGAACGCGGATTTCATAGCGGCCCAGTTTCGGTCGTGGGGTTACGATACTAAGCTTGAACAGTTTGAAGTATTGTTCCCGACGCCGAAAACGAGGCTTGTCGAAATGACATCTCCCGAGAAATTCATATTGAAGCTGAATGAGCCGTCGGTTGAAGGAGACTCGACCACGACACAACAAAGCGAGCAGCTTCCGACATACAACGCCTATTCGATCGATGGCGATGTTTCGGCCCCGCTTGTTTATGTAAATTATGGCATTCCGGCCGATTACGATG
>DLHV01000110.1:0-8195 GCA_002483395.1 Chloracidobacterium sp. UBA7659 | reverse complement strand
GCGGCATCAAGCCGAAAGTCGCCGCGGAAAAAGGAGCGGTCGGCTGCCTCATATATTCGGATCCGAGAAACGACGGATTTTACCAGGGCGATGTATATCCAAAAGGTGCATGGCGAAACGAGAATGGCGTCCAACGTGGCTCGGTTATGGACATGCCGCTGCATCCGGGCGATCCATTGACCAAAGGCGTCGGCGCTGCAAAAGATGCAAAAAGGCTCGCGATTAAAGACGCCCTGACACTAACAAAGATCCCGGTTCTGCCGATCTCTTACGCGGACGCATTGCCGCTTCTAAAAAATCTCGACGGAGCGGTCGTACCGGAATCGTGGCGTGGTGCGTTGCCTGTCACCTATCATTTCGGCGGAAAAACGCCGACGGTGCGGTTGAAGCTTGAATTCAACTGGGATATTAAACCGATCTACAATGTCATTGCCAAAATGCTCGGAGCCGAACGGCCCGATCAATGGATAATCCGCGGTAACCATCGTGACGCTTGGGTAAACGGCGCTGACGACCCACTCAGCGGCCTGGTCGCAATGATGGAAGAAGCCCGGAGCGTGGGCGAACTTGCTAAAACAGGTTGGAAGCCAAAACGAACGATAGTTTATGCGGCATGGGACGGAGAGGAAGAAGGTCTTCTTGGCTCGACGGAATGGGTTGAAGAGCACGCCGATGAATTAAGGAGCAAGGCCGCGGTGTACATAAACACGGATTCTAACGGTCGGGGATTTCTCGGCATAGGCGGTTCACACACCCTGGAAAAATTTATTAACGGCGTCGCCCGCGATATTCCCGATCCCCAAACAAAACTCACGGTTTGGGAGCGCACGAGGGCAAATCAGATCGTCAACGGTTCGGCAGCATCACGAAAAGAAGTGTTAGACCGTTCCGACCTTCGCATCTCAGCTCTCGGCTCTGGATCGGATTACACGCCTTTCCTGCAGCATCTTGGGATCGCCTCGCTAAACATCGGGTTTGGCGGTGAGGATGGCGGCGGATCGTATCACTCTATATATGATTCATTCGAACATTACACGCGGTTTGGCGATCCGGGTTTCGCTTATGGGATCGCGCTCGCAAAGGTTTCCGGACATGCAACTCTGCGGCTTGCGAATGCGGATACGCTGCCGTTCGAATTCACCAATTTTGCCGAAACGGTCGGCGTCTATGCAGGCGAAGTTGCTCGGCTCGCCGACACAATGCGCGACGAAACGAAGTCGGTGAATCAGATCATCTCGAATGGAATGTTGAAGGCTGTGCAGGACCCAACCGAAACATTTGTCGTGCCCGCAACAAAGGAAAACGTTCCGTTTCTGAATTTCGCACCGCTCCAAAATGCGATCGTGAAGCTGAACGAAAGCGCCCGGAATTTTCAAAAGGCCTCGAAAGGAAAGAATCTCGCTCCCGCAAAGCAAAGCGAACTGGACCGTGTCTTGTATCTAACCGAACGATCGTTGACACGAACAGAAGGCTTGCCAAGACGCGATTGGTTCCGCCACCAGATCTACGCGCCCGGATTTTATACTGGCTATGGCGTGAAAACACTTCCAGGTATCCGTGAAGCGATCGAACAGCGGAACTGGAAAGAAACCGAGGCGCAAATTCAGATTGCAGCGACACTTATCGAAGGGTTTTCGGCCGAGATAGATAAGGCTACGAAAACATTTTAGTGATCGAGACGGAATGTCTATACTGCTCATTGAGAATATTGGTGCGATCTGCCGACTGACTCTAAATCGGCCGGACAAACGCAATGCGCTGAACGATGAGCTTATTCGGGCATTGAAGGGTGCGTTACGAGAGGCCGACGAGGAAGAGGAGCTTCGTGCAATCGTCATTCACGGTGCTGGTAAGGATTTCTGTTCCGGGGCCGATCTCGCTGAGCTGCAAAAGATTAGCAACAACACTTACGACGAAAACCTTGAAGATGCACGGAGCCTTGCCGAGTTATTCTTGCTGATTCGAAGCATAAAGGTCCCGGTTATCGCGGCAGTGCATGGCCGGGCGCTCGCCGGTGGCTGCGGCCTGGCGACAGCGTGCGATCTGGTTATCGCCACAAAAACAGCGCGATTTGGCTATCCTGAGGTCAAGATCGGGTTTGTTCCTGCGATGGTGGCGGCGATACTGCGGCGAAATCTGGGTGAAAAGAAGAGCTTCGAACTGCTCACCCAGGGTTTCGAATTCACAGCCGCCGAAGCCCTAAACCTCGGCCTCATCAACCGCGTCGCCCCAGACGACGAACTCGCGAAAGCCGCGAACGACCTTGCCTCCGCTTACACAAAAGTCAGCGGCTCCGCCGTCGCGATGACCAAGAAATTACTTTACGAGATTGATGGTATGGAGTGTTCTGAAGCGATTGAAAAAGGCGTCGTCGTCAACACAACCGCCCGCATGACCGACGACTGTCAGCAGGGAATTGCTAAGTTTTTGGAGAAGTGAGTCGCTAGTACTTACAAGACTTAGGATGTAAAAAAGTGAAAGATTATGAAATTAAACACGCTATTCCTTTGTTTTGTAGTTTTACTTACTGCCTGTAAGCAACCGGACGTAAAGCTCATTGTCTTTCCAAGCAAATCTGGTTCTACCAGCTTGGCCATCAAAGGAAAGCCGCTAAGGAGTACCAATTTAATCGAGCGGACCTCTACGAGGCTGACTATCGAATTTACGATAGTCCTATCACAGTAGTTGAAATCACGAACGGCTCCGAATTGGTCAAGAAAGAAGAGTTACAAACAGGAACGTATCTTATAAATCTTGATGAAGGTACTAGACTTACTTTCGAGGAAATCAGTTAT
This sequence comes from Chloracidobacterium sp. UBA7659, assembly GCA_002483395.1. Lineage (GTDB taxonomy): Bacteria > Acidobacteriota > Blastocatellia > Pyrinomonadales > Pyrinomonadaceae > OLB17. Next base: position 5,400 of record DLHV01000110.1, on the reverse strand, counting down.
GGCAGGTACTGTAGTCCATGTACGAGAGGCGAAGTGGTTGGATTAGGTATTACCAAAATGGCTTCTGATACGCTAGCGTTACCATACANNAGACGCCACCCAATGAGATTAGGACTAAGAGTGCAGATTCTTTAAGTGCCCGGCAGTTTTTCCATCTCAGGACGCTTAGCAAATAAAGCTACTGCCGCCACGAAAGAGCAACGTCGAGACCAATACCTGTGCCCGCATGACCGACAAATTGTAGGAAGGGAATTGCTAAGTTTTTGGAGATGTAGCTCTAATCATTATGCTGTCCGGTACTTACAATGTTCTTATACTCGCTAGGGTCTAAATAAACCTGATTCATTATTTCGTCGTCAACATCATTGATCGAGAGGTTGGGATACCACTTTACAACTCGCTCGCGACTGATTCGGCTGTTGAATACGAGTATTGATATTGGATCGCTATTACCGCCGAAAAGATTTAGTGCTTCCATCTCATCGGTAGATAGTGGAGTTCCCTCAAGAACTTCCCGATACTTCTTCTTTACGAACTCCTTCATTGTGAACGGCACCTGGTTATTTGCTGGAAGCGACCTATCAATCCACTTGGTATTCAACACGGGTTGATGCATCGAGGGCTTTAGCTCGCCGTCGTGCTTGCGCCATAGCTGATAAACTAAAGAATTGTTGACGTCAGGCGGAGCCGATCCGCGGCGAGTGTTCATTTCGATCTTCTCGCTGGTGCTCATACGGCTCCAGTCATCACTGATGTTTTTTAAGTCTCGTTTCAAGTCGTCGACATTCACGACGCTTTGATTGGCCGCTTTAAGGATATCCATAAGACGCAATTGCTTCGCATCTCTGCTCGCAAAGATTTGCGTTCCTGGAAGATAGTAGCTGTACTCTAAATCCTTACGGTCATTCTTATCTGGCGCAAACAACTGAGGATTGGTCAGCGATAAGTGCCATATGAAGTTAGATTTCAAGCAAAAGAAAGCAAATGGGGCAAACTCCTCAAATGAGCTCGGGCCCTCCGCCCGCCATCGTTCGCCAGCTTGGCGGAGAAGACCAGAAGTCACTTGAAAATCCTCTTCTAGGATTTCAAAGAGCTTGGTTACCATTCGAATGTCAATTAGGATCTGATTGACCGAATTCGTCAATTCTTCCACTGATTTAGGAATTGAGAACGAGAGGCCGGCACTTTCTATCCTTGCCAGATATGGTTCGGTTGTCAGTCGTCTTTCAGCTATTGTTCGGAACTGTTGTGCCCAAACCCGCTCTGCATCCGTAAATTCCTGACGCTCCCAACGAGCTAACAGCTCGTCTTCCAATGGGGTTTCTATGAGAGTGGCCAGTGAACCGCTAGCAGTCCTGACAACTTTTTCTCTCGAAGCCATGAACCGACCGTCCATTGGTGCCTCAAGTCCCTGAAGAGAAGCAACAAGACGCTTACGGTGATCAAAGGCAAGGCCCTGATTGCCACTAACCCTATAAGTATGAGCAGCAATTCGCTTGGTTACACGTATGGACTCCTTCGTTAGGTCCGCAATTATCTCATCTACTAGAATTTGCGGAACTACTTGAAAGAAATATCGATCGAGCGAATCAATTCCCTCATTACTGAGTCCAAACACCGCAGACTTGTCCAAAATGATTCGAAGGCCCCTCATTTCAATTACGCCTCGATGATCTCGACTTTTGGGGTGATGAGGGATTTGGGGATCAGGGCGGGGAAGTAGGCCATGATCTCTTCGACCTTGGGGCGGCCGCCGGCAAAACCGGTCACGGCTGGCGGGCCGGTGAGGATCAGCGGAGCGAGCTCTTTTGTAAATCGTTCAACGTCGGCCTTGCTTTGTCCGCGGACTCCGAAGCGCAGTTGAACTTCCGGAATATCTGGTGCAGGTTCGCCTGACAGATGTCCGTGCGTTGCATTTACGCCGACAAACTCCGTCAAGATCACATCGAATTTCAAGCCNNCCGTTCAAGCCGCTCGCGCAAGATGGCGTCAGCGGCTTTTGCTTTTTCATAAGCGTCCGGCCATGCGTAAACCAGTGTTCCGACGGCCTTCCAGCCTGCGGAGTATGCTATCGAGACCTTGTAGAACTCGGTGCTTGGGTTTCCCGTAATACCAAAGACCTTCACACGGTTGTCGCCATCCGGGGCGACGTTGATCGAAGAGAAATCCGCAACGACATCCGGTGTAATGTAAGCTTTTGGGTCTCCCATCTCATACAGGAGCTGTTCCTTTACGGATTGAATGTTGACGCGGCCGCCGGTTCCGTCGTGCTTTGTCACGACAAATTCACCATTCGGCATTGCTTCAATGATGGGAAAGCCGATGTTGGCCATGTCCGGAATCGATTGCCACTCGTACTGGCAGTTGCCGCCCGAAGCTTGAGCTCCACACTCAATAATGTGGCCGGCGATGGTGCCGGCCGAGACAAGATCCCAGTCGTCGAACTTCCAACCGAATTCGTGCATCAGCGGAGCGAGCGTCAGGCCGGTATCGGTCAAACGGCCGCCGACAACAACCTGGGCTCCTCGTCCGAGAGCTTCCACCAGGCCCGCCGCGCCTAAGTAAACATTCGCCGACTGCACCTTGTCGCGTACCGCGGCCAGCGGTTCGCCCGTTTCCATGTTCTTGATCTCTACGCCCTCATCGGCAAATTTATCCAACCGGTCGAGAATGTCGTCGCCCGTCACGACACCGATCTTCAACTTTCCTCCGAAACCGATCTCACGCGCCGTATCGCAAATGGCCTCGGCGCATCCGGCTACATTCACCCCGCCGGCATTTGAAAGGACTTTGATATTTTTCTCGACACAGTCCGGCAGGATCTCACGCATCAGCGAAACAAAATCCTTCGCGTAGCCTGCCTGAGGATCGCGAGCACGCTGCTTTTGCATAATGCTCATCGTCACCTCGGCGAGGTAGTCGAGCATTAAATAGTCAATCGGTCCGCCACGGACCTGATCGATCGGAGCCGTCAAAAGATCGCCCCAGAAACCCTGCCCGCCAGCTACTCGAACTTTATCCTTCATAAGCTAATAATTAGAAAACAAATAAAAGAGACGGTCAACAATCGATCTCAACAATCGACCGTTGCCGTCTCACGGTGGGAGAAAAGCGAGGTTAAACCTCTATCTTTTATCAGGGTTGGCTGATAACTTTCTTTGTTTCATCTGCAGCCTTCTTCGTTTTGAACCAAGCGCGTTTTGAAACCCATTTCGTTCCGTCCCAAGTCGTCACCGTGAACCATTTGCCGCCTTCATACGCCGTGCCGGCGATATTTTCGCTAACATCGACAGAATAATTACCAACCTTCTTCGATGTCGAGGCGGCCTTTTTTGAAGCGTCGATGGCCGTGTCCTTTGTTCCATCCGCAGCCTTTTCCAAGGAGTCCGTAACCACTACCTCGATCTTTGTTGCCACATTCGCTGTCTTTTTTGCCTGATCGACCGTGACCTCCTTTGTCTTGGAAGCCGCATCCTTGATCGCGCCAACCACCTGAGCGTTTGCCGACTCGTACGAAAACATTACAGACGCGAAAAAAAACATCAAACCTGCTAAACTACGTAATTTCATAATTTAAACCTCTCCCGTGTAAAAATTTAGTTCAGTCCAAACTCTATGAAATACGGGGAAGGCACTTGCCGTGCCAAAGAAAAAAGCGCCGGATGAACGCTTTTTTTGAAACGTTTGCAGCCAAGATTAATAGACTACTTTCTTCGTCCGGCTAACAACCATGCGGCCGCCTTTCCAGGTCTTTTTTGCGGTCCATTTTGAGCCGACCCAGACTTTTCTGGTCACCCATTTACTGCCGACATAAACTTTTCGAATGACCCATTTGCCACCGGCATAGGTCCGGCGGGCGATTCCCTTTCTTTTTCGCCTTGCCGTCACTGTTTGGCCCTGGGCCGAAAACGAATTGTCGGACGAAATAGCACCGCTGACAAATACGATCGAAAGCAGCATCGCAAATGAAAAGATCAATACCGTTAATTTCTTCATAACCCGTTTCTCCTTGATTTAGATACACTACTGTCCGTTCGTCTGGTGAAACCAGCATAGGTTAGCAGCTCAGTTTGAGTGTATAGAAAAACGAGTCTACATGCTATCGCGGGTTAATGAATCCTAAAGCTGGTCGTGGCGGAGTATTACTTCATAGTGTCTCGGATTGACTCAAGTAAGGTCCGGCTAATTAATTTTGTATCCTGACATTGGCATTGATAAATTTTACGATGTCTTCGGTCGAGGTTCCGGGGAGAAAGACCTCGGAGACGCCGTTGGCTTTTAGTTCGGGGATGTCTTCGTCGGGGACGATGCCGCCGACCAGAATTAAAGTATCGTCCATTCCATTTTCGCGCATGAGATCGACGATCCGCGGGCAGAGCGTTCGATGGGCGCCGCTGAGAATGGAAATGCCGACGGCGTCGACGTCTTCCTGGAGCGCTGCCGTGGCGATCATCTCAGGCGTTTGGCGCAAACCGGTATAAATGACTTCCATTCCTGCGTCGCGGAGCGCCCGCGCGATCACTTTCGCACCGCGATCATGGCCGTCGAGGCCCGGTTTGGCGACCAATACTCTGATCTTCCTGTCTCCCATAATGCGAAATTCTAGCGGACGAACTTTGCGAACAAACCGCCGCTTTTGATAAATGGCTTTAATTGTTTCCAGGTGTATTTATACCTGCCCTCAGGCTGCAGAGCTTGAACGGCGTGGACAAAACCGTAATCATAAATAAATGTCAGGCCTGAATCATTGACCTCAAATTCGGCAAGTTCCTTTGCGGTAAATTTTGTGCCTTCAAAAAGTTGGTCGGGTTCTATGTCCTTATTTTCCGGATCGNNGATGCTTTCAAAACCTCAGAGCTCTGCGCTTTTCTGACCATTGCGGCGAGGCCGCTGAGATTTGAAAAGACATCGACCGGCCTGATACGGTTGCCGGTTTTAAGATCTACGACGATTGTCTTTGAACTGCTGTCAGGATATGCCGCAGCCCCGTCCATTGACAGGGTGATCGTCAACAGGCCTTTTGCGTTATAGTTGACCTCGTAATCCGCTTCGTAGAGCCATTCATATTCGCTGATTTCTTCCTGAATATTCAACTCAAGCACTTTCGCATAACTGATCGTGTTCTCGATCTTCCTCGACAATGCGGGAGTCGCGGCCTTGATTTTTGGATAGGTGACGGTGAAGGTCTTTTTGTACTCCGATATCGCCTTTGGGCGTTTATNNACCTTTCTTGGAGTAATGACGACGCTCTGGGCAAAAGAAAACGGCACAAAAACGAACGCGGCGAAAATGATCGAAAGAATAATCAGTTTCATAAATTCCAAAAGGGTTAACGGGCCTGGCGGCGGCTTCGCCGCGGAAATTTAACATTGTTAGCCGTACGGGCAGAAACGCGACCGT
>DLHV01000015.1:152-7000 GCA_002483395.1 Chloracidobacterium sp. UBA7659 | reverse complement strand
ACGCCTGAAGGCGTAACTCTTACAAGGAAAAAACACTATGTCACTACAATTTATACCTACAGTTTGGGCGGCGCGGCTGCTCATGGCATTGGAAAAATCTCTCGTATATGGACAAACGAATGTGTCGAATCGAGACTACGAAGGCGATATTCGCGAGGCCGGCAATACGGTCAAGATCGCGTCAATCGGCGACGTAACGATCGGTGATTACACGAAGAACACGGACATAAACGACCCGGAGACATTGAGCGACAGCGATCAATCGCTTGTCATCGATCAATCCAAGTATTTCAATTTCTATGTAGACAGCGTCGATCGGGCTCAGCAGAACGTCAACGTGCTTGACGAAGCGATGCGGCGTTCGGCGTGGAAGCTTCGGGATGTGTCCGACACGTTTCTCGCGGGCATTATGGACGCGGCTGTCTTATCCGGCAACAAGATCGGCTCGACGACCACGCCGAAGGTTCCGACAAAGGACGACGCGTATGAGTACCTGGTCGATCTTGGCGTGCTGCTCGACGAATCCGACACGCCGATCGAAGGCCGATTCGTGATCGTGCCTGCAGGTTTCACGGCTTGCTGCTAAAGGATGAGCGGTTTATAAAAGCCGGGACTGCCCGCAGCGACGCCGCGCTTGCAAACGGCGAGGTCGGCGAAGCGGCCGGATTCCGCATTCTCAAATCGAACAACGTCCCGAATACGACGGCGACGAAATACAAGATCATCGCGGGCCATTCGATCGCAACAGCATACGTCGAACAGGTTGTCGATCTGCAAACATACAAGCCGGAAAAACGCTTCGGCGACGCCGTGAAAGGACTTCACGTTTACGGGGCAAGAGTTGTAAGGCCGACCGCGCTGGCGGAACTGATAGCAAATAAATCGTAAACATTTGAACGCGGATTTTGCGGATCGAGCAGATTTTTGCCGAACTGAACTTTTCTTGTTGATTTAAACTTCAGATCCGTTTTGATCCGCCAAATCTGCTTGATCCGCGTTCAAATTTCCTTTTCAAAACACAATGGAAACACCAAAAGACAAACTAAAAAAAATGACCGCGTGGGACGTTGCTCCCGCGCTTGCCGACGCCGAGATCGACGAACTACTCGCCCAATCCGCCCTAATGGATTCGAGCGGTTTCGCACCGCTCCATGTGGATTGGACACCCACCTACGACCTCAACGCCGCTGCCTCCTCCGGTTGGTTGATAAAAGCTGGCCGTGCCAGTGAACTCGTCGAGGTCGATCCGCCCGGCTCCGGGCTTTTCACCTCGAAAGTATTCGACAACTGCCGCGCAATGGCCCGGATCTACTCAGCGAAGAAGCGATTGAGCGTGAGTTTCAAATAGGAGCGATAACATTCCCATCTTTAGAGGTCGGCCTAAGACCGGCCTCTCTAGTCTAATATTGCTCGTAAAACCACTAAGCCTGGGAATGAGCCTAAAATTGTCAGCCAACTTTTTGGTAAAACGGGCAATTTACCATTTTATCGGGTGATGGATCGATGGGAATCCCGGCTGCCCGAGCGATCGGGCAACGGCCATCGCTCAGGACTTCGTTAAGTTCGGCCTTATTGGTACTGCCTTCGACGAAAGGAGCTACATCTGGGGACCTAAAAATTTGGTTCCAGTCACATTCAAGACAGTCATACCGTACTCTATGCACAGGGGAAATTCTTGTCATATCAGACTATGTATCTGTTTTTCCCGTCCACCAGGTCGACGCCGCGGATTATAGCATACATATTTACGTACCGGTTACCAGCAATTCACAGGTTTGAAACGGAGCCGGTAAGCAAGCATTGCCCGCATGAAAAGTACCATTTCCAATAGTAAGCGGCAAGGATCGGATATAAACTACGCTAACCTCATCGACTCTCAGTTCTGCAGGAATGCGAGGCCGTTGCTTCGAACTGATTACAAGTCGGCTGAAAGGGACGCTGTTTATTGCACATCGGGCAATTGTGCCGCGACGACCTAAGACATTTTGTTTATAATCACTTTGTAATGGATGAAGTGATAAACGTAATCGGCGGCGGGCTCGCCGGGGTTGAGGCGGCTTGGCAGGCGGCGGAGATGGGCGCGAGTGTGCGGCTGAATGAGATGCGGCCCGTTCAGCAGACGCCTGCGCACAGGACGGACAAGCTGGCGGAGATCGTCTGTTCGAATTCGTTGAAGACGGACGAGCCGGGGTCGGCGCCTTATTTATTAAAGGAAGAACTGCGCCGCGGGCGTTCGCTGGTGATGGAAGCGGCCGAAGCGACAAAAGTCCCGGCGGGAGCGGCCCTTTCGGTTGACCGTTTCAAGTTTGCCGAGCTTATAACCGAACGGATCGAGGCACATCCGAACATAGAGATCGTTCGCGAAGAGGTCAAGGAAATTCCTACTGGCAAGCAGGATGCTTACCCTCCAGTCACGATCATCGCTACCGGACCTCTTACGTCCGAGGCGTTAACCGCGGAAATAATGCGGTTTACGGGTGACGATCAGCTTTATTTTTATGACGCCATCGCGCCGATCGTCGCGGCCGATTCGATCGATATGTCTATCGCATTTAAGGCGGCACGCTACGGCAAGGGTGGCGACGACTATATCAATTGCCCGATGTCGCCGGAGCAGTACGACGTGTTTTACAACGAGCTGGTGGCGGCCAAATCGGTGCCGTTGAAGCGGTTTGAGAACACGCGTTGGTTCGAAAGCTGCCTGCCGATAGAGGAGGCCGCCCGCCGCGGATTCGATACTTTGCGTTACGGCCCGATGAAGCCGCGCGGCCTGCCCGATCCAAAGACCGGCCGCGAGCCATGGGCGTGCGTCCAGCTTCGACAAGAAAACCTCATGGCCGACGCGTATGGTCTCGTCGGCTTTCAAAATCACCTGCGTTACGGCGAGCAGGCGAGAGTATTGAGATTGATTCCCGGCTTGGAAGACGCCGAATTTTTGCAGTTCGGGCAGATACACCGCAATACATTTATCAATTCTCCGAAAATCCTAAATGAGACGCTCGCGACACGCACGAACCCGCGGCTGCGCTTCGCCGGCCAGATCACCGGCGTCGAGGGGTATGTCGAATCAGTCGCGACAGGCTGGCTGGCCGGCATAAATGCCGTCCGCGTTTTGCGGGATCAGCCGATGATAGCCGCACCGCAGACATCGGCGATCGGAGCTCTTTGCCGCTATGTTTCTAACGTCGAAACAAAGAATTTCCAGCCGGTAAATATTACGTTTGGTTTGCTGGAACCGCTGCCCGTCGAACTTCGTAAGAAGCACCGCAACAAACGCGAGCGGCATATGGTTCAGGTGCAGCATGCGCTGGGAGATTGGGACGCGTTTATTGTGGATTTTTACCGCGGAGACGCGGAGACGCAGAGAGCCTGATGGAAATTGTTCCGATTCTTATAATCTTAGCCATCTTCATCGTTGCCGTCCTGTATTCTTCGGTCGGCCACGGCGGGGCTTCGGGATATTTGGCGGTAATGGCGTTTTTGGCTGTGTCGGCGGATGTGACGCGGCCGACGGCGCTTGTGCTGAATCTTTTTGTAGCGTCGATCGCGGCGATACACTTTTACCGGGCTGGGTATTTTTCGTGGAGGCTGTTCTGGCCGTTTACGGTTACATCGATCCCGTTTGCGTTTATCGGCGGCATGATCCATCTGCCGACAAGTGTTTACAAGATCGTGCTCGGGCTTGTGCTGCTTTTTGCCGCGTTTCGGCTTGCGTGGAAGTTTAGCCGCGATGTTGATATCGAACCGCCAAAGATCTGGCTGGCATTGGTCATCGGTGCGGCCATCGGATTGCTGTCGGGTTTGGTTGGCGTCGGCGGCGGCATTTTTTTGACGCCGGTTTTGCTCCTGATGAATTGGTCGGAAACGAAAACGGCGGCGGGGAACTCGGCTCTGTTTATTCTCGTAAACTCCGCGGCGGGGCTGGCGGGAAATTACGGACAGGTCAGCGTGCTGCCGGTGAATGTGTGGTTATGGATAGCGGCCGCCGGCGCCGGCGGTTTGATCGGATCGCTGCTCGGGGCAAAAAGGTTCAATTCGCTGACGCTTCGGCGTGTTCTGGCGGCGGTGCTACTGTTCGCGGCCGTAAAGTTAATTTTTGTGTAGGCATATTATTAAGAGCTTTTGCAATCAAACGATTGAGAAATGGAACACGGATCAACACGGAAAAGAGCGGATTTTCGCCGATCTGAAAAGTTTTTAAGTGAATCATTTCAGATCCGTGTGAATCGGTTTTATTTCCGTGTTCATCCGTGTTCTATTCTTGTCTTATCAATGAAATCTGCTGTCGTCATACTCCTGTTTCTTGCGTCGTCTGCCGCGGCCCAGTCCGGACGCGTGAAGTCGCCGGAGACTCCCGTGCCGACGCCGAAGCCGTCGCAAAAGGCGATCAAATACAATCCGACGCAACGCCCAGATGACCTTCCCGGCCCGACCCCGACGCCAAAAGCGGCCAACGAAGAGGTTGGCGTGATCAAGATCGAATCGACGCTCGTGCCCATACCGGCGACGGTACTCGATACAAACGGCCGGGCAATGACAAATCTCAAGCTTGAGGACTTCGAATTAAAAATAAACGGTAAACCGGCGGAGATCAGCGAGCTGTCGCGTTCGGAATCGCCTATACGCCTGGCGATGCTTTTTGATAATTCGTCGAGCGTGCTGATTGCCCGCGAGTTTGAAACAAAGGCCGCCGTCAGGTTTTTCGACCGCATGATCCGCCCCGACAAGGACCTCGCCGCCCTATTCAGCGTTTCGACGACAACACGCATCGAACAGCGGCTTACGCCCGATGTTAATTCGCTCACACGGGCAATCGAGACATTTCCGCCGCCGATCGGTGCGACCGCGCTCCTCGACGGTATCATCCTCGCTGCCGAATACCTCGGCGACGTCCAGGGAAGACGCGTAATTGTCATTGTTTCGGACGGCGATGACACTNNTCAAGCGATTCGACATTAGATCAGACACTCAAGTCGCTGCAGCTCGCGAACTGCCAGGTTTTTGTGGTGAAAACGACCGATTTTGAGAACTTCAAACGTACCGGCTCTCGCGGCGGCAACGCAAATATCCGCCAGCTAGCCGCCGAACGCCGCATGATCGAGATCGCCAAACAGACCGGCGGCAAGGTATATTCGCCGATCGACGAAAAGGAGCTCGACGAAGCATTTCGCCAGATCTCCGCTGAGCTTTCGCAGCAGTATATCCTGAGCTATTACCCGGAAAACGAAAACGAATTCCGCGGCGCGTTTCGTGAAATATCGCTGAGCGTAACGACAAAGCCGAATGCTGATGTTCGCACACGAAAAGGATATTACGTTCCCAGACGGTAAGAGTTACGCGTTTATGATTTGGAAGATGTCAATTTGGCTGACGTTAGTGTTAGGAATGATTGTGATTGGGATAGGTGCTTTCGCATTTTGGACCAACCGATTGTTTTCCGAAGAAATACGTCAACCGGCAGAAATATGCTTGTCGAATAAGTTCCCGGGTAAATCTGTTTCCATCGATGAATTGAAGGCCGACAGCCGCACTGTTTTCAGTGATACTGAGTTCGGGACAGGAGAAAAGTATGAGTTTTATTCAGCGTTTCAGGAAGAGGAATTTGAAAAAGCCAAGTTTGATGACGAAAAATCATTTCCTGAAATCGCGAAAGCCGACGAGATTTACAGGTTTTCCTGGCTCAGAACTTTTCACAACCCCTATATGTTTCGTGCATATCGCATCGGTGACGATAAGTTGCTAGTTGCAAAAGGTACTGATGGGAAAGGCGGATACGGGATCGGAAATTTAATATTAAGTAAGACGCGAATATTGAGCGATCGAGAATGGTGCGAGTTTATACGTCGCCTCGATGAAGCGGACTTTTGGAGCAAAGAGAAAATAGATGTCAACACTCTAGCTCACGATGGATCCTTCTGGATGATTGAAGGCGTTCGAGAACGACGTTTCTATATAGCCGGCGAACAATCGCCTCGTGGCGGCGACTTTCGGGACGCTTGTATGTACTTGATGAGAATCTCGGGTCTAAATATTGATGAAAACTCTCGAGAATTTTATTAAATCGTGCTGCAAGAAAATCTAACTCAGTTCTTCGAACACCTCACCTATGAGCGGAACATGAGCCCGCACACGCTACGCAATTATGCGAGCGACTTGGGGCAGTTTCGCGAGTTTCTTTGTGCGATCGAAAAGCGTGAGGATGTTCCTGTTGCGGACATCGACCGCCTGACGATCCGCGAATGGATGGCGTCACTGCACAACGATCATAAGAAAACTTCAGTTGCTAGAAAGCTGGCGAGCCTGCGGACATTTTTCCAATTTCTGGTGCGCGAAGGCGTGGTTGAAACTAATCCGGCAAAACTGGTCGCAACGCCGAAGATCGAGCGGAAGCTGCCGAATCATCTTTCGATGGAAGACGCCGTGCGGTTTATCGAAACGCCCGATCTCAACACCGATCTCGGCCGCCGCGACCGCGCCATTATCGAATTTCTCTACGCCACCGGTATCCGCGTCGGTGAGCTTGTCAGCATCGATTTGAAGGACATCGACTTCCGCGAAAAGCTCGTCCGCGTAACCGGCAAGCGTAAAAAGCAGCGGATCGTGCCGTTCGGCGAGCCGTCGCTGCAGGCGTTGATGCACTATTTAGCAGAAACAAGGCCCGCATTTCTCAACAACTGTCCACCGGCGATGCGCGACCCGCAGGCCGTTTTTCTAAATTACCAGGGAACGCGGCTGACGACCCGGAGCGTCGGCCGGCTGATCGACAAATACATAAAACTCTGTGCCGACATCCACGACATCTCGCCGCATAGTCTGCGGCATTCGTTCGCAACGCACCTGCTCGACCT
>DLHV01000015.1:0-138 GCA_002483395.1 Chloracidobacterium sp. UBA7659 | reverse complement strand
TACACGCAGGTTTCGATGGAAAAGATGATCGAGGTTTACGACAAAGCGCACCCTAAAGCATAAGAGAATGGAACGCGGATGACGCGGATGATTCGGATCCCCACGGATCTGAATGTTTCTAGTAATTTTCATATCCGC
>DLHV01000003.1 GCA_002483395.1 Chloracidobacterium sp. UBA7659 | reverse complement strand
CGTGGCGGAAATCGCGGCGGCGGCGGCGGCGGAAACCGCGGCGGAGACGGCGGCTACGGCGGAAGCTCTAATCGCTGGTAATTCGATAACATTCAAACGAAAATGCCCGAGGCTTTATGCTTCAGGCATTTTTTTTTTTGCGAATTTCGATAATTGGCTTTGTCAGTTCCGTTTCACAGATGCAGTCTTTGGCCTCGCCGTTTGTTTTGGCTGAAAGCCCAGGGCTGATTTTAGCGGAACAGCCGGTTTTCGGATATCGGAATCCATCTTCTTTACCAGCGTATTGTCGATAAATATATCCGCCCGGTATTTGCCGGCGATCCATAATTTATCCGGCCTGCCGGAGAAGTTTACACGGTTTTGGTTATCTTTTGTCGTATAGCTCGTCGAAACGACCTTTGTTTCGGCCTTTACGCCCGCAACGGCTACGGCTACCAGATTCATTCTGACCGTAACCGGCGAAGCAGAACCCAAAAGAACAACACAGTAGATCGGAATATCGGTTGTTGCAAATTCCGCGGATGCGTCGCCCGCCTTACCGCTCCCGTCGTCCTTTGCGAGATACATGTCTTCCAGCACACGCATCTCGGCCGCTTCCGGCGGCTGTCCGAAAACTCCGGCCGCCGTAAAAAATATCGCAAGCAATAAAGGTAATAAAACTCGCACAATACCGCTCCGACTTGACGATAAGATAAGTCCGTTTTGTTTGAGCAGTAAAGCGGGTTTTTAGTTGCTGCGATCTCAAATTTTTTTGCGTGTCTCGGTATCGACTTAGGCGCGAAATCGGCTTAAACGCGTTTTGGGGCACCGCTGCCTATCGAAGCGATGTGGTGAACAGGTGGTCGTTTTTGAGGTTTGAGCCATACTCGCATAAATAATGAAGCATGAAATCGTGTCTCCTTGCAATCAAAAACATCCTCCAGCGATATTTTTCCCTTTTCTATAAATTACTTCGCAAAACCTCTCTTCAGCCGGCGTCACTACAAAAATAGATAAGGTGGTGTAACATGGCAGTAAACGGAACCATCCAGGTAAAATGGCCCAACGACGAAGGGGCCTTTTTTCGCGCCGTAGTCAATGCAGCCGCAACCAGTCCAGAGTTTCGGCGTTTCGGTTCGGCCGCACTCTATCAACCCTTTCATCCCCCCGCGATAAACTTCTACAGGGCGAATATGAAGGCCCGGCCAGGGCAAATGGTAAAGCTTTACATTTCGTATTCGCCAGGAAGCCCGCCATCCGCGATGATTAGCTCGGACTCCCCGAAAACACCGGAACCGCCTAAACCTCAGGTCAAAATACCGGTCTCGGCGCCATTGAGCCAGATGGGGGAGCTGTTGATAAGCCTTCTTGAAAACAGCAGTTCGTCCAAGGCCGATGTCGATTTTGTCGTGACCATGACGAACCTGGATCTCAGGTCATTTGCGGCCGTGCCCGGCTCGCCGTCAATGCGAGAACGAGGGTCGACATCCGCAAGAGATGCGGTCAAAGGCTTTATGGAACTTCTGGGCGTTTCGCAGAACGGCCCGAACCCAAAAATTTACACCGGCCGATTTGTGGTCGAGAGAGGTGTTTGGGTATTGGAAAGCTGGAAGAAACTTGCCGAGATCATGCCGATTCCTGAGCCATCAGAATCTCAGTACGGCGGCGGTTATTACGACGAAGGGCAGGCGATCATAGATGACGTCAACGCAAGCAGACGACTCGTGCTCGACACCGCGGCGATGCTAATTGCCGAGCAGGACCCGACGCGGCTCGACAACATTCTTTGGACCGTCGCCCCGTTCGCAATATTGAAAGTTGGAAAGATCGGTAAATTCGCCAAGCTTTCAAAGATGGCGATCTTGAGGAAGATCAGAGCGCCGAAAGTTTTCCAGCTCCGTCGTNNACGTCGATGTTCCGGTCAACCCTGGAATACTGGACCACGTCGTCAATCTTCGAAAAACAAAGTATGGCGTAGAAGCCGCCGACTTTAAAAAGAACGTGACCGTTTGGGACGTGACGATTGACGGCAAGCGGCAGTTTTTCGACGCCGGCAACGAAAGCATCGCGACGCTTAACAAGAAGTTCGGCAAAGGCGAAACGAATGTCGGATTTCATTCCGAACCGCTCGTTCAGGGAGAACTTCAGAAACTGAAGAAACAAGGCAAGGACGTAAAGGTCAATCAGATCTACACCGAACGTGTGTGCTGCAAAACTTGCCGAGAAATGCTCGACTATGACGATATGACCAAAAACACCCCTGTCTTTCACAGCGTGAACGAAACCAACGGGGCCGCGCGGTCCGATGTCTTAATGGAAAGGTACGGAATTACACCCGATTAGTTGCCGAGTTGGGTTCGATCCTGGACAGTTTTGCTGTTTCTGCCGAATGTTGCTAAAAATCGGCGCGTTGCCATATTTAGGTTGAAACGATCCTCCGCCACGAAGCGGTCAACGCTGAGGAACATCTTCAGCCTATACCAACAATCGCAGGAAGTCGGCGTAAAATCCGATTGCGATAAATCCGCCGATTAGTTCATAATATGCTTCCGGCCAAAGCCTTATGCCTGAAGCAGAAATAATCGTAATAATCTACACAACACTGTACCGCATGGGCGGGCATCAGTTCCCAATCGTCGCGAAGACGCTTGCCAATGAAAAGAGAGAGAACGGCTTTGGCGGCGAGATAATATGCGAGGCCGCTGAAAGCAAAAGCGATGTTCTAAAAGTCTTCGGGGAAGCCAAAGCGGCCGGGAAACGGATCGGCGAGTTTCATTTTGTAGGGCATTCGGGAATGTACGGGCCGATGTTCGGCACGGTCAAGTTTCCTGAACAGTTTTCGCCGTATGAATGGGAGCAAATGGAGATACCGTTCGCCGAAAAGGCTTCGGCATGTTTTCATTTGGCCGTGGCAATCGTAGAGAAACCAGCCCATGCCGATGGTGTTAAAGTGCCGCTTCGGACAATGCGAATACCCAGGCATCTCCGGCCGACGTGATACGGTTATTGAAATAAACCATCAATTTCCTCGTGCATGAACAAAATAAAAGCCCGGCCGATAATTTCTGAAACCGTTCCGCGAACTATGGCGTAAAGATGTGAGTCATGTGACTGTGAAATCCTAATATGAGATCCGTGATTACTGTTCTTTTATATCTCTGTTTCGCCTTTTCGCCCGCTTGCCAGCGTGATGACACGGTCGGCACTCGAGAGACTCAGACGGAATCCTACTCCTCTGGAATCCATGAAGATCCGGAACTTATTGAAATTGAATCCGATGCGATTCGGAAGATACTCGAAAACGCACACGAACAAACAAAACTTACCACACGCTACACCCAGGATTATTATGTTATTCCCTACCCGAATGGCGATTTACCGATCGAGACGGGTGCCTGTACGGACGTGATCATTCGCGCCTTTAGAAACGCCGGCGTCGATTTGCAAAGACAGGTTCACGAAGACATGGCCGGAAATTTTGGCACGTATCCCAAAAAATGGGGATTGACAAAAACTGATACGAACATCNNACCATCGCCGCGTGCCGAATCTGCAGACCTACTTCGAACGCCGTGGAAAAGCACGGCCAGTTACGGTCGATACTAAGGATTATGAACCCGGCGATGTTGTTTCATGGGACCTGGACGGCAAAGGAATGACGCATATCGGTATCGTTTCAAATCTCTGGAACGATAGATCAAAACGCTATCTGATCATTCACAATATCGGCCGCGGAACGCGAGCGGAAGACAGGCTGTTTGAGTGGAAGGTGACAGGTCATTTTAGATTCTTTTGATTTTTAAGGCTGTAAAGATGCCAAGTAATGGAATTTGACCAATGGGGTACACGACGCCCATTTCGAGACCGTAAGAGAAACTTTGCCCTTTACGAACAACCGCTTGGATTTGCGCCGATAGTTTAGGAGGTAAGTCCAACCTCGGCGTTTTCGCAGGAATTTCGGATCAATCTGTTGACATGGCTAAGGTAGTCATCGATCTCTTCGAAAGCGTCGAGCTCCCTTTTTTCGCGGCGTGTAAGAACACCGGACCTTTGCCGGTCCAATAATTCTTCAATATGATCTTGAACCGCAGACGAAGCCCGGAAGATTATAATGCCCTGTTCCAACACAAGTTCTACCGCGTTTTCGAGCGGCAGGTTTTGCGGCAGGCTTGTGAGAGTTACGTTCATTTGGACAAGAATTACAAATTTTATGCCGAAATGCAACAAATTCTGAACTACCAACATCCCGACGCTCCGACGCGTGTAACGACTGAATTGCCATTCGAACCTTGTGACTCTAGAATTGAAGTTTACCCATGTCCGAAGAAGTCGATAAATATCACGAAGAAGAGCGGATCGGGAAGACTTATGATTTCCGTGTCGTAAAGCGCCTGCTGCGGTATCTGAAGCCGTATTGGAGGCTCGTCGCCGTCGCTCTGACCCTGACGCTTTTTACAAATCTCTTGCTGAGTTTTCAGCCTTACTTCACTAAGGTTGCTCTAGACGACTTCATCACGCCCCGCAAAACGGACGGCTTGTGGTTGTTTGCCTTGGCCTTTTTTGGGCTCTTTCTTTTCAGGTTCACTTTTTCCTACGCACAGGAAGTGCTATTGAACAAGGTCGGGCAGATGGTGATGTTCGATCTGCGCACCGAAATCTTTACGAAACTTCAGCGACAGGAAGTCGCGTATTACGACAAATATCCCGTCGGAAGAATAGTTACCCGGTTAACGTCAGACGTCGATGCGTTGAACGAGATGTTCACATCGGGCGTTATCGACGTGCTGGGCGACTTTGTTGTCATCTTTGCTTACATCGGCGCGATGTTCCTGCTGGACTGGAAACTTGCCCTCGTTTCGCTGGTTACCGTTCCGCTTCTTTTTACGGCCACCAACTGGTTTAGAAAACACGCGCGAAACGGCTTTGACCGGGTGCGTACTCGAAACGCAAAGCTGAATGCCTTCCTTCAGGAATATATCTCGGGCGCACAGACCGTCCAGCTTTTGAACGCCGAGAAAAAGGCTCAAAAGGGATTTCACGATATCAACGACGATTATCGCAATGCGAATATCGAGACTATCTATTACTATTCGATCTTCTACCCGCTGGTCGATTTTATCGGTGCGGTCGGGATCGCGGTTGTTATTTTTGCGTTCGGTTTCGAGAGCATGAGTGCTGTGTCGGCGGCTGGAGCTGCCCTGACGGTTGGCATTCTGGCGTCGTTCATCCAATATTCGCTTCAGCTTTTTCAGCCGATACGCGACCTGTCCGACAAATTCAACGTGCTGCAGGCGGCGATCGTCGCCTCTCACCGCATATTTGTGCTGCTCGATCTCGATATAACGATCAAAAGCCCGGACGTGCCGAAAAAGACCGGCAAGGCCCGAGGCGAGATCGAGTTTCAGAACGTTTGGTTTGCTTATAAGGACGAAGACTGGGTCATAAAAGATGTTTCCTTCAAGATAAACACAGGCGAGAGCATCGCGCTTGTCGGGCACACGGGTTCCGGCAAAACGACGATCACTAACCTCTTGATGCGGTTTTACGACGTTCAGCAGGGAACGATATTGCTCGACGGCGTCGATGTCAGAGATTGGGACCTGCACGATTTGCGTTCGAATTTTGCGGTGGTTCTGCAGGACGTTTTTCTGTTCAGCGGCACGGTCGAGAATAACATCCGGCTCGGCAACAAAACCATAGACGATGAAAAGATCCGCTGGGCGGCAATGGAGGTTCACGCCGACGAGTTTATTCACAATCTGGACAAAACCTATAAATTCGAAGTCCACGAACGCGGTGCGGGGCTTTCGGTCGGGCAAAAGCAGTTGATATCGTTTGCCCGTGCTCTTGCGTTCGACCCGACGATCCTGATCCTTGATGAAGCGACGAGCTCGATAGATACGGAAACCGAGCAGCTGATCCAGCAGGCAGTCGATCGCGTTATGCAGGAGAGGACGTCAATGGTCGTCGCACACAGGCTTTCCACAATCCAGAAGTGCGACCGTATCATGGTCTTCCATCACGGCGAGCTTCGCGAAAGCGGCACGCACAATGAACTTCTGACGGAACGTGGGCTTTATTGGCGGCTTTACCAGCTTCAATACGCCGAAGCCAAATCGACGCGCGTCGAAAGCGACGTGTCGCCCGGCCTCATCGCTGGTCCTGCATAACTAGAATAAAAAGGCGCTTTTGTTTATACTGTCTGTCAAACATGTCGACTGAAGCAAAAACGAGCGATGATCTGACAAATGAAAGCCGTGCCATGATCGATGACATGTTTGCTCGTTGTACCGAAAACGCCCCGAATTTCGCGGTTACTCAGGATTGCTTCAAAACATCGCTTTTAAAGACGATCGATAAGTATCTCGCCGCCGCTTCAGCCGAGCAGCCGGCTTCTGCTGACGTCAATCAATTTCTCGAACAAATACAGGCCGACGACCTATTTCTCGCTCTCGCTTGCGCCAACGGCAACGAGCGAGCGTGGTGGGAATTCGATCAGCAGCATCGATCGTATCTGGAGCGCGTCGCCCGGCACCTTGCTAAAACCGAAGTCGATGCACAGGAAGTGATCGACACGGTTTATGTCGAGCTTTACGGCACTCGTGTCGTGGATGGCGAGCGGGTTTCGAAGTTCTCTACCTATAGCGGCCGCGGTTCGCTTCGCGGCTGGCTGCGGACGGTGATCTGGCATTCGCTGGTCGATCTGCACCGTGCGAGCCACGACGAAGTTTCGCTCGACGAATTGACCGAAAACGTCGGCGAAGGCATGGCCCATGCGAGCTTTGCCGAAGCGGCTCCGGGCGGCGAGGACGAGATGATCGACCACATCGCAAAGGAGCGATATAGAAAAGCGACAGTGGCGGCCATCGAGTCCGCTTTTGCGTCGCTGGACGATCATGAAAAGCTTCTTTTGCTTTTTTACCATGTAGAAAATTTAAAGCTCCGCGAGATCGCCCGATTGGTCGAAAACGAGGGATCGCCGCTGCGTGGATGGTTCCAACGAAAATCGCAGACACGTAATGAAAACCCGGCCGGCCGCATCCACGAATCGACGATAATGCGTTGGCTGGAAAAGAGTTATGCACGTGTCTTACAGCTTTTTCGGGCCGAGCTTGCGGAAACTGGCAAGCTGACCCGCGAAGAGATAGAAATATGTATGAGCCTTGCAACACAGGATCTTGCCGGCAATAATCTCTTTCGAAATCTGTCTACAACCTGAGGCCGCAAACATGAATCGTATCCGGTTGGCTCCCGAGCAGAAAAAAATAACGCAAATGTTAAACGCTTGCTACGTCTGCTATACGGGAGGCTAGTACTCAAATGGAAAACAAAGGACAAATGAACTCGCAGGAAGCGACGATGCAGGGCTTGATTGGCCGTTATTTGAGGATGCGATCGGCAGTCAGCCGGGATGCTTCAGCAAATACTCCACACCTTGATAACGATTCGCTCGCGGCATTTACCGAAGGGAATTTATCCGAACTGGAAGCCCGTCCGATGATTAGCCACCTGGTAGATTGCTCGTTTTGCCGGCACGTAACGGCGGAACTAATCCGTCTTGACCTGGCCTTTGCGGATAATCCCGTGATAAGTCGGGCGGCGGAAACAAGTGAGCCTTCGAGAGTTTCAGCGGTTTTGAATGGACTGTTGTCCAAGATATTTGGAACCAGCGACGGAGCAGTCTTCGCTCACAACGAAAAGGACGAAGAGGCCGATAAACCTGAAGATCCAGACGCAGACGATTCGAAAGACAAATAAACCTTGGGCGAAAGCCAATATGGTTGACTATTTGAAGGATTTGCGGTTCCTTCAAATAGTCTTTTTTGATTTTTAGGCCATTTGTCACCGCTCAAGCTGCAAGTAAATGTACACAATCTTCCTCATTCGAGTTATAATCAATGAAACGACATGGAGATCTCGGTTGAAGACCAAAGGTTGACGGAAACCAGTAACGATTGCCCTTGGGCGGACCGTACTGTTACGGTTGAGAAAGTAGCGACGGCAAAGTTGCCGACCGAGATCGGCGAATTTAGAATTGCCGGCTACAGTTCGTTGACGAGCGACGAAGAGTTCGTGGTTCTGTACAAGGGCGAAATGCAGGCCGATGTTCCGACGCTTGTCCGTATTCATTCGCAATGCCTGACCGGCGACGTGTTCGGCTCAATCAAATGCGACTGCGGGCCGCAGCTTCACAGAGCGATGGAAATGATCGAAGCCGAGGGCCGCGGCGCCATCGTTTACCAGCAACAGGAAGGCCGCGGCATCGGAATCCTCAATAAAATCCGCGCTTACGCTCTCCAGGACCAGGGTGCCGACACAGTCGAAGCCAACGAAAAGCTAGGCTTCGCCGTCGATGCTCGCACCTATCAGCAGTGTGCCGAAATTCTGTTCGATCTCGGGCTGTGCCAGGTCCGCGTTATTTCCAATAATCCTCAGAAACTAAAAGCGTTACAGGACGCGGGCCTACGGATCGTCGAACGAATACCAATAGAAATAAAGACCGAAGAACCCGCCGCACATTATCTCAGGACAAAAAAAGAGAAATTGGGCCATCTTTTGAACTTCTGAGGCTGATGCATCTTTTCATACCATTGTTCAATTATTTGGATTTATGTAGCCTTCCATACAGACCTAACTAACGCTGAAACCAAGCAAACAAGGGCTCCCGCACGCCTTTTGCACTTACGGCATAGTAATTGCAATTTTCAACAACAGAAGTGCGGTTTGTCATCTACCCATTAAATAAAAACACAACCTACCGCACTTTTTAGAACAAGTTTTTGCTACAGGAGATAAATAATGAATAAAAACTTCAAGTTTATAGCCTCGGTTCTCGCCTTTGTATTTTGCCTTTCGGCAATTGCATTCGGCCAGGGAACGACAGGCAGTATTGAAGGAACCGTAACGGATGCGAACGATGCTCGCATTCCGAATGCAACCGTTAAGGTTGAAAGCGCTGGCAGCACGACGGGATATAGCCGTACAATAACCGCTGACAGCACCGGTTATGTAAATATACCAAATGTGCCGCCCGGGACTTATAAAGTAACGATCTCGGCGACCAATTTTGCCGAGACTACGCAGACTGTTGCAGTTGCCGTCGATAGGGCAACGCCAATAGCTGCGGTGTTGCAGGTAACGGGCGTCGGCGTTGATGTTACTGTTACGGGTGATTCGGCGGTTACGGTCGACACAAGCAACAGCACGGTTGACACTACGATCGGTAAACGTATTTTCGAAGCTCTGCCGAGCGGAACAACCTTCGGCAGCTTGCTCAAGATCGCTCCGAACGTTCGTCCTGAGGCTCTGGCTGCCGGCTTTCAGGTTGACGGCGCATCGGGTGCGGAAAATGTTTTCGTCGTTGACGGCCAGGAAGTAACAAACTTCCGTACCGGCCAGTTGAACTCGAACAACAATCTTCCTTTTGAACTTCTTCAGGAAGTACAGGTCAAATCGACCGGTTTCAACGCTGAATACGGCGGTGCTACCGGCGGCGTTATCAACGCGGTCACCATCGGCGGAAACAATGAATGGCATGGCAACTTCGGCGCTTCGTTCACACCGCAACAGCTTCAGGGCAACCCGCGTACGGTCCTGAACCGGTTTTCAACAACCGTTACACCTGAGTACTTCCAGCCGCCTAAGGACGGTGGAACGGGTTTCTTCCCGGTTGCCAGCCTGAGCGGACCGATCTTTAAGGACCGTCTCTGGTTCTCGGCCATTTATGCTCCGCAGATCCAGGAGACAACCCGGACGATCGACTATTTCACAACAGGAAACGTCCCGACAGGACGTGCTATTGCTTCAACAGAACGCTACAAGAGCAACGTCCGAACCGAAGAAATGTTCTTCAGGCTTGACGCTCAACCGTCTTCGCAACTCAGGTTGTATGGAACATTTCTTTACAACCCGATTGTTCAGGACGGCGTTTTGCCGGCAAATACCGAAGGCCTAAACGGGGCGCCGCAAAGTGCTCTTGGTCTGGTCGGCGCTGCCTTTCTTGGACAGCAGGGCGGACGTCAGAACGGCAACTCCATCAACGGACAAGCGACCTGGACCCCGACCAACAACCTTGTATTCAACTTCCGTGCAGGACGCAACTTCCTCAATGAGAAGCTGAACTCGTATGGTCTTCCGCGTGTAACCCGCTTCATTTGTCAGGCTGGCTTTGCTGCGAGCACGACACCGGGATCAGGATGCACAAGCGGTTTTCAGAATATAGCGAACAACTTCCAGATCAATTACGACGTTTCGACCCGTACGACATTTGATGCTGATGCAAGTTTTGTCGGTATCAACCTCGGAGGTCGCCACAATTTTAAGGTCGGCTACCAGTTTAACCGTCTTTTCAATACGGTCGATCAGGGATATACCGGTCTCGGAATCGTTCAGCTTTTTTATGGTCTTTCAATTGACAACCTGACAGGTGCAAACACGCCGACTGCCGGCAATCTGGGTACGGCCCGGTTGCAGAGGTTCGGTACGGTTGGTGAAGCAAGCAGCCGCAACCAGTCGATCTTTGTTCAGGATTCCTGGCAGATCGCACGTCGTTTGACCCTCAACCTCGGCCTCAGGTTTGAAAATGAGATCGTTCCGAACTTCGGTACGACGGGAACGACCGCGATCGAATTCGGGTGGGGAGACAAGCTTGCTCCGCGTCTCGGCCTTGCATTCGACCTTACTGGCGACGGCAAAACCAAGATCTTCGGCAGCTACGGCTGGTTCTATGACCGCTTCAAGTATGAACTGCCCCGCGGTTCGTTCGGCGGTGACTTCTTCCGCCGCGATTTCGCGGAGATCCTCCCGTCGCGCGGTGCTGCTTACACAAACTACACCTTGGCTAATATTCTTGGAAACAACCCAGATGTTCTCGGAGGCACTTGCCCGATTACTACGGGAACGGGCTGGTCTCGATGCCAGTTCGACTTCCGTATTGCAACGAATATTACCGGTGCCGATATCTTTGTAAGTGGCGCTATCGATCCGAACATCAAAGCGGCTCGCCAAAGCGAATATACTTTCGGTATCGAGCGCGAGCTGAGCAGAAATACGGTCCTTGCCGGACGTTACACGCACAAGCAAGTGGACCGTGCCATCGAAGACGTAGGCGTTTTCAACGCCCAGGGATCAGAAGCGTACATCATTGGTAACCCCGGTTTCGGTCTCGTTTGCGAAGTTGCTTCTAGTGCCAACCTGCCGTGCCCGACGGCTAACCGCGACTTTGACGCAGTTGAAGTTCGTCTCGACAAGCGTGCGACCAGGTACTTCTTCAATGCCAGCNNACGTACCTACGACGCGGTAGAGATTCGCATCGATAAGCGTGCTAACGACTACTTCTTCAACGGCAGCTACACCTGGAGCCGTCTCTTCGGAAACTACTCAGGTTTGGCCAGCTCGGATGAATTTGGCCGTTCGTCGCCGAACGTAAACCGTTTCTTCGACTTGCCGATGTTGGGCTTTAACGCCAATGGCGATCCGGACGACGGCCCGTTGGCAACAGATCGTCCGCACGTAGTAAAAGCGTACGGCGGTTACACCTTTGACTGGTTCGGAAATAGCACAAACGCAACAACCGTTTCTGCTTTCACAACATTCCAGTCGGGTACACCGTTGACGACGATTTACACGCAGTATGCCGTCACGACCGCCATCCTTTTTGGACGCGGAGATTTGGGACGCACGGGAATGTTTACAGAAACTGACCTTTCGGTCAGCCACCGTTACAAATTCGGGCGTGATGGAAAGTTCTCGATCGAGCCTTTCCTCAATATCCGGAATCTTTTCGATGAAAAGAATGAGTTGACATTCCAGACCACGATCAGCAACACGGACATCCGTGCATCTCAGTTGGCGGCCAATGGCTGTACGACCTGCACAGGTGAAGCTGCCGTGTTCAATACGATCTTCAACGGACCTGGAATCACCCAGTACATTCAGAACTTCCTGGCGAACCCGGCAACGTCGGCAGCGGCTGGACGTCGTAATGACTATGGACTGGTTAATGGCTTCCAGGTACCCCGCGAAGTTCGCTTCGGTGCCAGATTCTTCTTCTAGTTTTAACTTGAAGAAATCCTTCGAGCCTGTCCTTCATTGGACAGGCTCTTTTTTTGTTTTGGCCGAAGAGCGGCGAAAATACCAGTAACGTTCTACGATCGCAATGCCGAATTTGTATTCGTCATGAGGAAATCCGAGAAGCCCTAAAGAAAATCCATTTAGGGTCCAGACTCAAATGCGAAGCCGTCGATCCGTAGTTTGCTAAAGAAAAGTGGCCTCGTTTTATGCAGGAGTGGCAGATGCATCTCACGTATTGACCGACAAGCTGAATAATATTGGCGGGTGCGATTTTATCGCGTGTTCGAATTGCTTAGACCGGGCATAAAGCAGCCGCTGAGACGTCCGCAGGTTAATCGAAAACAGAAATAAATATTGCCTGAAAATTATGAGGTTTTCGCCGGCACCTTGGCTTTCGCCCTCAAATCACTGATCACTTTCCTGGTCTTTTTCTCTTCATCAGCCGTCAGTTTGCTTGCCTTTAGATACGACTCGAGCTCATCCGCCGCATTATCGAACTTCTTGAGGTCGTTGGCGTATAATTGGGCCAGTTCGCTGTGGATCTCAGGAATGCCCGATCTTGAATTCTTCTTTGCCTGAAGGAGATGTTTCTCGGCGTTTGCAAAACTCCCTTCCATACGTTCGATCTTTCCGAGCAGAAACAAGACCTGTACAGATGAAGGTGCTCGTGCAAGAGCACCTTCCAACGCAACGATCGCGCCTTTATTGTATTCCTTGCCAAGATTGTGAAGTGAAAATCCGACATAATATAACGACCAGCCGCTTCTTTCGTTTATCGCCGAGGCCCTCATAAAAAGCTGGGCTGACTCTCCATACTGTTTTTTCGCTAAAATTTCGGTTCCAAGTCTAAAGACCGCCGCATAATACTTCGGAAACGCGCTAACGGCGTCTCGCAAACCTTGAATCCCTACTTCCATGCGGTTCTTTGAAAGATCGTCAATCGCGGTTTCATATAGTTTCTTGGCGTTTGCCGGAACGTCCTGGGCAAAAACGACACCTGTTTCGCTTGCCGCGAGACTCCCGCGCCTGGGTATCAAATAAAAATCCTGCATAAAATAGCCGTTTCCCGTCCCCTGAGCTCCTACGGTCTTAATCGTTTGGATCTCGACCATAAATTCCTGGTCCTCCAAATCGTAACGAAACGGCATAACTCTTACCGTGTAGCGGCCGTCAGGCAAACCGCCAAAAGTATAGCGGCCCGACCCATCCGTTTTCGCTCGATTACGCATTTGGTTATCATTGTTCAAAAGCTCAACGTCAATGTCCGGCAAAGCCACGCGAGAAGCTTTGTTATAAACAAAACCGGAAATCGTGCTTGCGTAAACGGCTTGGGCCAAAAGAAAAATAGCGGCAAAAGCCACGAGGAATAGAGCCGTCTTCGACAAGAGCGGTTTAAGCGTTGGAATCATACAGACCTCCTATACTGCGGAAATATTTGTGTAGGTGGAAAAGAATTATATCACCGTTTTGGGCTTAATGATAGGTTTTTGCCAAGAGTCTGATAGAATTAATTACTGTTTGGGCCACAATATTACTTGCGCCAGGAGGCAATTTCCTGTCAGAAAGAATCTATCGTGATTCGGTTCACAATATAATTCGCTTGAAAACCGACACGCCCGAGGGAGCACTGATCGGACGGCTCGTTGATTCTGCCGAGTTTCAACGGCTTCGACGTGTTCGGCAGCTTGGGCTGGCGCACTTTGCATATCAGGCGGCGGAGCATTCACGGTTCGCACACAGTCTGGGAGCATTTCACCTTGCCACACGGACGCTTGCCAAGCTCAACGCCACTTATTCGATTTCACCCGAAGATCAAACCGCGGTTCGCGTCACCGCACTTTTGCATGACATCGGTCACGGGCCGTTTTCGCACGTCATCGAACCGATACTCGGTTTTCGGCACGAGGATTTCACGGTCGAAGCGGTCTTGAGCGGCGCGACCGAGGTCGGGAAATTGCTGGCGGATTATTCGCCTAAACTCGCAAGGGACGTGGCCGACATTATTCGCGGCACGTTCCGGCCGATGGCTCTTGCTCAGCTTGTTTCGTCGCAGCTTGATGTCGACCGTATGGATTACCTCCTGCGCGATTCGCTGATGACGGGGGTAAAGTACGGCGTTTACGATATCGAATGGATAATCAAATCGCTTGAGATAAACGAGGCGACCGATCAGCTCTATGTTTCGGCCCGCGGCCTGTATGCGGTCGAAGACTACCTGCAAGCTCGATACTATATGTTCCGGCAGGTCTATTTTCACCGCACTCTGCGTTCGGCCGAGTCGGTGTTGCACTCACTTTTGCGGCGTTCTCTCGCGTTGTTCAAGAACGGTGAACCGGTCTGGCATTTGTCCGGAACGGCATTTGAAAAAGTATTAAAAGGCGAAAGGCTATCGCTCGGCGAGCATTTAGCTCTTGACGATTCTGATGTTGTTTATCACATAAAGCAATGGCAAAGTAGCCACGATGCGATACTATCAGACCTTTCGAAGCGTTTTCTAAACCGGCGTTTGTTCAAGGCCTTCGACCTGGACATGCCCGAGACGGACAGGCAGGAATTTGTTGACAAAGCACGGAAGATCGTTCAGGATTCGGGATTTGACGTTGATTACTATTTTGTCGAGGACAAGGCGGGCGATGTACCGCTTTATTTCTACACGAAGGACGACGCGAATCCTAAGAACCTTATCTATGTCGAAGAAGGCTTTTCGCACCCGGCGATAAGGGAAATCTCCGAGGTGAGCGCGGCCGTGCGAGGTCTTCAGGAAGGCTACCGCATTCACAGGATTTGTTTTCCTTTGGAAGTAAAAGATGCAATCACCGAGCTGTATCATAGGTAATTTCACCACAGAGACGCAGAGACACGGAGAAAAAAAAGGCAAAAGAAAAAAGGCAAAAGGCAAAAACCCGCTTTCTAGTTTTACCTTTTCACTTTTTGCCTTTTACCTTGTTCCTGGCCTCTGTGGTGTTCTTCTTCTCGCTTTTCCGATTTCGGCGCAACGGGTCGCGATTCTTTCTCCCGAGCAGACCGCACAAACGCAAAAGTTCGCATTGCAGCTCTCCGGCTCGCTGTCCGGCAAGCTCCATATACTCGATGAGGATATGGGCCAAGCGGCCTTTCGCTCGGTTAAGGTGGAAAACCCGTTCAATCTCACCACATTGCAGGGAAGAGATATAGGCGAAGTGATCGGGTGCGAATATTTCATGCTCGTCCGTTCAGGAACGCTTCGACGGAGTTCGTTTGCGAAAGACGAGTTTTACGAATCCTTTGTAACCGTGTTCCTTGTGAACTCTCGATCGGGCCGGCTTGTTTATTGGGATTTGAAAAGCTTTGAAGGTGATACGCCGGCCGAATCAGAACGGCTTCTTTTTGCATCGTCAGAGAACTTTGCGGCCGAGATCACCGGGCATCTGGAAAGTTCTCGAAAGAACGGAGCGCCTTCCGGAAATACAACTCAGATCGAAGAGGTGCCGGATGCGGGTTCAATTGCGGCAAAGAATTTTCACCCGCCGATGCCTTACAAACGAATAAAGCCCGAATACACGCGTCAGGCATATTTTTACGACATCCGCGCAACGGTCGATGTCTCGGTTGATATTGACCAAGACGGTGCGGTCGCGGCTATTGAGGTCGAACGCTGGGCCGGTTTCGGCCTCGACGAATCGGTCATCGATGCGGTCCGCAAAATGAACTGGCGGCCCGCGATGCGAAACGGCAAGACATTGCGTATGCGTGTTTTACTGCGATACAATTTTACAAAGATCGAAAAAGAATAGTTCCGCCAGAGGCGTGCATTATTTTGATGAATTTAATTCGGGCTTCAATTCGCTTTCCGGTTTTTGTCATTTCGACCCTCATACTCTATTACACATGGCGGATCACTGCGTTAGTCGTTCCGAATAAAGTGCTTTGGCGGCAGGTCACGTTCCATAACTGGTCAAGGATCTTTGCCTTTATCGCAAGAATGGAGATCGAGGTCATCGGCACAGCACCAAAACCACCTTTCTTTCTTGTCTCCAATCACCTCAGCTATGTCGATATTCCGGCTCTCCGCCTTGCGGCAAATGGCATTTTCGTCGCTAAAAGCGACATCAAAGATTGGTTCGTGGCTGGTCCGATCATTCGCAACATGGGCAATATCTTCATCGACCGAACGAACCGGCGGGACATTCCGCGTGCTGGTGCCGAGGTGATCAAAAAATTGAACGAGAAGGAAGGCGTAATTCTGTTTCCGGAAGGAACGAGCACGAAAGGCGAGGATGTGCTGCCATTTAATTCTTCGTTTCTCGAATTTGCTGCAAAGAGCGACTTGCCCGTTTCGTATGCCTCGATTCGCTATGCGACACCGGTGGATGGGCCGACGCCAAGCGAGCGCGTCTGCTGGTGGGATGACACTGGTTTTCTAATGCATCTGTGGCGGCTCTTATCTCTGAAAAGTTTTACCGCTATCATTACTTTTGGCGAAGATCAGGTCTCGGACAAGAACCGCAAGGAGCTTGCCAACGAACTTCGTGAAAAAGTGAAGGAAATATTCATTCCGATGCTTTAATCGGTGGTAATCCCGATTGGTTTTTGCCCGGCCACGCTGACGTTCATATTAAGTTTTGCGGTGGCCAAGAAGCATCTAAACTATTTTGCAAGTATATCCGTAATATCACCGCAACTTTATCCAGGAGCAAAATATGCGCAATGCCAGTTTTCGATCGGCTGCGGCCGTGGCCGTACTAGTTTTTTCAAGCACTTTTCTGATGGCCCAAGGAAAGGGCTTCGATACAACGCAGATGGATAAGTCAGTTGATGCCTGTACCGATTTTTTCCAGTACGCGAATGGATCGTGGCTCAAATCAACCGAGATACCTGCATCCGAGACCCGTTGGGGCAGCTTCAACATTCTTATTGACGACAACAACAAGGTCCTGAATACGATCCTCGAACAAGCCTCGAAAACCAAGGCCGCAGAGGGCACCGATACTCAACTCATCGGCGATTTTTACTCTTCGTGCATGGATGAGGCAGCCNNATGAGGCCGGCATCAAGCCACTGAAGCCGTACTTCGAAAAGATCAAGAGGATCAACACCCTAACCGATTTGCAGCATGAGATCGCGGCATTGCATAATGCGGGGCTTCCCGCACTATTCGGTTTTGGCGCCGGGCCAGACCTGAAGAATTCCAACGCCGTTATCGCGAACGCTAATCAGGGCGGTCTTTCACTGCCGAACAGTGATTACTACACGAAGGACGATCCCAAATCGGTCGAAATAAGGACGAAATTCGCCGAGTACATGACCAATATGTTCAAGTTGCTCGGAGACGACGCGGCAACGGCGGCGGCAAATGCGGCGATTGTACTGAACATTCAAACGCGTCTAGCCAAAGCATCGCTTACGCCGGTTGAACGACGCAACCCGGACAACAACTACAACAAGATCGCCCTCGCCGATGCTCAGCAGTTAACGCCGAATTTCGCTTGGTCCGATTACATAACCGCCCGCAATACGCCGGCGATTGCCGACATGAACATCGCGCCGCCGAAGTTCTTCACGGAGATGAACGCCATGCTTAAGGACGTTCCGATCGCCGATTGGAAAACATATCTTCGCTGGATGACGGTGAATTCGGCTGCCCCTGCCCTGGCCAGGCCCTTCGCCGACGAGAATTTCAATTTCTTCCGCAAGTATCTGAGTGGCCAGAAGGAAAAGCAACCACGTTGGAAGACGTGCGTCCAGGCGACCGACAACAACCTCGGCGAAGCTCTCGGCATGGAATACGCCAAAGTCAAATTTACGCCGGCGATGAAGGCCCGGATGAATGTTCTCATCGATAACCTTATGTCGTCGCTGAAGAACCGCATCAACGGCCTTGAGTGGATGAGCGAAGCGACCCGTCAACAGGCCCAGGCGAAGCTTGCCACGTTCAAACGAAAGATCGGCTATCCCGATGTTCTCCGCGGATACAGGGGATTGTCTATCGATCGGAAATCATATTTAGCCAACAATATGCGATCCAATCAGTTCCAGATCCGACGCAATTTCCTCGATATTGGCAAACCGCGCGACAAGACCCGCATGGGTATGACGCCGCCGACAGTCAATGCTTCGTATTCAAGCGTCAATAACGACATCACTTTCCCTGCCGGAATTCTGCAGCCGCCGTTCTTCAATTTCGAGGCGGACGACGCAATCAATTACGGAGCGATCGGCGGCGTGATCGGCCACGAGGTCACACACGGGTTTGACGATTCGGGCAGCCGCTTTGATGCGGATGGAAACCTCAAAATGTGGTGGACCGATGTCGACCGCAAGAATTTCGAAGAGCGGACCGCTTGCGTCATCAAGCAATTCAACGAATACGAAGTTCAGCCGGGTGTATTTGTCGACGGCCGGTTGACGCTTGGTGAGAACATCGGTGATTTCGCCGGCCTGACAGTTTCATACGACGCGTATATGAAATCTCTCGAAGGCAAACCGCGTCCGGCCAATATCGATGGGTTTACGCACGAACAGCGTTTCTTCCTCGGCTGGGCACAGGTCTGGGCTGCCAAATCGACCCCGGAAGCCGAACGCGTCCAGGTCAAAGGCGATCCGCACTCGCCCGCCCGGTTCCGTGTCATCGGCCCGCTCTCGAACATGCCCCAATTCGCAAAGGCATTCGGCTGTAAGGCCGGACAGTCGATGGTCAGGGCGAACGCCTGTTCGATCTGGTAAATGTATGGAGTTCCTGCTTTAGCAGGCGGCCGGCTGAAGTCGGTACTCCAAGCTAAAAAAGGCTGAGAGTTTATCGCTCTCAGCCTTTTAGCTTGTTACGTGGAAAGAACACGCTCCATTACTGTCGCGTCTCTGCCCTAAAGTTCGTCGTCGTCGATATCGATCTTCATTGCTTCGTCGATGTCGAACTCTTCTTCCGGAGCATCGAGACTCAGATCGTCTGAAACGTCGTCGCCGTCGAATTCATCGTCGGTATCGACTCCCGGAACGCCGGCGAGGATCGGAATCTCGAGGCCGCCGCGAATATCGGCCAGTTCATCGAATTCGTCCTCCTGCTTCTGATTCTCGGTCGCGTCATAGGCCACCTTGACGTTGCGGTAATATTTCATACCGGTTCCGGCCGGAATGAGGCGTCCCATGATGACGTTCTCCTTGAGGCCGCGGAGGGTGTCCGTCTTGCCGTTGATCGCCGCTTCCGTGAGGACCTTGGTGGTCTCCTGGAACGAGGAGGCCGAGATGAACGACTCGGTCGAGAGCGAGGCCTTGGTGATGCCAAGCAGCAACGGCTCGCCCACGGCGGGACGCTTGCCCTTGCCCATTGCCTTCTCGTTCTCCTCTTCGAAGAGCCACTTCTCAACCTGCTCGTCGACCAAGAAGTCGGTGTCGCCGACATCGGAGACGCGCACGCGTCGCAGCATTTGACGAACAATCGTCTCGATGTGCTTGTCGTTAATCTTCACGCCCTGGAGACGGTAGACCTC
>DLHV01000153.1:206-9815 GCA_002483395.1 Chloracidobacterium sp. UBA7659 | reverse complement strand
CTGTTTGTCGTCAACCGGAAATTTAATAATTGTGGCGTTGCCGTTCTCGTGTGCAACCGCCTCGAATTCAAACGTATCTGCATTGAAACTCAATGTCTGACAAAAAGCTACTTCCATTTAGATAGTATAAGCGGATAAAGCGGTGCAAAGCTACTCGATCCAGATTATCTTTTTGTCGTCAGGTGCCTGTTCCGTTTCGAATTTGACCAGATCGGCCTTCTTTATCGAAAGCTCACGTGAGGTGTCGTATTCGTTAAGCCGCGCGTCGGAGCCGCTTGTCGACTCGCTTTTGCCGGCGTTGTAGTAGACCGTGTCGCCTTCTACGCGTGTTACTTTGTCGGCGTAAAACCAGCNNCGGCCTTTTTAAATCGGTAGGTGATCTTGTCGCCGGCTTTGATGGCTTCGATCTGTGCCTTGGTAACCGAATTGATGCCACATGCAGCCGTGAAGGCAAGTACGATAAAACAAACGATCGTCGCTCGTAATAACATAGGTGAAGCAGCCTCCTTTGGATTTATTAAGGAAATTTTACTTCACTTGATCGAAAAGTCCAAAGAAATTGCGTCATGGTCGGATAAAGGAATCCCTTCGGTGTCAACCAGATTTCCGATCGTTTTCGGCATAGAGCCTTCGGCGAGGGCTATCTGTTTGCCGGCAAACCAGTCCAGCCTGCCCGAAACGCTGCCGCCGACCCGACCCGCTGCCCAAAATATGAACGGAAAGCACCATTCAGGAACCCAATCGCGGAGATTCGTGTTTTTTTCGATGCTGTCGATCTGGTAATGCAGAGTTCCTGTGCCGACATTATTGAGGCTCCGGAATTCGTAGCCGCGTTTCTCCAAAGAGTTGAACAAGTTCCTTTCGAAATAGCGTTCCGGATTTGGCAGATGATTCTTGGCGACATTTTTAGGCCCCATAAATACTCGCCGCCAATAGCCCANNCCCAAAATAGCTCGTGTCGAGCTTTGCGAGTTAAAGGTCGTGGTGTTCCAGTCGCCGCCGAGGATTGTTGGCAACGGCGGAAGTGTATCAAGGTGGTCGAGGATAATCTTTATTTGCTTCTGCCGGTGAGCACGCGAGCAATGAGCGTCCAGGTGGACCGTCACCGCCCGAAACTCGCCGGCCAGGTGCTGGATGTCGGCGATCAATGCCCGCAAGTAGCCGAGCCGTTTTTCTTTCCCCCACATTTTGTCCTTGCCGTTTGGCAGCGGAACGGCATGAGTATTCTTCATCGGAAACCGTGAAAACATAGCCAGGCCGTGGATCGATTTTGTGTTCTCGCCGGCCGTTTGCGATTCGACCCCGCTTCCTTTTTGAAGCGCTATATAGACGGGAGCAAATGCATAATTCAGCTTTAGCTCTTTGGCGATCTCTTGTGCAACGAAACGATTTGCGCTGCGGGCCATTCCGTAATCGAGCTCGGTGAGAAGCAACAGGTCTTTGTTATTAAGATCTTCGTGATTCTTCAAAGCATTGATGATCCCTTCAAAAACACACCCCCGCTCAATATTCCACGCAAGCGCCTTGACCTTGTCAGAACCGGGAGCGATATCGACTGGGTTCTCCTGATCGTTATTCCGAAAGCCGATCGCTGCCACTCCCGGTTCCGACAAATCCTCTTGCACAACCGCGTTCAAAATCCGTTCGACTTCCGGCTGGATATCTCGATAAAGTGCCGATGCCTCCATTTCGGGCGTCGATTCGAATTTGAGCAGCTCGGGAAAATGCTTATTGAGATCGTGGTCGAGAATGCTCGGCGGACCTGTATAGCTGGCGTCGGGTGAGGTCATAAAAGGTATTAGAGTACCTAAAGATGCCGTTAAAGCATAGACTCGCACAGGCCGAGTATCGAACTTTTTTGTAATTTGGACATCTAACATATTTAGTTTACGTTAAAAGCCAGTCAATTCTATGAAAATCACGTTACTCCTAATCGCTGTAATTCATCTAAGTGTTGTTGGTTTTTTGGCTCAAGACTCGCCGTTTCAGTTCACCCATAGGGGCAGCATTCTACACCTTAAATTTAGCCCCGACGGATCGAAACTTGTTTCATATTCGTCAGGCAATCAGGACATGTGTCTGTGGGACATTCAAGGTGGCCGGCTTATCTGGAAAAGACCTATTTCGTTTATTCAAAAGGCGGACGAATATTACACGCTAAATGCCTTTGCGTGGAGTTCAAACCAAGAACTAATCGCGACCGGAAGCGGAAATGGCAGCGTTCAGCTTTGGGACGCAAAGAGTGGAGATTTTCTGTGGGTAGCCGACGTGGGAAAAACTGGAATATCGGACATTGCTTTCAGCTTGGATGGGAAAACTCTCGCTACCACCGCGTATTCTGACGAAACGTCTACGGCGAAATTGCTAGATGTCACATCGGGCAGTTTGATAATTAGTTTTCCCGGTAATACCTGTACTCATACGGGCGTAGCTTTTGATTCAGACGGACAGACCCTGAAGGTTGGGAATCTTAACGGTGGAGTCTCAACTTGGAACATTCCAACAGGTTTTCCTGCTGATATTGTGCCTATAGAATGCAAATCAATGTATTCATACGGCGGAGAAAGAGTCTTTAGCGAAGATCTTAGTCTTTCAGTTAGAGGGACAACTGCGGACAAACTTGTCATCGAGGAAAGCTCCGGTAAGTTGATTAAGGAGTTAAAGCTTAACGACTCTAAAATGACCGCATCGGTCAATGCGCGGGCTAAGCTCGCGATAGTTAGTGAATATGATGGATTTCACCTTTACAACCTTGAGAATGGCGAAGAACGAGTAATCGACGGTAACCCAATTGGGCACACGTTTGATCTTAGCTCCGACGGGAAGCTATTCGCTCAAGAAGATAGAGTATATAGCACGGCAATTCGGGTAGTTGACCTTACCAATGGAAAATCTTGGAGTCTGGACG
This sequence comes from Chloracidobacterium sp. UBA7659, assembly GCA_002483395.1. Classification (GTDB taxonomy): domain Bacteria; phylum Acidobacteriota; class Blastocatellia; order Pyrinomonadales; family Pyrinomonadaceae; genus OLB17. The sequence continues at coordinate 6,907 of DLHV01000153.1, read as the reverse complement.
GTCATCCAAGTTATATTCATGCTATTTCATATTCGCCGGATTATAAAAATCTAGCGGTTGCCGGGAATGACGGGCGGATTTATTTCTTCGATCCGCTCACCAAAAACTTACATAAAACATTTCTCGGCCACAATACCAGAGTTACTGCCATTGCATTCAGCCCCGACGGCAAAACCCTACTTTCGGGAGATGGAGATGGAGTTATTAAAACCTGGAAAGTAAGTACCGGAGAGAACCTGAAAGAAGTAAAAGTGAGTGATCGTAGCGACGAAGTAGAAACTCTTGCATTTTCTATAGATGGAAAGAATTTTCTCTCACTAATAAATACGGAAGTCTTATTGTGGGACACCGCATCCATGGCTCCGAAAGGGAGTCTAAATACCCCCGAGGGATATGAATCTGCTTCTGGCAATATGGTGTTCACGTCATCAAATGTGCCAATAAATTCTGCGGCCTTTAGCGTTGACGGACAAAGCGTCATAACGGGCCATCAAGATGGAACTATTCGTGTTTGGGATGTAAGCAATAGAAAGCAGGTCAGAAAATTCAAGGTCGGCAAGAACGTGCAATTTGCAATGCCTACGCCTGATGGAAAGAATGCGGTGGCCGTGATAAATACGGGAAAGGCAAACAAATTTGAATTGATCGGGCTTCTCAAAGGAAATGTTTTAATAAGTTCAAGAGATATTGATTTTAGTTATCCCGAAAAGGCTTCGATAAGCCCAAACGGGAAACTCGCAACAGTCACGGGAAATATCGGCGATACGACAATTTGGAATTTGGAAGATTTGAGCCTCACAGATTTGAGGTACGAGTTTTCCGGTGGAGACACGGTTTTATTTAGCTCGGATTCGAAAGCATTTTTCATTGGAGGTGAGAATCAGAACTTGGCTCTGTACAACACTTTCAGCGGAAAGAAACTGGGGCAACTGATGCCTGACTTTCAACCTAGTCAGAAAGAAATCAAACTAGTGGCTGAAAAGAAGGTTCGCATAAATGCTCTCGCAATCGTAAAACGTAATTGGGACAGTCAGTCCGCCGCCTATGTGAAGAAATTTCAGAAGAAAGTCTATATTACCTTTGAGCATTATGGTGATATGTCCGACCCCGGCGAAAAACGGATGTTGGAGACCAATGAATTAGCAAAAAGTAAGACCAAAACCCCAATGAAGGAATCGAACGCAGTTTGGCTTCGTCTTCACAATGACTCAACGCTGCCGATAGAGGTCCCAACGGAAAGTGTGTACCTTCCAGACCCGAAATGTTTTTTTCAGTTTCCTAATGGTGAGAAGATTTTTGGCCTATGCAAGGATCGAGAAATTGGCGTTTGGTTCGGTGTCAAAGATACGCGGGGAAAGTGGCTTCCGTATGGTTTCGATTTTGGCTCATCAACAATACTGATGCCTGACTCCTCAGTGGTTTTTCCAGTACCTCTTTCTCTTTGGAACAAGAATTATTTCGTAGTTTTCGACTATTCCTTCCAGAACGTTCGTGCTAGTGAGAATGATAGAGAGATGGATTTCGGGGACAAGATCCAACTAAAAGTCAGCAAGCAAAATCTACATAAATAAATAGCAACCCCCCTACATTTTCAATCGTCGTACCTCTCTTTAGCCGGAGCCGTCGCCAGAAAATCCCGAGTGATTCTTTCCGAGTAAACACTCAAAAGCTCTTCAAGGCGCTTCTGTTTTTTCGAATAAAAGATAAGCCCGACGTGTTTTGGCTTGCTGACGCGATAAACGATCTCTTCGTCGACATAATGCGAGGTATCTGGAGCATCCTGATTAGCAAGCGCGAGAGCAACGCCGGCGAAATCCTTACGGAGTTTCGGAAGTTTGTATGGATTCTCGGGCGTCGAGGTCTCGAGTTTTGCCCATTCGCGCCACAGGTTGAAGTTGCAGGCGTGTTCAAGAACGTTGGCGATATAGGCTCCGCCAACGCGGCATGCGACCTCCAAAAGATAGAAGTTGTCGTCGTCCGAGCTCTGCAAAAACTCAGCGTGCGACACACCCTGCTGGTATTTGAATGTCTTGAGCAATTCCGTGTTCAGCTTTTCGAGTTTTGATCGTTCGGCGGCTTTGTAAGGGACGATCGACGATGTAAATACGCCGCCGTAATGAGAAACGCTGAATGGCGGCGTACCGTATTGGCTGACGCCGCAGGCCATAACTTTGCCGTTATGCACGACCGAATCGACGTGAAAAACATTGCCTACGATGAACTTTTCGATTAAAAATTGCGATGGATGATCTCGCCAGGTATTTCGCCCGTCAAGATCATTTAACGCATTCCAAACATCTTCCTTTGTCTCGCATTTGCGGATGCCGAAGGCTGACACTTCGTTTCGCGGCTTTACGACCCACGGGCCGGGGCCGCTGTCCAGATACGCATTGATCGCGTCCGGGTGAAATACGCCGACATAGGAAGGGCATGGAATTCCGGCTTCAAAGGCAATATTGCGCATCGCCAGTTTGTCGCGGAATCGCAGGGCGTGCGAACTCGACATCCCGCCAAGCTGTAAATGCTCGCGAACTTTTGCGGCGGTCAGTACGTCGAATTCATCCAGGCCGACGACTCGATCGATCGCTTTTGCTCCCGCGGTGTTCACCACCGTGCGGATGTATTCATCGACCGACACGTGATCCTCAACCGTTCTGACCGCGTTTATGGCGGTCCAGACCCAGGGTTCATCGAGCAGCCTTTTGCGGGTGACAAGTGTAACATCCCAGCCCGCGTTGTGGCATTCTTCAAGGAACTCGTTACCTTTAAACTCGCTTGCGATGCAAACAATATGATTCTTCATACCCGGGAACGCAGGCGACCCGCCTGCGGCGTAATGACCGTGGCCCAACTATCTCCTCAAAAAGCGGTCGATGCTCCAATCGCCCGAACCCGCAAGTAAAAACGCAAAAGAAATAAACAGATACAAAAATGCCAGTTCCTGTTTCTGAAACGGGTCCGCCCGGTGAACTCCGAGCAAAGCCGTAACCATCACGCATGCGATGAAAAAACTCGAAACCCTTGTTAACAAACCGAGAGCGAGGAAAGCACCGCCGAGAAATTCGGACATCGCGGCCGCCCATGCAAATACCACCGGCAGCGGAAATCCGATCTTGGCCGTGCCTTCTATAAAACCTTCAGACGGCGGCAGTTTGCCCATGCCGTGAGCCAGGCATAACGACGCCCCTGCAAATATTCTGAGCAGCGTCAGTCCCGTATTCGCAAGCGGCGAGAGGCCCGATTCGCCGCCAAAGAATATTTTTTTCAGCATTTCGACTTTCTCCATCAGAGGGTTTGTTTTGTGCAAAAAGAATGGCACAATTTAGGCGTAAAGACAATAAACGAGTTGGTTTTGGTCGGCGGCTGTAACATTGCTGATCACGAATTTTGAGGTTAAAAAATGGGCGATATGGATATTGCAAATTTGGCAAGCCACTTGGTCATCTACATGGTGGTGTTAGTGCTTGCGATATCAGCACACGAGGCGGGACACGCGTGGGTATCGCACAAAAATGGCGACGATACCGCCCTTATGCTTGGGCGAGTAACGTTAAATCCCGTCGCTCACACCGACCCGATCGGAACGCTGTTAATTCCGATCGTATCGTTTATTTTGGGTGCCATGGGTGGTGCGGTTGCGTCGATCCCTCTTATTGGTTGGGGTAAGCCGACTCCGGTCAATCCTCGCAACTGGAGGAATTATAAGCTTGGGAATGTTACGGTTTCGGTTGCGGGAGTTGCTGCGAATCTGATCTTGGTAATCGCAGGATTCGTTGCGGCAAAGATAATGATGTCGCAGGGGTTCGGCGTGGGTGATTTCTTTGGTCAAAGTAGTAATCCGGTCGCGATATTAGTCGGTTACCTGATGACGCTCAACCTTTCGCTTTTTGTTTTCAACCTATTGCCTTTTCCGCCTCTGGACGGAAGCAAGATTTTGCAGACCTTTTTACCGCAGAGCGCGGAACCGATCTTCAACCTTTTTGAACAATACGGATTTCTGATTCTCATGGCTCTGATCTATATCGGGGTTCTCAGAATAATTATAACTCCTTTCTTTATCGGATTGATTTATCTTCTTCGGCTCTAGTCTATGAAAAAACGCATTTTCAGCGGCGCTCAGCCGACCGGTCAGCTTCATATCGGAAATTATCTCGGAGCACTGAAAAACTGGGTCGCATTGCAGGACGAATACGAGAGCTTCTACTGCATCGTAAACCTGCACGCCATCACGCTGCCGCAGGAACCGCAGATGCTGCGGCAAAAAACGCTGGATCTTGCCCGCATCTACCTGGCAGCGGGTATCAATCCCGACAAGTCAACGATCTTCATCCAGTCCGACGTTCCCGAACACGCCGAACTGACGTGGATACTCTCCTGTATTTCCCGAATGGGCGAGCTTGAGCGGATGACTCAGTTTAAAGAGAAAAGCCAAGCCCAAGTCGGACGCCTGGAAGAAAAGCTAGCAAGCGGTCTTTATGGAACCGAATTGATTCACTTTCTAAGATTGATGACGGGGCGGATGAAGCTCGATGAAGATCCTCAGCTTGTTCTAGACCCTAATTTCCGACTTGGCATATCGAAAGCTATTCAAGACGAGGAGATATTTATTGACCTTATCGGGGCGGCCCAAATTGCCTTACACAAAAGGTACTCTCAAGCTGGTACGGGATTATTCACCTACCCGATCCTGATGGCCGCGGACATCCTGCTCTATCAAACTGATCTCGTTCCCGTCGGCCAGGACCAGAAGCAGCATCTCGAACTAACACGCGATCTTGCCGAGCGTTTCAACCGCGATTTCGGCGAAACGTTCAAAATCCCCGAACCGTACATCCCGCCCGTCGGGGCGAATATTCTGTCGTTGCAAGACCCAACGAAAAAGATGTCGAAATCCGACGAAAACGTGAACGGCTCGATCTTTCTGCTTGACGATGCCGACACGATCACCAAAAAATTCAAAAAAGCCGTCACCGATTCTGGCACGGCGATCAATTTCGATCCAGAACGCCCGGCGATCAGAAATCTGCTGACGATCTATCAGCTTTTGACCGGCAAATCCCCAGACGAATGCGTCATCCATTTCGAAGGCAAAGGCTACGGCCAGTTCAAGACCGAGCTCGCCGAAGCGACCGTCGAATTCCTCCAGCCATTTCAAGACCGTGTTAAAGAGTATGACGACGAAACGCTGCTTTCTATTCTCAAACCGGGAGCAGAAAAAGCAAGGGAAATAGCGCAAAAAACGCTCTCTGACGTATACGCAAAAACGGGTATTGCGTAGAACGCCGCCAGTGCTACAATAGTCAAATACACGTTTTTTCTCTTTCTCTCTTAACCAAATTCAGACCCGCCAACGGGTTTCGATCAACAGTTCTAAAAGGAGATCATCATGGACGCAACAAAAAAATCTTACGACATTCCGAAATTCAAAGAACAATACGAAAACTTCATCGGCGGCGAGTGGGTCGCGCCCAAGAGCGGCGAGTATTTCGAGTGCATCTCGCCAGTGGACGGCAAATCGTTTACGAAAATCGCCAGATCGAACGAGCAGGATATAGAAGCCGCCCTCGATGCTGCCCACGCGGCATTCGAAACGTGGGGCAAGACCTCGGCCACCGAGCGGAGCAACATCCTGCTGAAAATAGCCGACCGCATGGAGCAAAACCTCGACCTGCTGGCCCGTGCCGAGACCTGGGACAACGGCAAACCGATCCGCGAAACGACCGCCGCCGACATTCCGCTTGCGATCGACCATTTCCGCTATTTCGCAAGCGTTATCCGAGCCGAAGAAGGTTCTGCCTCAGAGCTCGATCAAAACACGCTGTCTGTAATTATCAAAGAACCGCTCGGCGTAGTCGGCCAGATCATTCCCTGGAACTTCCCGCTGTTGATGGCCGCGTGGAANNTGGAACTTCCCGATCCTGATGGCCACGTGGAAACTTGCACCGGCACTTGCCGCCGGAAACTGCGTAGTTATCAAACCGGCCGAGCAAACTCCGGCGAGCATCATGGTTTGGGCCGAATTGGTCGGCGATCTGCTGCCGAAAGGTGTTCTCAATATCGTCAACGGCTTCGGAGTTGAAGCCGGAAAGCCGCTGGCAACAAATCCGCGTATCGCGAAGGTCGCCTTCACCGGCGAAACCACTACGGGCAGGCTGATAATGCAGTACGCATCGCAAAATCTGATCCCGGTCACGCTCGAGCTCGGTGGGAAATCGCCGAACATCTTTTTCAAGAGCGTCATGGACGCCGACGATGCTTTCTTCGACAAATGTCTCGAAGGTGCGACTCTCTTCGCGCTCAATCAAGGTGAGGTCCCNNGACGCCGACGATGAATTTTTCGACAAGTGTCTCGAGGGCGCCACGTTGTTTGCTTTGAACCAGGGCGAGGTTTGCACTTGCCCGTCCCGTGTGCTCGTGCAGGAGGACATCGCCGATAAGTTCATCCCGCGTTTCGTCGAACGCACCAAGCAAATCAAGATGGGCCACCCGCTCGACCCGACGACGATGATGGGTGCTCAGGCGAGCCAGGACCAGTACGAGAAAATTCTCAATTATCTGCAGATCGGCAAGGACGAAGGTGCAGAGATTTTGACCGGCGGCAAAGCGTACAAAAACCCCGATCTCGAGGACGGTTATTACATCGAACCGACGATAATGAAAGGCCACAACAAAATGCGAGTCTTCCAGGAAGAGATCTTCGG